>JABWBQ010000005.1 GCA_013360395.1 Flavobacteriales bacterium
GATCTTCCACCTGCTCGAAGGCCATTTCACCTTCCGCATGGGTGATGCGGAGCTGAAGAAAGATCCCGGTGACGTGGTGTTCATTCCCAAGGGCACGCCGCACACTTTCCGTTGCGATTCCGACACGGGCCATTTCTTCAGCATCACCACCGGGCGCGATTTCGAGTTCTTCCTGCGGGCGATGTGGCGGCCAGCGGAACGCGCCGAATTGCCGACGCCCTCCGCTCCTTCGCCTGCGGATATCGAAGCATTGGGCAAGGCCGCAGCCGCGCACCACATGCCGGTGGTGGGGCCGCCGCTGATGTGAGCTGCTCCGCAGCCAAGCTATCTTCGCTCTCCATGGTAAAGACGAAAAAGTCCCTCGACTGGTCCCTCGCCCCCGCACCCGAGAGCAAGGACCACGTCAAGATCAACGAGCAATATGAGCTCTTCATCGGCGGCAAGTGGGTGAAGCCGAAGTCCGGCAAGTACTTCGACACCATCAACCCCGCCAACGAGCAGAAGCTCGCGCGCATCGCCGAGGCCAACTAAGTGGTATGGTCGCATTGGATGGCCTTGACTGCGAACGGTCCATTGATGGATCAGTATGGGTTCCTGGTCCATCATGCGCACCACGTCATCACCGGCAGACCCTAACCAAAGTTATATTGTGCTGGGGAGCGGCTTGGGGTTACTTCGGTCCAGGATCAAGAACCCGATGCACAGACTACTTTCCCTCTCCCTTGTGGCCGTCATCGCCCTCAGCAGCGCCTACGGCCAAACCCCATCACCTGCCACCATCTTCGGCACCAATGGCTGCGCGGATATCAACATCCTGCCCGGACAGACCTCATTCCTGAAGAGCCATGCGCTACAGCCCGACGGGAAGTTGCTGCTGGCAGGATGGGGTGGTGATGGCTTCCCCTACGTTGCATGCATGGCCCGGATCGACACGGCTTGTGGCGCGCTCGATCCCACCTTCGGACAGAACGGTGTGCTCGTGCATCATTTCGAGCAGCGCACCATCTGCAGTAGCATGGCGCTGCAGGCCGATGGCAAGATCGTGGGGGCCGGGTTGATCGCCGCCAGTAATGCGGGCTCCGGCCAGTTCCCTGGCGTGTGGCGTTACAACGCGGATGGTTCCGTGGACAGCACCTTCAACGGGACCGGCTACAACAATGCTGGCTTCTCCGCGGGCTCGGCTGCAGGCAAGGTGCAGAACGTCTTCATCGATGCGGATGGCCGCATCCTCGCTGCCATCATCGGCTATTCGCAGATCGGTGTGTTCCGCTACACGGCCACGGGTGTGCTCGATACCAGCTACTCAGCGGACGGTCGTGCGGAGATGCCCGTGGGCTACACCCCATTCCATGAGGACCTTGGTGCGGTGATGGATCCCGATGGATCCGTGACGATAGCCGCCTTGGTGGGTACCAGTGCCTTTGATCCCACCTTCATGGCGCTCGCGCGCTTCCTGCCCGATGGCGATCCCGATCCTGCGTTCGGCACCAACGGCCTGGCGCTGCATCCGACCATTTCCACCAGCACGTTGGGCAGTCCGGATGGATCCAAGGACTGGAGCATGGTACGCCGACCGGGCAGCGGATTCCTCGTGGGCTATGGCGCGCACAACGGCGATACGCGTCCAAGCATTGCAGCATTCAACGAGGATGGCTCCATCGATCCCACCTACGGCACCAATGGCATTGTCCAGGTCACCGGCAGTAATCCAGTGGGCAGTGGGCTGTGGATGGACGACGATGGAAGCGTCCTGCTCTTCTACCGGCTCAGTAACATCACCAATGGACCTGGCGCCATCCTGCGGTTGACACCCGACGGGCAACCCGAGGCGGGCTTCGGCACCAACGGCGTCCTACAATCGCCGTTCGCCAACCGCAGTTTCGCGAACGGCTTCCGGCTCGGTGGTGGGGACCTGGTCGCCTACGGCGCGAACAACAACAATGGCAACGGATCGGTGGTGCGCTTCAGCCTCGATGTGGAAGCCAATGCGCTGCCCGTGATCTCCTACGACTTTCCGGACCTGGTGGTCAGTGGCGGCGGCAGCGTGCAGTGGTTCCTCGATGGAACGCCGATCAGCGGCGCAACGGCGAGCACGCACACCCCCACGCAGAACGGCACATACACCGTGGAGATGAATTCCTTCGGTTGTGTGAACACCTCACCGCCGTTCCAATTCCTGAGCATGGGGATCGGTGAGCCGGGCACCGGGTCCATCGCTATCGTCAACACCCTCGTGGACGAGCACATGGTGATCGAGAACAACGGTGGCCCCGTGCGCTTCATCGTCATGGATACGAGCGGCCGCGAGCTGCAACGGGGCATGTTGGGCACTGGACGCACACGGATCCCGATGGCGTCGTGCGGCACTGGGCTCCATCTTGTTCGTGTGGGCGATTCCGTGCATCGCTTCGTGGTGGAGCGCTGATCATGTCGGGGTGGGCGGCTACCTTCGCTCACGATGGCAACCAAGAAAAAGTCCCTCGACTGGTCCCTTGCCCCCGCACCCGAGAGCAAGGACCACGTCAAGATCAACGAGCAGTACGAGCTTTTCATCGGCGGCAAGTGGGTGAAGCCGAAGTCCGGCAAGTACTTCGACACCATCAACCCCGCCAACGAGCAGAAGCTCGCGCGCATCGCCGAGGCCAACCGTGTGGCGCAAGATGCCCGCCGCCGAGCGCGGCAAGTACGTGTACCGCATCGCCCGGCTGCTGCAGGAGAAGGCCCGCGAGTTCGCCGTGATCGAAAGCATGGACGGCGGCAAGCCCATCCGTGAAAGCCGCGACTTCGACATCCCCGTGGCCGCCGCCCACTTCTTCTACTACGCGGGCTGGGCCGACAAGCTCGGCTACGCCTTCCCCAACCGCCCCGTGGCGCCCCTCGGCGTCGCCGGGCAGATCATCCCGTGGAACTTCCCGCTGCTGATGGCCGCCTGGAAGATCGCGCCCGCCTTGGCCTGCGGCAACACCGTGGTGCTGAAGCCCGCCGAGACCACGCCGCTCACCGCCCTCAAGCTCGCCGAGCTGTTGCAAGAAGCCGAACTGCCCGATGGTGTGGTGAACATCGTCACCGGCGCGGGGGCCACCGGCGCCGCCGTGGTGAACGACCCGGACATCAACAAGATCGCCTTCACCGGCAGCACCGCCGTGGGCAAGCTCATCCAGCGCGCCACCGCTGGCACCGGCAAGAAGCTCACCCTCGAGCTCGGCGGCAAGGCCCCCAACATCATCTTCGCCGACGCCACCATCGACCAGGCCGTGGAAGGCATCGTCAACGGCATCTGGTTCAACCAGGGCCACGTGTGCTGCGCCGGTAGCCGCCTCTACGTGGAGGAAAGCGTGCACGACGAGGTGGTGCGCAAGCTCAAGCACCGCATGAAGAGCCTGGTGGTGGGCGACCCGCTGGACAAGAACACCGACATCGGCGCCATCAACAGCCGCGAGCAGCTCGGCACCATCAACAAGTACATCAAGATCGGCATCAACGAGGGCAGCGAGCTCTACCAGAGCAGCTGCGAACTGCCCAGCAAGGGCTTCTGGTGCCGCCCCACGCTCTTCACCAACGTGGCCCAAAGCGCGCGTATCGCCCAGGAGGAGATCTTCGGCCCCGTGCTCGCCATCCAGACCTTCCGCACCATGGACGAGGTGATCCAGAAGGCCAACAACACCCCCTACGGCCTCAGCGCCGGCGTGTGGACGGACAAGGGCAGCAAGATCTTCAACCTCACCACCAAGCTCCGCGCCGGCGTGGTCTGGGCCAACACCTTCAACAAATTCGACCCCACCTCACCCTTCGGCGGCTACAAGGAAAGCGGGTATGGGCGCGAAGGCGGCGTGCATGGGCTGGGGGCGTATTTGAAGTTGAATTGAGATGGTTTGGGCGTGTCCCGCTTACCAAGGCTTGCAGCGCGCGGGCCTGCCCGCCGAAGCCTTGGCGAAGGCGGGTCGGGTGCTCCGCTATAGCCTAACTTGTCGCGGCCAGCGGTCGCGGCGCTCCGGTGGCTCCTTCGTCGCCTCCTCGCTGCTCGCGGCCGCAAGTCCGCGCCTGCGCAGGGCTGCCGCTTCGCCCCCTCACGCGAGCCAAAAAGTTACCCTGGGTCGTTATTCCTTCACCACGCGTTCTACTGCCCGTGTCCCGTCAGCGAAGCGTAGCTGCACGAGATACATTCCGCTTTCCTGACCCGCAAGGTCCAACGTCAAGGAAGCGGTACTGGTGGCTGTTGGCTGCGTCATGACCGTGCGACCGGTCGCGTCCATGAGTACTATTTCTGGTACGGATGGGCCTCTTGGGAGTGTGATAGTGAGGGTTGACCGGGTCGGGTTGGGTGTGATCGTGAACGGGGTTCGCGGTTCTTCCACGACACCTACTTCACCCAGGCCGAGTTTCACGACCCATCCGTCAAAGCCACCATGGTTGCCGCTCACGTCGCCGTCATTGGACCATGCGTATCCTGCCATTACATAATGTTGAGCACTGGTCTCCTCGATCGCATGCGCTGATTCTGGACTCGTGCCGCCCAAGCATTTTTGCCATTCCAGCGTGCCGACATCGTTCAGTTTCACGACCCATGCGTCGGACACACCAAACCCCTGATGAAAGCCACTTACATCACCATCGTTGGAGGTGGTCCCGCCGGTCAGGATGAATCCGCCGTCCGTTGTTTGTCGGACAGCGTTCCCGCCATCTCCTTGGGAGCCCCCAAGGCTTTTCTGCCATTGGAGGTCGCCGTTAGCACTCAGTTTAACAACCCATGCGTCATTGTCCCCGTGGTACCCGATCACGTCACCATCGTTCGACCCTGTCGATCCGGCCAAGATGAATCCACCATCACTGGTCTGCTGGGCGGAGCGGAACTCATCGTCACCGTTACCTCCCATGCATTTTTGCCATAGGATCGTCCCTGCGCCATCGAGCTTGAGTACCCATGCGTCCATGCTCCCATGATGGCCACTGACGTCACCGTCGTTGGAATACGTACGGCCCGCAACAACATAACCGCCATCATTAGTCTGCTGAACGGACCACAGTTCATCCAATGCTGATCCGCCATAGCAATGCTGCCATTGTACCGCCGCATCGGCGTCCAGTTTCGCGACCCAACCGTCCACACCACCATGATTGCCGCTAAAGTCGCCGTCGTTGGATGAGGTGGACCCGGCCAAGGCAAAACCGCCGTCCGAAGTGCCTTGTATAGCGCGGCCGACGTCTCCGCCCGCTCCGCCAATGAAATGTTGCGCTACCAGTCCACCTGCCGCATCCAGTCTCACGACCCAAGCATCCGAGCCGTGGTTCCCGACCACATCACCATCGTTCGACCAAGTGTAGCCCACGGTTAGACAACCCCCATCAGAAGCTCCTGTGATCGCGTATGCGCGTTCCTCGTTCGTGCCCCCAAGGCATTTCTGCCATTCGATGGTACTTGTAGAGTCGAGTTTCACTACCCAAATATCCGGGTAGGGAGGTATTCCTCCGCCATGATATCCGGTGACATCACCATCATAGGAAGTCGTACCCCCAGCGACGTAATACCCGCCGTCGGCCGCCTTCGCCAAGTCATATAGGAATTCTGTGCCAGTCCCGCCGAGGCATTTCTGCCATTCAATAGCGGGCTGGGCGCTCAATGCCAAAGAAGTCAGAAGTGTGTGAGTGATAGCTAGGGTTCGAGAAGTTCTCATGGTCGCGATCATTATCAGTTATCCTGCTCGACGTCCTGGACAGGACGTCATCGTTCGTGCAATGTACAAGTTCTGGTGTAATACCAAGCCAGCGCTTGGTACGAGCACCCATACGCGTGTCAATGAATGATACACCTCCACGCCCCGCCTACTCGTCCACAGCAACCATCTCGCTCGGCGGCTACGGCGCGGGACCTGGGCGGTCACTTTAAGCCCTGCACGATGGGCGATGATCAGCCGCGCGCGGGGTGCGGCCTCACCGCTTCCTCATCCGCTTCAGGATCGTCGTTCTTGGCGACCGCCTCTTCTGATGATGCACGGTGAGCACATCAATTCGTTCCCTGTTTACGACGAGGTAGATCAGCCGGTAGCTGCCCACCAGCAGTTCTCGCACGGCCGGGTTACCAACCTCGCCAACAGGCTTACCTGAGCGGGTGGTCAACAAGCAGGTCGGCGGCATCGAAGAACCGGTCCACCATGTCTTGCGCACTGCGTGGGGAGTCGCGGGCGATGAATGTTGCGATGCCGTCTATGTCCGTGAGAGCATCAACGGTCCAGTTCACTTCGACCATTTACGCAGACGCTTGCCGGCCTCGGCGGTGGAGACCACCTCACCCTTGGCCGATTGCGCCAGCCCACGCTCTATCTTGCTCAGCAGCAGGATGCGGTCGATCAACTCATCCACGGGCACTTGCTCCGGCAGTTCCTTCACGCTCCTGAGCAAGGCTTTGCGGGTAACCACGGGTTCCTTCATGCGCATGTGTCAAAAATAATCAGGGGTGGAACTCCCCTGAATGACGCGAGCCTTCACGCTCGTACCAATGATCAATTTCCGCCAGGCAGGCTGTAGCAACCATCACACTCGGCGACCACGGCGCGGGGCCGATACGAACCGGAAACTCTCTGAACCTTCCTCTACGGCCCAAAGTGCTTGCTCGCTCGGTGGCTGGTATGCCGAATCTTGAGCTTATGGTTCATGCCCGCCGACCTTCACGGATCGTGCGCATGGCCTCATCCAGGCTGACGTAGGTATCCAGGTCGGCTTTGCGCCTGCGGTCGATCTCCTCCAACTCTGCAAGTTCATCATCCGTGATCTCGAAGGCTCCTTCCTTGTCTTCGCGGGTGAGCAAGGCGCGAATGGTGGCCAGGATGCTTTCGTTGCGCTCTTTCTGCAACAATTGCATGATCTCGGTGCGGAGGTCGATCGCGCTCATGGCGGTTCTGCTATTCCCAAAGATAGGCTGCCAAGACCCATTCTGCCGTTCAAAGTCAACCTATCTTCGTTGGGCCATGTCCACGGAATCCCTCAAACTCCAGCTGATCGAACGCCTGCTGCGTACCACCGATGAAGGTCTGCTCAGGAAGGTGGCCGATCTGTTCCGGTCGGCAAAGGAGGTGGAGGATGAGGACCTCACCGACGAGCATTACAACATCGTGAAGGAGCGTGAAGCCGCATACAAGCGCGGGGAAGGCAAGAGCTACACCTGGGAGGAAGTGCGGGAGATGGCGCGCAAGGCGAAAAAGGCATGAGTTTCCGGTTGGAGATCCGGGACCGTGCAAGCGACGAGTTCATCGAAAGCTACCTCTGGTATGAGCAGCAGCGGAACGGACTGGGCGAGGAGTTCCACGATGAGGTAGAGGAACATTTCGCCTTCCTGCGTGAGCGCCCCGAAGGCTTTGCGAAGTGGCGGGGACCCTACAAGAAGATCAACCTCAAGCGCTTCCCGTACATCATCGTCTTCCGTGTAGTGAAGGATGCGGTCGTTGTCTTCAGTGTCTTTCACACCAGGCGCGATCCCAAGCGCTGGGGCCGGCGGCGTTGATAGGCAGGCCCACGGCAGTGTGAAGAGCTCCGCGCTCTTGTGATTGAAAGCCGGTGGAGTCGCCGGCACTGGTGCGGACACTTGAGCTGCTTCGGAACACATAAACACCTTGAAGAACTCCTCGAACCGGTAGATGCGCCACACTTGTTGCCGGTCACCCCGCGCTGGAACTCGCGCAGGCCATTCGTGGCCTTCTCCGCCGCCCCTGCCTCTGCCTGCCTCAAAGCAAAACCCCTCGGCGCATGGCCGAGGGGTTCGCCTTTCACCGAGCGGCGATCAGAACTTGCCGTTCGCGTTCTTCCATTCGCTCTGTGGCGGCACGGTTTCGATGGTGTCCCAGTGCTCGGCGATCTTGCCGTTCTGCACCCGGAACAGGTCGTAGAACACGGTGTGCTTGCCGCCGAGGCTGCCTTCGCTGGCCACCAGCACGAAGTTGCCTTCGCCGAGGACCAAGTGGATGGTGTCGTACTTCATGGTGATGCCCTGCTTGGCCCATTCGCCCAGGGCCTTGCCCAGGCCGCTGAGGCCGTCGCCGATCAGGGTGTTGTGCTGGATGTAGTTGTCGCCATCGTAGTAGCTGGCGAGCTTCTCCATCTTGCCCTCCACCAGGATGTTCTGCACGAAGTCGCGCACCAGCGCCTTGTTGGCCTCGTTCTTGTCCAGGTCGGTGGCCTCCGTGGGTCCGTCGAACTGGGTGTGGCCGCTGGGGTTCGGCGCGGCGATCTCCTGCAGGTTGTCCCAGTGCTCCACGATGCGGCCGTTCTCGAAGCGGAAGATGTCGAAGCCGGCCTTGGGCCCGAAGAAATCGTAGCGGGTGTGCGCGAAGCCGTAGTCGCCGTCCTGGAAGGCACGCACCACCTCGGCCTTGGCGCTGCCGGGCGGCAACGCTTTGAGCAGCGCCCCGAAACCGGCCAGCCCGTCGGCGGCCATGAGGTTGTGCTGGATGTATTTGTCGGGGTTGATGTACGCGATGGGCTTCGGGTCGCCGGTCTGGATGCTGCGCAGCAGTTCGGTGACCATCTGTTTGTTGCTGATGGCGGTCGTGGTGTCCATGGTCTGTGGTTGTTGGGGTTGTTCGGTCGTTGTGGTGGTCGGGCTGCCGCAGGCGGCGAGCGCGATGCCCAGGGTGAGCGCTGTTCTCATCGGTGTTGGTTGACGGTGCAAAGCAACCGCCACGGCTTGCGAAAGGCGCTATACAAACCGGACGAAGAATGGTAGAAATCGCCCTTCACCCGGATCACGGATGCAGCTCGCCCGGCGTCCTGCCCGTGAGCCGCTTCACATACTTCACCAGGTTGCTCGCATCCTCGAATCCCATTTCGAAGGCCAGCTCCTTCACACTCTTGTCGCGCACGCTCATGTGGCGCCGGATCTCGAGCACCGTGCGTTCATCGATGAAGGTCTTCGCCGTGCGTCCGGTGGCGCGCCGACACAGGGCGTTCAAGGTCTTCAGGCTGCAGCCCATCCGCTCCGCATAGTGCTCTGCCCGCCGGGTGCGCACGTGGTCCGTTTCCACCAGGTTGGTGAAACGCAGGAACTCGGCATAGTCGCGTCCGGTGATGCGGGCCACCGGGGTCTCCGGTTTGCCGCGCTCCGCCTTCAGCAGGAGCAGCTCGAGCCAACTGTGCAGCACGGCCGGGCTACGATCTCCGGTGCGCACGTATTCGTCGTGCAGGGCTTCGAACAGCGGTGTCAGTCCTTCGCTGCGGGCCACGGACCGGTCCAGCACCGGCGGATGGAGGTGGTAGTTGAACAGGCGGTTGTCGGCCAGGGTGAGGACGCGTTGGCCGTGGCGCAGGAGGAAGTCCTCGGTGAAAATGACCATGATCGCGTCGAACCGCGAGCGCAGGTCGAACCGGTGCACTTGGCCTTTGCAGATGAAGATGGAGTCGTGGTGGCGCAGGGCGTGCGGCTGGAAGTCGATCTCATGCAGGGCGCGGCCTTCCGTGATGTGCAGGATGGTGTAGAATTCGGGCCTTGAGGGCTTTCGCAGCAGTTCGTCGATCTTCTTGGCGCGCAGGGCCTGCCACGTAGTCACTTCGAGCCCTGCGTTCGCATGGCCTGTACGCAAGAAGGCCAGGTCGACCACTCCTTTCATTTGGCCAATCTACCGTTCGTACTGGCCTGATAGTAGGGCCCGCGCTGATCAAGCCATTGTTGGAGATCAACTTTGTGGGTATGAAACCCGCCGCCAACAACGAATGCGTCTTCCGCATGCTCATCGCCGGCGAGTACCCGTAGGACGAGGCCGGTCTGATCAGCAGCCGGTCCGCCTTTGCGGCCATCCGTCCATTCGGCCGATGACCTCCGGATCTTCGCAGAAGCGGATTTATTTTGTCCCCGATCATCCCTGCCGGCGTGCCGGCATACCCAATGACACATCTCCGCGCACGCACCCTGATGGGTGCGATCCTCGGGACCGTCGGCATGGCGGTCGCACAAACCCCTCCCAATGACGATTGCGCCACGGCCGTGGCCCAGCCGCTGCCGATGGGCGGTTCGCTGACCTTCACCGGCGACAACACGGGGGCCACGGCTACGGGCGACTTCGTCCCCGGAAGCGCCCTGGACGGCATCGGTCCCTGCGTGTGGCATAAGTTCAGCACTTCGGGCTGTGCGGATGTCGTGGTGTCCTACTGCGGGACCACGCCGGCGTTCGCGGGGGTGGCGGCCTTCCTCTCGCCGAGCTGTCCAGCGGGCTCGGACTATGTCCAGTTCTTCAGTTACAACTACACCGAATGTGGCAACGGGAACGGCACGGTGTATTACGTGGCGCTGCCGGCCGGCACGTACTACCTCCCGGTGCTCCTGAACGAGAACGCCCCGGCGGTGGGATCCTACAACATCGTCGTGAGCGCGGAGTCCTGTGCCCCGCCCCCGAGCAACGATGACTGCATGAACGCCATCGCGGTGGTGCCCGGCCCGTGGTGTGACCTGGCCACCTACACGAGCGACGGGGGCACACAATCCGAGCCGGCCGTGGATTGCAACGGGACCACGGGATTCTCCAACGACGATGTCTGGTTCTCGTTCGAGGCCACCGCGTCCACCATGGCCATCGGCGTGATGGGCACCGACGACGGCGACGGCTCGAACAGCACCGGCTTCAACGCGGTGGTGCAGCTCTACAGCGGGACCTGCGGGAGCCTGGTGGAGCTGGCGTGTGCGGACGAGACCTATTCCAACGAGCTGGAGGAGATCGTGGCCACGGGGCTCACCGTGGGGCAGAGCTACCTGGTGCGCGTTTATGATTGGGCGCCCGGCTATCCGGCGGTGCCCACGTTCGGGATCTGCGTGGTGGAGGGCCCGGGGATCGGCATCGGCATCCCGGAGCGGACCGGCGGCTCCGCCTGGTCGGTGTATCCGAATCCCAGCGCGGGCAGGTTCGGTCTTCGGTACGATGGTGCGGGAGGCCCTGCGCGCATCGAGCTGGTGGACCTCACGGGTCGTGTCGTGTTCGGCGTTGCACGGACCCTGACCACCGGTGCGGTGTTGGAGCTCGACCCGGGCGATGTAGGCGCGGGCACCTACCTCCTGCGCGTCACCGAAGGCGCGCGGTGCAGCGAACAGCGCTTGGTGCTGCAGTAGGTCGGCGCGGGCGGGTGCGTCTGCGGGACCGGTGTTAAAGTTCCCAAGATCCGACGCCTCCGGAGGGTCGCGGGCCTATCTTAGCTCGCACCGCCGAGAGGGCCAGTGGTGGTGCGGCAGGTCGCCGTACCGCAGGTCGGGCCGGGCGACGGCGGAGGGATGGCGACCCACTGACCATGAAAGCGCAACTCCGGAAGATCCATGCCCTCCTGGGCGATAGTGGCCTGTTGTACGCCTCACTGGCCGAAGGCGGAGCCCTGGCAAGGGACCGCGCCTTGATCGAGAGCATCTGCTCGGAGCGCCGCGGCATGATGGCGGCCCTGGTGCACGAGGCGGCGCTGGACGGGGAGGAGCTGGAGCCGGCAGCCAGCGTTGGCGGCCTGCTGAACGACATCCGTGTCCGCGTGCGGGACGCCATCGGCCATCCTGCGGCGGCGGAGGTGCTGGGGGAGCTTGAACGCGGCGAGCGGCACTTGCGGGACCTCTACGACGAGGGCATCGCCGCCGCAGGCCCGGGTCGGCTCAAGCAAGTGCTGGTGGGGCAGCGGAACAGTATCGACCGCAACGTCCGGGCGTTGCATGAAGCCATTGCGGCGCATGTCTGACGGGGCCATGGGCGTTCATCGCCACAACACGCGGCGCCGATGAGGAAGCTGTTCCTGCGGCTCAGCATCGGCCTCACGGTGCTCATCGCCCTGGTGGCCCTGGTGCGGCCCGGCGTGCTGTGGGCTTATGCGGTGGTGCTGCCCCTGGTGCTGTTGGGCCTGGTGGACATGCGGCAGGAGCGGCACACGGTACTGCGCAACTTCCCGGTGCTGGGCCATCTGCGCTATTTCTTCGAGCTGATCTCCCCGGAGCTGCAGCAGTATTTCATCGAGCGCAGCACCGACGGCCGGCCATTCAGCCGGCAGCACCGCAACCTGGCGTACCGGCGGGCCAAGAACGTGAGCGACACCACGCCGTTCGGCACCTTGCTGGACCTGAACGCCGAGGGCTATGAAGGCCTGCGCCATTCGATCTACCCGGCGCCGGTGCAGGAGGCGCCCCCACGCGTGCGGATCGGCGGGGCGCGTTGCACGCAGCCCTACGAGGCGTCCCTGCTGAACATCTCGGCGATGAGCTTCGGGGCCCTCAGCGCCAACGCGGTGCTGGCCCTGAACGCGGGGGCGCGCAAAGGGGGCTTCTACCACAACACCGGCGAGGGCGGGATCAGCGAGTACCACCTGCGCCATGGGGGCGACCTGGTGTGGCAGATCGGCACGGGCTACTTCGGCTGCCGCACCGAGGACGGCCGTTTCGACCCGGAGCGCTTCCGGGAGAAGGCGGTGCTGCCGCAGGTGCGCATGGTGGAGCTCAAGCTCTCACAGGGTGCGAAGCCGGGCCATGGCGGGGTGCTGCCCGCCTCGAAGAACACGCCGGAGATCGCCCGCATCCGGCATCTGCGGCCGCACACCACCGTGCTGTCCCCGCCCGGCCACGCGGCCTTCAGCGATGCGGCCGGCCTGCTGCGCTTCGTGGACGAGCTGCGCACGCTCTCGGGGGGCAAGCCCACGGGGTTCAAGCTGTGCATCGGGCGCACCGAGGAGTTCATCGCGATCTGCGAGGCCATGGCCGCCGGGGCACCGCTGCCCGATTTCATCACCGTGGACGGCGCGGAAGGTGGCACGGGGGCGGCACCGCTGGAGTTCAACGACAGCGTGGGCCTGCCGATCGGTCCGGCCCTGATCTTCGTCCACACCACACTGCAGCGCTTCCGGCTGCGCGACCGCATCCGGGTGATCGCCAGTGGCAAGGTGCTCACCGCCTCCTCGGTGTTGAAGATGCTGGCCAACGGGGCCGACCTGTGCAACAGCGCCCGCGGCTTCATGTTCGCCCTGGGCTGCATCCAGGCCCTGCGCTGCAATACCAACACCTGCCCCACGGGGGTGGCCACGCAGGACCGCTCGTTGGCGCGCGGCCTGGTGGTCACCGACAAGGCCGAGCGGGTGTACCATTTCCACCGCAACACGCTGCATGCCGTGATGGAACTGATGGCGGCCTGCGGGGTGCACCGCATCGAGGATGTCAGCATGGACATGTTCATCCGGGGCGATGAGTTCATCCGGCAGGCCAACGCCTATTACCCGGACAGCCTGCACCATGATGGGCGGGGCCGGTCGTTCCGGGCGGTCTCCCCGGATGATCGGTGAGGCCTGCCGGGGTGGCCGTGCGCGGCTTGCCTCGGCGGCGACCAGGGCACGGCACAGGCTGCACCGAGGGTCATGATGGCGATCTTTACCCGCATGAAGGATCTCGTGCGAGGACTGCCGGTCCTGCTCCTGCCGCTGCTGCTGTGCGCCTGCGGTCAGCGGGAGCTGGCGCGCTACAGGGAGCGCATGATGGAGGGCGGATGCACCCCATGGCTGCCGGAAGGCCCTGCGGCGCGGGCGGCCATCGCACCGTTGGACAGCACCACCGTGCCCGATGCGGTGCGGGCGCGTTTCAGTGCCAACAGCCTGCGGATGGCCCACGCGATCGGCGTGCTGCCCGAGCTGCCCGCCTACATCGCCCAGCAGGCCACACGGCCGGAGCAACGCACGGTGGAGCAGCGGCTGGCGGCTCTGGAGCTCAAGGACCGGATCGCGGACCGTTGCGACAGGGCCTCGCTCGAGATCAGCGCGCTGGCCTCCGAGCTGGATTGCGAGGAGGAGAAGGTGAGCCAGCTGGCCGACCTGTTGAACGCGATCGGGAGCCGGCGCGAAACGCGGTTGACGATCGCGGCCATCGCTGTGGGCGCCACCGGAGCGGTGGTCACCGGCATCCACCTGCTCGACGAGGACGGCACCAGCAACATCGATGGTGCGGGCATCGTGTTCGGCATCGCCGAGGCCGCGCTGGGCGCCGCGATCCTGCTGGATGGCGCGCGCACCGAGCTGCGTCATCCACGCAACGCCCTGCGCGCGGTCCACGAGGGCAGCGACCCCGACGGCATCTTCCCGCCCTCGGTGTGGTACTGCCTGGTGCAGCCCCGTGCCGTCGCCGGCGGTCGGCGTTCGCTGCGCCAGGAACTGCTGGAGCGTTGGGGGGCGGGGGAGGGCACCGTGCCCGAGGGCGACCTGGCCCTGTGCCTGGGCGACGGGGGGCGGTACGACGCCGGGCAGCTGGAGACCCGGGGCGACATGTTCGACCAGTTGGAGGCCTCCATCAAGCTCGTGAAGCAGGACCTGCTGCAGCTGGTGCAGGAGCTGGAGGCGGTGGGGCGTTAGCGCCGGGCGGGGCCGGTCCGGACCTCCCGCGGACGGCACGTCGTGATGGGCGCCGTTCCCGTAATTTGCCGACATGGCCCCATCGTTCCGCACCCTCGCCGCGTTCATCCTGCTGCATGCCGCGCTCACCGCCCATGCGCAGACCATCCTGGTGCAACCCTACCTGCAGGATGCCGAGCCCGACCGCATGAGCATCCTGTGGGAGACGAGCAGCGGCACGCAGAGCATGGTGGAGTACGGCCTCACGCCGGCGCTGGGGAGCTCCGCCACGGGCGGTGCCTTCACCAGTTCGGGCAGTGCGCAGATCCACACCGTCACCATCACGGGGCTCAACCCCGGCACCGCGTATTTCTACCGCACGGTCACGGGCACGGCCATTTCGGGCATCCGTCACTTCCGTACCCCGGCGTTGCCGGGCGCGGAGGCCGGGACCAACATCGTGGCCATGAGCGACATGCAACAAGACAGCGGCCAGCCCACCAAGTTCTGGGAGGTGGTGCACAACGGGGTGATCGACCACGTGACCGACAGCATGGGACCGGACCTGAGCGAGGAGCTGGCCATGGTGGTGATCCCGGGCGACCTGGTGCAGGACGGGCTCAACTACGCCTCCTGGAAGAGCACCTTCTTCGATGCGGCCGACCCGCTGTTCAGCTACGTGCCCGTCTATCCGGCGATCGGCAATCACGAGAACAATTCGGCCCACTACTTCAACTACTTCCAGCTGCCCGACAACGGCACCCCGGGCTACGAGGAGCATTGGTGGTACAAGGACCACAGCAACGTGCGCATCATCGGCCTCAACACCAATTCCGGGTACCGGATCCAGGCGCAGCTGGACTGGCTGGACGGGGTGCTGGACGATGCCTGTGCCGACCCCGACATCGATTTCGTCTTCGCCCAGATGCATCACCCGCACCACAGCGAGCTGTGGATCGACGGCAACACGGACTATACCGGTGACGTGATCGCGCTCATGGAGCAGTTCAGCAGCACCTGCGGGAAGCCCAGCATCCACTTCTACGGCCACACGCACGCCTATTCCCGCGGGCAGAGCCGGGACCACGACCACGTGATGGTGAACGTGGCCACCGCGGGGGGCAACATCGACCATTGGGGCGAGTTCGCCCAGATCGACTATGCCGAGCACAACATCAGCGACGACGAGTATGGCTTCGTGCTCACCGAAGTGCGTGCCGGCGCCGACCCGAGCTTCACCGTCAAGCGCTTCAGCCTCGGCGATGAGAACAGCATCGAGGACAACACCCTGGAGGACCTCATCACCGTGCGCCGCTACAACAACGCGCCGTTGGTGCCCACGGGGCTCTTCCCCGCGGCCCAGGACACGGTGTCGCCCGATTGCGTGGTGCTCAAGGCCGGACCATACTTCGATGCGGACGGCGATGGGCACGGCGATGCCCAATGGCAGGTCTCCACCGATCCCGGCGACTGGACCGCACCGGTGCTCGACAGCTGGCGGCAATACCAGAACCATTACAACGGGCAGGACCTGCAGGCGGGCGATGACCTCACCGATGAGCGGGTGCTGGGCCTACAACCGAACACGGCCTACTACTGGCGGGTGCGGTACCGCGACCGCAGCCTGCGGTGGAGCGCCTGGAGCACACCCCTGGCCTTCCACACCGGGGCGGGTTCCTTCGGGCCGAACCTGCTCCAGAACGGGGATGCGCAGAACGGCATCGCCGACTGGACGGCCACGGCGGGGGTGATCGAAGCGCTCACCGCCGGGCAATGTGCGGGCATCGCGCCCTACCAGGGCACCCACTATTTCGCCGTGGGCGCGCTGTGCACGGACAACGCCTTCGGCAGTGCGTACCAGGATGTGAGCATCGCGGTGCATGCGACCGCGGTGGATGCGGGCACCGCCACGGTGCGTTACGGCGGGTGGTTCGCCAACTGGCAGGGCAGCGACCTGCCGCGCATGGAGCTGGAGTTCCGGGACGGTGGCGGCGTCGTGCTGGGCGGCGCACCGCAGATCGGGAGCAACACGGCGACATGGACGCAGGTGATGAGCGACGTGGCCGTGCCTGCGGGCACGCGCACCGTGCGTGTGGTGCTCACCGGCACCCGCCAGGCCGGCACCGACAACGACAGCTACTTCGACGAGCTGTACCTGCGGCTGTCCCCGGCGGGTGCGTGCAGCGAACCCTACGTGCGCGTGCCGCTGCGCGCCTTCCTGCAAGGCCCCTACCTCAGCGGGCAGGAGCTCATGCACGACAGCCTGCGTGCGCAGGGTTTGCTGCCGCTGGTGGAGCCCTTCACCGCGCTGGGCTTCGTGCATGCGGGCGCGGGCGGCGGGGAGAGCGTGGCGCCCGCGGTGCTGCAGACCACCGGTCTCAATGCGGTGGTGGACTGGGTGCTTGTGGAACTGCGCACGGGCACGGCGCCGGCCACGGTGGTGGCCACGCGTTCCTGCCTGATCCTGCGCGGCGGCGAGGTGGTGGACAAGGACGGCAGCAGCGCACCGTGGATCACGGCCCCGCCGGGCGCCTACCACATCGTGCTGCGCCATCGCAACCATCTGGCCGCCATGACGGCCGACCCGATCGAACTGGGCGGATCGCTCACCACCATCGACCTGAGCGACCCAGGCGTGGCCTTGTTCGGGAACGATGCCATGCGGACCGAGGCCGGTGTGCGCATGCTTTGGGCGGGCGATGTCAACGGGGATAACAGGCTGAAGTACGCCGGCGCTTCCAACGACCGCGATCCGGTGCTCGTGCACATCGGAGGCGGATCGCCCACGGCCACGGCCATGGGCTACCACCGCACCGATGTCAACATGGACGGCACAACGAAGTTCGCGGGTGCCGGCAACGACCGCGACCCCATCCTGGTGAACATCGGTGGCAGCGTGCCCACGGCGGTGCGGCCGGGCCAGGTGCCTTGAAGGGTGCTTCCGCGGCAGGCGCGGGTCCGCCATGCCGGGCGGCCGTCGAACGGATCGCTGGAACGCTTGAAGGGTGGGCACACCGGGTCCGACCTCCGGTTGCCGACCCCGGCCGTGCTCCCCGGCGCGGATCGTGCTGGGTGTTGAACAACCGTCCGTGGCGTGCGCCTTCGAGCGTGGGTCTGCGTGCCTGCGCGAACGGCATCCGCACGTTCGCCAACTTTGAAGCAGCATGGGGTCGGCAGCCAACAACGAACGCGTCTTCGCGATGCCCTTCGCGAGCGTATATCCGCACTACGTTGCCAAGGTGGGGAAGAAAGGCCGCACAGTGCAGGAGTTGCACACCGTGATCACCTGGCTCACGGGCTACGATGAGCAGGGCATCGCCAAGGTGATCGCCGACAAGACCGACTTCCGCACCTTCTTCGCCGAGGCTCCACAGCTGAATCCGAACGTGGGCATGATCACCGGCGTGATCTGTGGCTACCGCATCGAGGACATCGAGAACCCGCTGATGCAGAAGCTCCGCTACCTGGACAAGCTGGTGGATGAGCTGGCCAAGGGCCGGGCGATGGAGAAGATCTTGAGGAAATAGAGCAGCCGAACAGAACAACCATGAAACGTCCGCACCTCGATCTCCGGCACATTCCCGCGCTGGCGATCTTCATCTTCTTCGCGATGGAGGCGAGCGCCACCCGGTACTACGTGACCACCACCGGCAGCGACACGAACAACGGCCTCACCGAGGCCACCGCATGGGCCACGCTCACCTACGCGGCGGGCAGCAGCTCGCCGGTTGGCGCGGGAGACACGGTCTTCGTGAAGGCTGGCGACTACGGCTTCGAGCAGGTCGAGTTCGATAAGGTGGGCACCGCTGCCGCACCTGTGGTCTTCGAGGGTTATACCAATGTGCCTGGTGATGCACCCGCCTTGGGGTATATGCCCCAACAGAGTGATGTGCTGGAGGATCAGCTGAACCCCTTGCTCATGCCCTTCCTCGGTCCGGCCACGCGCGGCCAGGGCCTGGGCTTCGATTTCAGCAACGCGTCACGGTACGTGGAGGTACGCAACTTCCAGCTGAAGTACTACCAGTACGGGATCATCACCTACAACGCCGATCACATCACGTTGGAGAACATCACCGTGGCCGCGGTGGGCGATACGCTGGACGACTATTCGGGCATCGGCATCGCGCTGGGCTTCAACAGCGGCTGGCCGGGCCATTCCAACCAGGCGATCGACTGCCTGGTGATGAACGCGGCTGCGGAGGCCTTCACCGTGTTCGGCAATGGCAACGTGCTCACCAATTGCACGGCGGTGTGCAATCAGGGCCAGGACAACGTGAACACCGCCACGGATTACTACTTCATCGTGGTGGGCGACTCGAATACCGTGAGCAACTGCGACATGGAACGCATGGGCGAGTTGGCGCATTACGGCCACGGCTTCACCGTGAAGGAGCGCGGCGAACAAAACCTCTTCACAGGATGCACCGCGGTGAACACCTCCGACGGTTTCTGCGTGCGGCACCGCAACGTGCGCTGGAATACCTTCCTGGACTGCACCGCCTACGGCAGTACCGTGGTCAGTATCCGCGATGGTGCGAGCCACAACACCTATCAGGGCATCCGCTCCTTCGGCGCCTGGTCGGGCATCAACCTGTTCGACACCTCGGAGGATGGTGGCGCGCAGTACGCCGGCCGGCACAACGTGGTGCAGAACTGCCTGTTCGTGGATCCCACGGTGGCCATCTCCAACAGCACCCCCTTCGGGCCGTACACCACGGGCAGCCCCATCGACAGCAACACCGTGGCCAACTGCACCTTCGTGAACGCCACCACCTTCTTCCGCAACTGGAACGACGACGTGCACGACAACGCATTGGTCAACTGCATCATCAGCGGGGTGGGCACCTGGCAGAGCGGACCGGAGGACGACAACTACGCCTTCGGGCACTGCCGCTTCGATGACATCCCGATCGCCATGCCTGCGGGCACGGGCAACAGCGCGGGCGACCCCTTGTTCACCGCTCCGCTCAATGAGGACTTCTCCATCCTCGCGGGCAGCCCCTGTGTGGACGCGGGGATCGCACTAGCCTATGTCGTGGATGACATCGAACACACCTCCCGTCCCCAAGGTTCCGGCCATGACATCGGGGCCTACGAACATCCGCAGGGTGTCGGGGTGCCGACCGCGGATCGGAAGGACCGGGTGCGTTGCGTGCCGAACCCGGCAAGCGATGGATCCGTGGTGATCGAAGGTGTGGAAGGTCCGGCGATCGTGATCGTCCGCGATGCCGCCGGTGCGGAACGGTTCCGGTCCAACGAGCCTCCCGGAAGGATCCGGCTTGACCTTGCCGATCGGCTCGCAGCGGGGATCTGGTGGATCGAGGTGGTCGCGCGCGAAGGCACACGATCGCAAGTGCGGTTGGTGGTGGTGCGGTAGGCCGCGACCCTGTTGAGGTGGCGGCAGTCGAGTCCTTGCTTCATGCGACTCAACGAGTGGGCACGGCGCTACAGCGGCAGAAACGTACCGAAACGGGTCTGATGGCCTGGTTCTCGAAAGGTTCTCGATAAGGTGGATCTACCGCTTCACCTCATACCGCAACGCCACCGCCCCCGAACTGAACTCATCCCGGCCCACGAGCTTCAGGTCCACCGTCTTCGTACGTCCCGCGAACAAGGTGGGTCAGCGACCAACGATGCGTGGATGCACCATGATCAGGTACTCATCGATCAGGCCCAGTTCCGTCGAGGCCATCGCGAGTTGCACACCGCCCACGCCAATGCCCATTCCCGGCTGCTGCTTGAGCTGTTGAGCGAAGGCCGCCAGAGCCTGTCCTGCATCAGCGGGATCGCCGCGCACCATCTCGGTCTTCCACTCCGTGGTATTGACGGTGCTCGAAACAAGGTACTTCCCGCTTAGGCGGGATGTAACATCTTCCCTGCGTCCATGGTCTTCGCGAACGGCTGCATCCACTCCGGCATCCGGTCGGGCCAGACGCCGTTCGCCGGCATCCGCCACGCGCCCTCCATCAACTGATTGGTATTCCGGTCCAGGAGCATGGCATCGGTCCCGGCGATGTACGCCGCTGCGTTCCGGTGCAGGTCCTCGTCAGGGATCCCAACGGTGTGGTCGTGGCAACCGTCCGGGGTGACGTTGATGGAGAAGCGAAGGGAGCGCATGGCCGCTCAAAACGCGGCCTTCCTGAACGCACAGAAGAGGAAGTTCTGCACCGTGTCGAACGGCGTCACATGGTCCACCGTGAAGCACTTGATCCGGTCGCAGACCTTTTGCAAGCGGGCGGTCATTTCTGCCTCGCTGTAACGATGTACCGGAATGCCGCTGCACTTCTCCGGGCCGTTCTCGCTGAAAGTGGCCAGGATGAGGAGGCCGTCTGGTTTCAACAGCTTCGAGAGCTGTTCGATGTAGCGGTCCACATCCGCTTCCGAAGTGAGGAAATGGAAGACCGCGCGATCATGCCACACATCGAAAGGGGCTACGGCATCGAAGGTGGTCGCGTCACTCTCGATCCACTGCACCGATGGGCTTGACGCCCCCACGCGCTCCCTTGCCTTTGCCAGTGCAGTACCACTTATGTCCAGCACCGTGATGTCCGAGAAGCCATCCTTGAGCAAATGGTCCACCAGCAAGCTGTCACCGCCGCCCACGTCGATGATCCGAGCGCTTGGTGGCACACGGTACTCCTTGAATAGGTCGAGCGACACCTTGGGCATCGCCTGGTACCAGCTCACCTCATCCAGACCCTTCCGGGAATAGATGTTCTCCCAGTGTAACTTCGGATCGAAGGAGGATCCTCTCATGAACGAAAAGTACGACGGAGCAAGTCGTGTTGCACCGCGATCACGAACATGCGATCGCCGCCGCCATCCAAGGTGACGTTGACGGAGAAGCGGAGTGGGCGCATGCCGGTCTATTTCGGCTCCCACAGCTCGATCTTGTTCCCTTCCGGGTCATACACCCACGCGAAGCGGCCGTAGTCCTCGTCCTGCCGCTTGGGATCGATGCGTACACCGGCGGTCTCGAGCTTCTTCAACAACCCATCGAGGTCTTGTACGCGCAGGTTAAGCATGAACTGCTGCTTCGCGTCGAAGTAGTCGCTGTCGCGCTTGAAGGGCGAGAAGACCGTGGGCCCGGCATCCTGCTGCCACACCCAGCCATGCTCCTGGTCGTTGATGCCGAGGTGGTCGTTGTACCACTTGGCGAGCGCCTTGTGGTCGTTGGCGCGGAAGAAGAAGCCGCCGATGCCGGTGACGTGTCGGGACATGGTGCAGGGGGTGTTCGCCCCGAAAGATTGGAACACGCCACGACAGTCCCGACATCTCCGGGACCCTGGGCTGGGACCGTTGGTCAGTGCAGCGCCAGGCGTGCGCGTGAACCGTCGGAACAGAGCAGGATGTACGACCCTGGTTGAAGACCTGCGACCTCCAGGACGTTGGCGCCATGGACCAGGTGCACCGTGCACACGGCCCGGCCGGCCATATCCAACAGTACGGCATCCAGCGGCAGTTGCGCGGGGTTCCAGACATGCACCACATCGCGGGCGGGGGTCGGGTAGGCGCGAAGGCCCGGGCCGGCCTCCGGTTCTTCGACGCCGGTCGCACATTCGACCACCTCCACCGTGTTCTGGCCGCTGGCCAAAGCGAGCGGGACCATCAGGGTTCCGTGACCGTCAGTCGGTATGGTATTGGCGGCGAGGATGCCGTTGACGAGCACGCAGTAGAAGCCGTCCAGCAGGTCGGTGGCGAACAGCTGCACGGTGCGTCCGCCGGGCACATCAAGCACTTGATGGTCGATGTGCCCGATCTCCCCGTCAGCGGCGAACAGGATGAGCGTATCGCTCCAGTCCACGGCGATGGTGGTGGCGTTCACGAGGGCCTCGCCCCCCGGTTGCGCGGGTGCCTGGTCGGTGCCGGTGCGGATGGTATGCAGGAAGGTGAGCGGGTCCGACGGTTGTGCGGGGCGGACTTCGATGCGCCAGTTCCCGGGCGTGTAGAAGGTGGTGTCCACCGGTGTGATCGGTGGTCGGTCCGCCCCATCGACCCAGTAGGCGTAGCCCGCGCCACCGATGCGGGTGGCGTTGCTTGCCGTCGGCAGCAGGGTGCGCAGGGCCACGCTGCCCTCGCCGTTGGTGCTTTGGTGATCGCGGCCGTCGAAGGTCTCGATATGTCCTGGCACCGCGCTGGCCAGGAGCGTCCCGCTCATGGTGGGCTGCGTGGCGAAGTGCGCGATCCACTGCACATCACGCTGCGCCGTTCCCACGCCCGCAAGGCCGAGGTGGTCCAGCACGATCAGGCGGTCCGGTTTCAGGAACAACAGCCGGCGGCGGAACCGGGTCAGCTTGGCCGGGTCGTAGCTCAGGGCCGCGTCGGCGATGTTCAACTGGTAGCCGACGCCCGAGGCCCACTGTACCCATTCGCCGCGCTGGTTCTGCGGCAGGAAGATGTCGTCCAGGTCCTGCAGGGCCTGACTGTCGATCTGCCCGCCGTCGTTGGCCGCCGGTTGGCCGAAACTGGTCATCTGCTCCGTGCTGTCGTATACCAGGATCGTGTTGTGCGCGATACTGCGGTTGTAGTAGTTGCGCATGTGGGTGCCGGCGTAGGTATCGTAGTGGCCGGCGTCCAGCAACAGCGGCGTGCGGCGGAACACGGCGAAGCTGTTGTTGTCGCGATGTTCATGCGCGGCCCGTTTGCTCGGTGCGCACGTGAAGCTCACCAGGGTGGCATCGTCGGTCCAGGAGGAACGGCTCACGCTCCAGCCCACCTTGTCGGTCCACCAATCCAACGGCGGTGCGGGGAAGGCCACGGTGGGCAGGCCGAAGTCCATGAAGATGAACTTGCTGAACAGCGACACCGTGGCGCCCAGGTACGCCGGCTGGGCGTAGGTCTGTTGCAGCCACAGGCTGCGCGGGTCCTGGAACAGTGCGGCATGGCGGTAGATCACCCGGTCGCCCAGCAGGCGGGTCAACCCGTCACCGAAATGGATGGACTTCCCGTCGGGTTGGATGAAATACCAGTATTGGTTGATGCTTTCCTGGACCCAGGGCAGGCCGTTGTACCAGTCGGTGCCCGTGGCGATGAGCATGTTGTCGAACAACTGGTACTGGTCCACCAGCGACCACATGCTGTAGGCGGCGCCCCAGTTCCAGCCGCCATCGTCATCACGATAATGCGCGTACACGGGCAGGAATCCATTCACCCACTTGTCGTACACCACCTGGTGCCATTGCAGCACGGTGTCCTGTTGTTGTGCGGTGAGCGCGGCGGCGCCTGCGAGCACCAGGGCGTTCTGGTTGGCGTACACGCAGTTCCATGTGTTGTGGCTGGAGACGTAGCTGGTGCCCGCCGTGCTGAGGATGAAGCGTTGCATGAACGCCCGCGCCTGGCCGTAGAGCACCACGGTCAGCGAATCGCGCAGCGGCACAGGCAGGTCGTCGTAACACCAGTCCAGGAGCAGCATGCCTGCGGCGCTCATCTGCCGGTGCAGCACCTCGGCCGCGTACCATTCCATCGTGGCATAGTGGGCGGTGTCCAGCCGGCCGATCACCTGCCGTGCCAGGAAGCGGCAGCGTTTCAGGTTCAACGGATCCCCGGCCACACGCCACAGCGCCACGGTGAACTCGGCCTCGTTGGTGGCATAGACCGAGGTCCAGTCCCAGGTCCACTGGGTGCTGTCGGGACCGAGCAGATAGAGCTGCGGGTCGTTGATCCACCAGTTCTCGTAGCGGTACAGGAATTCCGCATACGTGTCACCGAATTCCCCGGGCAACAGGTGGTTGGCCTGCATCCAGGCGATCCGCGCGCCATCGGCGAGCATGCGGGGACGCTGGGCGTGGATCGGGGGCGTTTGCGCGTGCGCGACCAAGGCTCCGACGAGCGCAAGCAGTTGGAAGAAGTGGCGCAGAACGGATCCCCGGACCACCCGGTCCGCTCCGGATCGATGGCCGGTATTGAACAGGCAGCCGCCGGTACCGGTAACGTGTCGGGACATGGTGTGGGTTTTGTCCATGCCAATGTAGCTGTGGATATCTTCCTCCCATGGAACCCTACCTCTCCTTTGTCACCCTCGGGGTGGCCGATCTCGGCGTTTCCAGGACATTCTACGGCGAAGTGCTCGGTCTGGAACCCATGCATGATGAAGAAGCCATCGTAATGTACCGGTTGAACGGCGTGGTGCTCTCCCTCTTCCCGCAACACGCGCTGATGAAGGATGCGCAGGTGAAGGACGATGCGCGGGGCCCACGTACCACGCTGGCACAATGCCTGCGATCGGAGAAAGAGGTCGATGCCTTCTTTGCCCACTTGAAGAAGCACAAGGTCACCATCACCAAGATGCCGGAGAAGGTCTTCTGGGGCGGATACAGCGGCTACTTCGCCGATCCCGACGGGCATCTCTGGGAGATCGCTTACAACCCGGCGCTCAGGATGGACGAAGCGGGCAATGTGCTCGGGATGGCGGGGTGAACCGGGCCGGTACGCTCACGCATCGCGGATCACCACCGAGGTCATGGTGATCGATCCGGCCACGGCCTGGTCGTTGAACAGCGCGGCGTGTTCATCGTTCCGCTTCAGGGCCAATGCGTACATCAGCGGCAGGTAGTGCTCCGGCGTGGGGATGGCCAGTTGGAACGCCGGCCCCTGGGCGCGGTGGTCGATCAGCGCCCGGTGGTCGCCCTTCAGGATCAGGGTGTTCATCCGCTCCCGTGCCTCCTGTGCCCAATCATAGGCGTAGCCGGTCTCCTCTAGGCGGTCCCAGGCCACCAGGCGCAGGTTGTGCACCAGGTTGCCGCTGCCCAGCACCAGCACGCCCTTGTCGCGCAGTGGGGCCAGCCTGCGGGCCAGGGCGTAGTGCTGTTCCGCGGACATGTCGCGGTCCAGGCTCAGCTGGACCACCGGCACGTCGGCCTCGGGATACAGGTGCTTCACCACGCTCCAGGCCCCGTGGTCCAAGCCCCAGCGTTGGTCCAGGCCCACGGAGGTGTCGGACAGCAGGTCCTTGGTCTCCGCGGCGAGAGCGGGGCTACCGGGTGCGGGGTATTGCACTTCGTACAAGGCCTTCGGAAAGCCACTGAAGTCGTGGATCGTCCGGGGTCGTTCCATGGCCGTGACCCAGGTGCCGCGCGTTTCCCAATGCGCTGAGACGCACAGGATGGCCTGCGGGCGGGGGATCTCCCGGGCCATGGCCCGGAAACCCGCCGTGAATGTGTTCTCCTCGATGGCGTTCATCGGGTTGCCGTGCCCCAGGAACAGGACCGGCATCCGTTCGCTGGACCGCGTGACGCCCAGCAAACCCTCCAAGGCGTTCATCCTCATGGCGGCACCTGCCGTGTGAAGCCCGGCCAGGCTGAGCAGGAATTGACCGCGGTCCACCCCACGAAGGTACTTCCACGGCTGCAGCATCGGGCCCTGTCGTCCATGGCCGTGTGCGACGATACGTCTGGCGCGCAGATCCCCGGTGGACCTTGACCGGCGCCGGTCGACCCTGCCGCCGGTCCCGGAGCTGTTGCCGCTCCACGCGAACGGAGATCCCGGGACCGACCTATGACCAAGGCTTCCGCGGAACGACGCCAGGGCCCACGCCCGGCCTCCGTAGCTTTGGAAGCGCGGTCCGGGTCCTACCGTCCGGGCTGCACCGATGCGAACATGAGCAAGACCTTGAGCAAGCCCACGGTGAAGGCCGACCTGAACGGCCACGGCGCCAACGGATCCGCGCGGAAAGCGGAACGCCTGCCCGTGATGAAGACCTACAAGATCTTCATCGGCGGCAAGTTCCCCCGCACCGAGAGCGGGCGCTACTACCAGCCGAAGGGTACCGACGGCAAACCGCTGGCCAACGTGTGCCGCGGCAGCCGCAAGGATGTGCGCGACAGCGTGGTGGCCGCACGTAGCGCGTTCGGTGGCTGGGCCGGACGCAGCGCCTTCAACCGGGGCCAGATCCTTTACCGCATCGGCGAGATGCTGGAGGGCCGCAGTGCGCAGTTCGTGCATGAACTGGTGTTGCATGGCGCCACGCCGAAACTGGCGGAAGCCGAAGTGGCTGCGGCCATTGACCGCTGGATCCACTACGCCGGCTGGTGCGACAAGTACCAGGCGCTCTTCAGCAGCGTGAACCCGGTGAACACCTCGCACTTCAACTTCAGCGTGTACGAACCCACGGGTGTGGTGGGCATCATGGCCGGCGGAAGCAATGGCCTGCTGGAGTTGGTGAGCCTTATCGCGCCGGTGATCGCGGGCGGCAACACCTGCGTGGTGGTGGCCAGCGAACAGCATCCGCTCCCGGCCGTCACCTTCACCGAAGTGCTCGCCACCAGCGACCTGCCCGGCGGCGTGGTGAACCTGCTCACCGGACAACGCAAGGAACTCCTCAAGCCGCTGGCCACGCACATGGACATCAATGCGGTGGTGGTCGCGGCGCCATCCTATGAAGAGCGTGGCATGCTCGATCAGGACGCGACGTGCAACCTGAAGCGCGTGGTGTATCCGAAGGTGAACGACTGGAGCAGCGATGAAGCGCAGAGCCCGTACTTCATCCTCGACACGCAGGAAGTGAAGACCACCTGGCACCCGATCGAACGCGGGCAGGGCGGGGGCGGGGGGTATTGAGGCCATGCGATCGATAGCGCGGCTGTTCCTGTTCGTATTTGTTGGCCTGCTTCTGGTTTGGCTGTTCCGCGGAACGCTTTACCGGTCCATCGTTACCTACAAGGTTGTCGGTGTGCGGGCAGCTATTGCGACACTTGATACGGCGTTCGGTACAACCATGAGCCGTGATGAAGCCATTAGCGAGGCCTTGGATGCCACAACAACAAGACTGTACTTCTCGATGGGTCACGTGTCCAACGATCCTGCAGAGCTCATGAAAGGCGGTCCGGCCAATTGCATCGGCTATTCCGCGCTATGTGCATCGTTGATGGCCGCACAGCTAGAGCGAAGCGGCATGGACGATCGATACACCGTGGAGCACGTGATCGGCAAACTCTACATCGGTCGTTGGAGCTTGCATACCATGTTCCACGGCCCCTTCTGGAAGGATCATGATATCGTACGGATCACGGACCGAAGGAACGGACAGCGTGTATATGTGGATCCCGCTTTATTTGATGTGGTGGGCATTGGGCGGGTGACCGGCCCTTGAGAAGGAGATGCAAAGTTGCGCGCTGAGCATTCGCCATCGGAACATTGACCGGAGGTTGGCTGTTGTGTGCCGGAGCACATGGACGCTCAGGATATCGTCGTCGACTTCTCCATGGTGGCCACGAACCATGTGCCTCCGCGGAACCAGTGCAGTTGATGCGACCGACCGGCGCGTACTACTTCATTTGAAGGATCCATGTCCGGATCGCCCAGCACGGTGCGTTCCAGCAGCCAACGGATCACGGGCATGGTGCGCCGGGTCAGCCAGTTGAGTCGTGGCGGCAAGCGACCGTCCAGCACCACGCATCGGCCGCCGGGTCGCAGCAGCGACCACGCCTGTTGCAACGCGGCCTGCGGGTCGCCGAAACTGTTCAAGGAGAACTCGAACCAGATGCGGTCGTAGCCGGAGGGGGCCAGGTGTTCCAATAAGTTTTCACACCGTACGTCAACAAGCGCAAGGCCATGTCGCGCGCAGAGGCTTCGCGCCTTCGCTACCATCACCGGTGAAAGGTCCACCGCCACTACGCGGCCGCTATCGCCCACCAGGGCCGCAAGTCGTGGAAGGCTTCGGCCAAGCCCGCAACCGACCATGAGCACACGCTGGCCCGGCTGCACCATGAGTTGGGTCATGGCTTCGCGCCGTGCGGTGGTGGGAACGAGGAAGAGTTTCTCCAACCACGGGTAGCACCAGGCCACACGGTCGTAGCGGGCAGCCACCCAGCGCGGGTCCGTTCGGGGGTTCGGGCGGGTGCGGTTCATGGCGGGCGGTGCAAAGGTCCGTCCGGACCGCCCTGCGTGGTCCGGTGTTGTCGGGGTGGCACCGCCCCGTGGTCCCGTCCGGCGTACCGCCGCGGCAAGTCACCCGATCGCCAGCATCTTTGCCGGACACGGCACCATCGCTTGGTGAAGCGGCGATGGCCGACCACCTGATGCCCATGGATCCGATCACCTGGCACGACTTCGAGAAGGTCCAGCTCTGTGTGGGCACCGTGGTTGCTGCGGAGGACCTGCCCAACGCCCGCAGGCCGGCCTATGTGCTCACCATCGATTTCGGTCCGCACGGGGTGAAGCGGAGCAGTGCACAGATCACGAAGCACTACGGCAGGGAGGAGCTGGTGGGCCGTCAGGTGGTGGCGGTCCTCAACTTCCCGCCCAAGCAGATCGGCACGGTGATGAGCGAATGCCTGGTCACGGGTTTCCCGGATGCGAACGGCGACATCGTGCTCACGGCGGTGGAGCGGCCGCTGCCGGACGGGGCCCGGCTGGTGTGACCGAGGGGGAGTACCAACGCGGGTGCGGATCGCCGTTCTTCGCGGCATGGAACTGGGGCCGATGTGGGAGGCGCTCGGGTTGCCGGGGCTGTTCCTGGCCTCGTTCGTGGCCGCCACGGTGTTGCCCTTCAGCTCGGAGGCGGTGCTCGCGGCCATGGCCCGGGGGCCGTGGGATACGGGAGCGTTGTGGGCGGCGGCCAGCCTGGGCAACTGGCTCGGGGGTATGAGCAGCTACGGCTTGGGCCGGCTGGGCGACCTGCCACGGCTGGCGCGGTGGACCGGTGCGGACCCCGGCAAGGCGCTGGCCTGGCGGGAACGGGTGCGCCCCAGAGGCGTGTGGATGGCGCTGCTGTGCTGGCTTCCGGTGGTCGGCGACCCGATCGCCATCGCCCTGGGCCTGTTGCGGTCGGATCCGTGGGCGACGGCCCTGCTCATGTTCGTGGGGAAGGCTGCACGCTACGGAGTGCTGCTGGTGGTGATGCGGGCGCTGGTCTGAGCGGAACGTTGGCCGTTGGCGCGCTGCTCCAGGAACCACCACTTCGGGGTGTCCTTGCGTTTCCGCGCGGCCTGCCACATGGCCACCAGCCTGTCCTGCAGCAGGTGGGTGGCCTCCTCCACGTTGTCCGCCACGAACACGAACTCGAGCTCACGGCGGCCGATGGTGCCTTCGGCCACCATGCGTTCGAGCTGCCGGAGCATCGGCCCCCAATAGTCCTTGCCGTAGAGGAGGATGGGGAAGTCCTTCACCTTGCCGGTCTGGATCAGGGTGATGGTCTCGAAGAGCTCGTCGAGGGTGCCGGCACCGCCGGGCATCACCACGAAGCAGATGCTGTACTTCACCAGCAGCACCTTGCGCACGAAGAAACGCTCGAAGGTGAGGCTGACGTCCAGGTAGGGGTTGGCGGCCTGTTCATGGGGGAGCACGATGTTGCAGCCCACGCTGCGGGCGCCCACGTCCCGTGCGCCGCGGTTGGCGGCCTCCATGATGCCGGGGCCGCCTCCGGTCATGATCGTGAAGCCCACCCGCCCGATGCGCCGTGCCAGTTCCCGCGCGTCGTTGTAGTAGGGGTGGTCCTCCTTGAAGCGTGCGCTGCCGAAGAAGGTGACACAGGGGCCGACGAAGTGCAGTTTGCGGAAGCCGCGCACGAACTCGCGGGCGATGCTGACCACGGTGCGGAACTCCTGCCAGCGGTTGCGCGGGCCCTCGAGGAAGCTCAGGTCGATGGGACGCGCGGGGTGTCTGGGCATGGGCGGATCGATGGGCCAAGGTATCCCGCGAAGGGGATGCCGGGATCAAGGGGCAAATGATAAATAGTTGTTAAGGCCCGCGGTGTGCGGCACGGGCCGTTCTATGTTCGCCGCCGTTTTTGGCGATGCCCACCGGAACGCCCCCTTGGTTGAAGCGCTTGATGCTGGCCAGCATGCTGATGCTGGGCGTGCAGCTGTGCCTTCCGCTCACCATGCAGGCATCCGCCCTGGCGGACCGGTCGGTGGACGTGATCGGCCTGGGGGTGAAGGACCCGACCGACAAGTCCGGCCCGGATGTGCAACTGGACCTCCCGGCCGGTCCGCTGGTGGCGCTGCGCCCCCCTGTGCGGGTCGTGGCGCCCGGCGGTGGACGCCCTTGCGACCGCGATGCGGCCGTGCCCCCGCTGCCTCTCGTGAGCGGGTACCATCCTTCGGCGCCCTGATCCCTTCCTGGTCCCGGCCTTGAGGCCGGATGCCGTGGCCTGCGCCTGCGCACGCGCCACGGGTGCACGCGATGCGGCCTGACACGGCCCGCCGTGCGATGCACAACAGGTCCGCGCACTGGTCATGGTGCGTCCCACTTCCCGATCCCGATCATTTCATCCCATGTCCCGTTCCATTGGTCTTCAAGGTCCTTGCGCCGGCGATCCGCCGGGCGCTGTTCCACGCCGCGTTCCATCGCGCCACGCCATCCTCCACGCCGTGCCGCTTGTCGTGCTGACCGCCGTGATGGCGGGCTGCGGGGCGCACCCGGCCGGGGAGGCGCACGAGGGCCATGCGCTGGGCCGTTACCCCGCCACCACGGCGTATGTCACCGATACGGTGGTGCAGCACGAGTACGTCAGCCAGATCCATTCGGTGCAGCACATCGAGGTGCGCGCGTTGGAGAAGGGCTATCTGCAGGACGTGCTCGTGGACGAGGGCCAGCTGGTGCGGGAGGGGCAGCTCATGTTCCGGATCCGCCCGGTGCTTTATCAGGCGGAGGTGAAGCGGGCGGAGGCCGAGGCGGAGTACGCCGGCATCGAATACCGCAACACCAAGGCGCTGGCCGACAGCAACGTGGTGTCGCCCAACGAGCTGGCGCTGGCCGAAGCCCGGTATGACAAGGCCAAGGCCGAGCTCGCCGAGGCGCAAGCGCATCTGGGTTTCACCGAGATCACCGCCCCCTTCAGCGGCATCGTGGGCCGTTTCCACGTGCGGAAGGGCAGCCTCCTCGACGAGGGGGAGCTCCTCACCGAGCTGTCGGACAACAGCTCCATGTGGGTGTACTTCAACGTGCCCGAGGCTGAATACCTGGCCTACCGGAAGAACGCCGTGGCCGGGCATGGCACCAAGGTCCGTCTGCGCATGGCGAACGGGGATGAGTTCGGCCATGAAGGCGAGATCACGGCCATCGAAAGCGACTTCAACAACGCCACGGGCAACATCGCCTTCCGGGCCACCTTCCCCAATCCGGAGGGGTTGCTGCGCCATGGGGAGACGGGCAACATCCTCATGGGCCGGCGGCTCGAGGACGTCCTGCTGGTGCCGCAGAAGGCCACCTTCGAGGTGCTCGACCATCGCTATGTGTTCAAGGTGGGCGACGACGGCGCGGTGCACACCGCGCGGATCGAGATCGGCCCCGAGCTGCAGCATCTGTTCGTGGTGGAGAAGGGGCTCGGCAAGGACGACCGCTTCCTGCTCGAGGGGTTGCGCAAGGTGAAGGACAACGACAAGGTGGAGTTCGCGTACCTGCCGCCCGATTCGGTGGTGAAGCACCTGGACCTGTACGCTGAGTGAATCCACGAATGCTTCACCACAGAGGCACAGAGAACACGGATAAGCCCATGGGCGTGGACTTGAACTCTTCCTCCGTGCCCACTGTGCCTCTGTGGTGAACTGATCCCAAGCTCCCCGATCCATGTTCAGGAACTTCATCCAGCGGCCCGTACTGGCCATCGTCATCTCGGTGCTCATCCTGTTCGTCGGCGGGCTGGCCATGGAACAGCTGCCCACGGCGCAGTTCCCCGAGATCGCGCCCACCACGGTGAACATCTTCATCGCCTACCCCGGGGCCAGCGCGGACGTGCTCACCAAAAGCACCATCATCCAGCTGGAGACGGCGATCAACGGTGTGCAGGGCATGCGCTACATCGCCAGTGATGCCACCAGCGCGGGCGAGGGCACCATCCGCGTGATCTTCGAGCCGGGCACCGACCCCAACGAGGCCGTGGTGCGCGTGAAGACGCGTGTGGACCAGGTGATGCCCAACCTGCCGGTGCTGGTGCAGCGCGAGGGGGTGGTCATCACGCCGGTGCAGCCCAGCATGCTCATGTACGTGAACCTCTATGGCGACGGGGCCGACGCGGACGAGCTCTTCCTGTACAACTACGCCTACACGCAGCTGATCCCGGAGATCCAGCGCATACCGGGTGTGGCGCAGGCGCAGATCCTGGGCAGCCGCAAGTACGCCATGCGGGTGTGGCTGAAGCCCGACCGCATGCGGGCGTACAACATCAGCGCCGAGGAGGTGATGAAGGCCATGGAGGAGCAGAGCCTGATCGCCCGGCCGGGGCGGCTGGGTCAGAGCTCGGGGATCGACGCGCAGGCGCTGGAGTACGTGCTCATCTACCAGGGGCAGTTCAACGAGCCCGAGCAGTACCGCAACATCATCATCCGGGCGAACGAGGAGGGCGAGGCCATCAAGCTGCGCGACATCGCGGAGGTGGAGCTGGGCAGCGAGTTCTTCGACATCTATTCCAACCTGGACGGCAGGCCCTCCGCCTCGATCGTGCTGAAGCAGACCCTGGGCAGCAACGCCACCGAGGTGATCGCCCGGGTGAAGGAGACGCTGAAGGAACAGTCCGCCCTGATGCCGCCGGGCATCGACTACAAGGTGAGCTACGATGTGAGCACCTTCCTGGACGCCTCCATCGAGCAGGTGCTGCACACGCTGCGCGATGCGTTCCTCCTGGTGGCCCTGGTGGTCTTCCTGTTCCTGGGCGACTGGCGCAGCACGCTCATCCCCATCATCGCCGTGCCGGTGTCGTTGATCGGGGCCTTCTTCGTGATGCAGCTCTTCGGGCTGTCGATCAACCTGATCACGCTCTTCGCCCTCGTGCTCGCCATCGGCATCGTGGTGGACAACGCCATCGTGGTGGTGGAGGCCGTGCACGCGCGCATGGAGCAGAAGCACCTGTCGCCCTATGCCGCGGTGAAGGAGGTGATGAACGAGATCGGCGGCGCCATCATCGCCATCACGCTGGTGATGGTCTCGGTCTTCATCCCGATCTCGTTCATGACCGGTCCGGTGGGCGTGTTCTACCGCCAGTTCTCCATCACCATGGCGGGCTCCATCGTCATCTCGGCGGTGGTGGCGCTCACGCTCACGCCGGTGTTGTGCGCGATGCTGCTGAAGCCCCACGCGGCGGGCCGTCCCCGTCGTTCGGTGATCGACCGCTTCATCGCCTGGTTCAACGCGGCGTTCGAACGGCTGACCGGACGTTACGTGGCCGTGCTCAACAGGATCGTCATGCGGCGCGTGCTCACCTTCGGGGCGCTGGCCGGCTTCTGTGCGGCGATCTGGCTCACCAACGAGGTGCTGCCGGCGGGTTTCATCCCCAGCGAGGACCAGGGCACCATCTACGCCATCGTGCAGACGCCGCCGGGGTCCACGCTGGAGACCACCAACGAGGTGGCGCGCGACCTGCAGAAGATCTGCGAGGAGATCCCGGAGGTGGCCTCCGTATCGTCGCTCGCCGGCTACGAGATCATGACCGAGGGGCGGGGTTCCAACGCGGGCACCTGCCTGATCGACCTCAAGCCCTGGGACGAAAGGAGCAAGAGCGTGCATGAGGTGATGGAGGAGCTTGAGGAACGCACCCGGGACCTGGGGGCGGTGATCGAGTTCTTCGAGCCGCCGGCGGTGCCCGGCTTCGGCTCATCCGCGGGCTTCTCGCTGCGCATGCTGGACAAGACCAACGGCACGGACTACCATGAGTTCGAGCGCATCAACAACGAGTTCATGGCCGCGCTCGCCAAGCGCAAGGAGCTCACCGGCCTCTTCACCTTCTACGCGGCCAACTTCCCGCAGTACGAAATGATCATCGACAACGACCTGGCCATGCAGAAGGGCGTGAGCATCGGCAAGGCGGTGGAGAACCTGAACATCCTGATCGGGAGCACCTACGAACAGGGCTTCATCCGCTTCGGGCGCTTCTTCAAGGTGTACACGCAAGCCGCACCCGAGTACCGCCGCTATCCGTCCGACCTCACCGGCCTGTTCGTCAAGAACGAGGCGGGGGAGATGGTGCCGTACTCCGCGTTCATGCGCTTCGAGAAGCGTCTGGGCCCCAACGAGATCACGCGGTACAACATGTACAACTCGGCCACCATCCGCGGCCTGCCCGTGGAGGGCTACACCAGCGGCGACGCCATCCGCGCGATCCAGGAAGTGGCCCGCGAGACGCTGCCGCGCGGCTACGACATCGCCTGGGAGGGCCTTTCCTACGACGAGGCCCGGCGCGGCAACGAGGCCGTCTGGATCTTCATCGTGGTGCTCGTCTTCGTGTACCTGGTGCTGGCGGCCCAGTACGAGAGCTTCGTCCTTCCGCTGGTGGTGATCCTCTCCCTGCCCGTCGGCGTGCTGGGCTCGTTCCTGCTGTTGAAGGCCATGGGGCTGGCGAACGACGTGTACGCGCAGATCGGCATCATCATGCTCATCGGTCTGCTGGGCAAGAACGCGGTGCTCATCGTGGAGTTCGCGGTGCAGCGGCAGCGTGCGGGGGTTTCCGTGCTCGAGGCCACCATCGAGGGCTCCCGGGCGCGGTTCCGGCCCATCCTGATGACCTCCTTCGCCTTCGTGGCCGGCCTGGTGCCCCTGGTGGTGGCCACCGGTGCCGGGGCCATCGGCAACCGCACCATCGGCGCGTCGGCCCTGGGCGGCATGCTCGTGGGCACCGTGCTCGGCGTGCTGGTGATCCCCGGCCTCTATTACGTGTTCGCCCGCATGATCGAGGGCCGCAAGCTGCTGAGCGATGAACGCGACGAACCCGTGTCCGAGCAGTTCGTGCGACGCGCCCACGAGGCCAGCGAGGCCAAGGAGACGATCCGCACGCTGGTGGCCCGGGTGAACGACCTCTTGAAACGCAGGAAGGAACCATGAGAACGATGCGGAACGGATGCGGCGGGAAGTGGTCCCGCCGCCGCAGGGGATCACGAAAGGGGGAACGTGCGCACATCCGCGCCGGGTCCGGCGCATCCGGGTCCCTGCTGCCGGTCGCGCTCCTGCTGGCGGCCGCTCTTTCCGCCTGCGTACCCGCTCTGAAGGTGCGGGAGGCACGCACGGCCCTGCCCGCCACCTACGCAGGCACCGCGGACAGTACCGACGCGGCCGACCTGCCCTGGCGCCAGTTCCACGCCGACCCCGCGTTGCGCGCGCTGATCGACAGTGCCCTGGCCAACAACCAGGAGCTGAACATCATGGCCCAGGAGATCGAAGCGGCGAAGGCGGAGGTTCGTGCGCGGAAGGGGGAGTACCTGCCCGGTGTGGGTGTCGCCGTCGGGGCCGGGGTGGAGAAGGTGGGCGCCTACACGCGCAACGGTGCGGTGGAGGAGCAGCTTGAGGTGAAGGAACACACGGCCTTCCCCGAGCCGCTGTCCGACCTCATCATCGGCGCAAGGGCCTCCTGGGAGCTGGACATCTGGAAGAAGCTGCGCAACGCGAAGAAAGCGGCGGCCCTGCGTTACCTGGGCACCGTGGAGGGCAGGAACTTCATGGTGACCAATCTGGTGGCCGAGATCGCGGGCAGTTACTACGAGCTGATGGCGCTGGACAACCAGTTGGGGATCCTGCGCGACAACATCGCCATCCAGGAGGATGCGCTCGGTATCGTGAGGCTCGAGAAACAGGCGGCCAAGGCCACCGAGCTGGCGGTGCGCCGCTTCGAGGCCGAGGTGCTGAAGAACCGCAGCAAGTTGTTCGACATCCAGCAGCGCATCACCGAGACCGAGAACCGGATCAACTTCCTGGTGGGGCGTTATCCCGGCCCGGTCGCGCGCGCGTCCGGGACGTTCGCGGCCTTGACGGCCGACAGCCTGCCCACCGGGGTGCCGGCGCAGTTGCTGGAACGCCGGACGGACATCCGCCGCGCCGCGCTGGAACTGGAGGCGGCCAAGCTGGACGTGAGGTCGGCGAAGGCGGCCTTCTACCCTTCGTTGGACATCACGGCCGGTGTGGGCTTGAACGCGTTCGACCCCGCGCTGCTCCTGGAGGCACCGGCATCGCTGCTGTACGGTGTCGCGGGGGATCTGGTGGCGCCGCTGGTGAACCGTAACGCGATCAAGGCCGCCTACATCGGCGCCTCGGCAAAGCAGATGCAGGCCGTGTACGGCTACGAGCAGACCGTGCTCAACGCGTATGTGGAAGTGTTGAACCGGCTGTCGGACATCCGGAACCTGCGCAGGAGCTATGCATTGCAGCAGCAACAGGTGCAGGCCCTGTCGAGCTCCATCACCATCTCCAACAACCTCTTTCGCAGCGCCCGCGCCGACTACATGGAGGTGCTGCTCACCCAGCGCGATGCGCTCGAGTCGCGCTTTGAATTGGTGGAGACGCACAAGCGCCAGCTCAATGCCCGCGTGGAGCTCTACCGGGCGCTGGGCGGGGGGTGGAAGTAGGCCGTGGGCGCCCCATGCGGCTCACGGCACCGTGATCACCACGCTCCCCACCTTGTGCCAGCTCTCGGCCAGTGCATGGGCCTCCTGGATCCGTTCCAGCGGGAACGTGCGGTCGATCACCGGGCGGATATGCTTCTGCTCCCAGAGCGAGGCGAAATGCTGCATGTGCGCTGCCGTCCCGCTCGCGGTGCCGGTGATCACCTTCACCCTCTTGCCGCCCTTGCTACTGAACGCGCGCTTGAGCATGTCAGCCGGCAGATCGGAGCCGAGGATCAGCGTTCCACCATCCTTCACCAGGGCGATGCTCTGTGCGAAGGATAGTTTGCCCACGGTCTCGAAGACCACATCGAAACCATTGCGGTGGGCGCTGAGGTCGTCCTTGGTGTAGTCCAGCACCTGGGTGGCGCCCAACGAACGCACCAGCTCCACGTTGCGTGTGCTGCACACGCCGGTCACTTCCGCGCCAAGCTGTCGCGCCAACTGCACGGCCGCACTGCCCACCGCACCGCTGGCGCCATACACCAGCACGCGTTGCCCCGCGATCATACCGGCCTTGCCCAGGAAGTCCATGGCGGTACTGAAGCCGAAGGGAATGGCGGCGGCATCGGCGTAGGCCATGCCCGCAGGCATCGGAGCGAAGGCGCCGTTCTCCGGCAGGGCGATGTATTCGGCGTGCGCACCCAGCTTCATCACGCTCGTCCAACCGAAGAGGCGATCGCCCTGCCTGTATCGGGTCACCGCTGACCCGATCTCCACCACTTCACCGGCGAAGACCACCCCCAGGATGGCCCGCCGGGGTTTGATCGGGCCGAAGACCAGGCGCACGAACCACGGATCGGCGCGCCGCAGCCGCCAGTCCGCCGCGTTCACCGCCGAGGCATGGATGCGGATGAGCAGTTCGTTGCTTTTCGGGGTCGGCGTGGGCACCTCGGCGATGCGGATCACTTCCGGACCTCCGTAAGCGGTTGCGAGGGCGGCTTTCATGCGGGCAAAGCTCCGGGGGACCCGCGCGACCGGCACGACCGTTGGTGGAAAAAGGTCATCCGTTCGTCACCGGGTGGCCGCGAGGGTGCGGACTGCTACCGCACCGCCTCCAGGAAAGCCTGCCGCTCCTCGGTGCGTTGGAAGCGTCCGCCGAAGTGGCTGGTGGTGGTGGCGCTGTGCGTGTCCTCCACGCCGCGCGCGGCCACGCAGAGGTGGTCGGCGGTGATGTGCACCGCCACGTCGTCGGTGCCGAGCACCTCCTTCAGGCTCTGCGCGATCTGCACGGTGAGGCGCTCCTGGACCTGCGGCCGACGCGCGTGGTATTGCACGAGGCGGTTCAACTTGGAGAGGCCCACCACCTTGTCCTTGGGGAAGTAGGCCACGTGCGCCCTGCCGATGATGGGCAGGAAGTGATGCTCGCAGCAGGAGTACAGGCTGATGTTCTTCTCCACCAGCATCTCCCGGTAGCCGTAGTCGTTGGGGAAGGTGGTGATGGTGGGGAAGTTCCGTTCGTCGAGGCCGGTGAAGAGCTCCTTCACGAACATCTTGGCCACGCGCTTCGGCGTGTCGCGCAGGCTCGCGTCGTTCAGGTCGAGGCCCAGGGTTTCCATGATCTTGCCGAAGTGGTGCCGGATGGCCGCCATCTTCTCCTCGTCGGTGTCATGGTCGTGTACCGGATGAAGCACCGGGTTGGACCGTGCTTCGGTGTGGGTCGCGCGTTTGGCTGCGTTCCCATTGAGTAGTTCCTTCTCCATCAGAATTGCACGTCGATCAGTTCAGCATCGGCGCCCAGTTCAAGCAAGGCGTTCTTCACGGCCAGTACGAATCCTTCCGGTCCGCAGGTATAGAAGGGTTGTTGGAAGTCACGGATGTGCGTACGCAGGAAGTCCGCATTCACCGCGCCATGCAGGAAGCCGGGTGCATCCTCCTGACTGAGCACACCGTGGAAATCGCGGCCCAGCATCGCACTGAACTCATTCACCAGGAAGGCATCGGCCTTTGTCCTGTTGAAGTGGAAGAGCGCATTGCCGGCCAGCTTCTTCTCCACCTGCAGTTGCCGCAGCACGGCGATGAAGGGCGTGACACCCGTGCCGCCCGCGATGAACACGCCGGGACCCTTCAGCGCCACGGTATCGAAAGGGTCGCTGATCAGCACCGTATCGCCCGCCTTCAGCGAGGCCACCTGCTCGGTGATGCCGTGATGCTCCGGATAGCACTTGATGGTGAGCTCCAGGTGCGGGTCGGTGGCGAGGCCGGTGAAGGTGAAAGCGGAGACCTTCTCCTCCAGCCCGGGTCGCGGCAGCTTGAAGTCGATGGCCTGACCAGCGGTGAACGCATATCCGGCCGGTCGATCCAACGTGAGGCGTACCACGTTGTGGTTGAGCGCCTCCGAATTCTTCAGGTGGACCGCGTGTTCCATGTGCGTGTGTGTTCGTTGTTACCGGTCGTTCGGTACGGCGGCACCATCAGGCCGCGCCCTGCGTGATCCCGCTCAGTCGTGCGAGCACATACGCGCCCACCGCCATCACCAGGTCGCGCACGGCCACATCCAGGTGGTGACCGCTGAACAGCAGCACAAGCGCGATGGCCGCGAGCCAGCCCGCGACCACGTATGCCCCGACCTGCGGACGGACCAGCACCAGGATCCCGGCCACGATCTCGATCACGCCCACCACCATCATGAAAGTGGCAGGGGCGAAGGGTAACATGCCGGCCAGGCCGGTGGGCACGTAGTCGCTCCAGGTGGTGAGCAGGTTGAGGAACTTGTCGGCGCCAGCGGCGATGGGCACGATGCCGTAGCCGTAGCGGAGCAGGGTCTGAAGGTTGCGGATCTCGAGTTGGGCAGCGGTGTTCATGGTGTGTGGTCGTGTTGTGGGCGTTGGATGACCCGCACCGCCTTCGCGTTACAACGATCGCCGACCTCACTGGAAATGGGTACGTGGGTGATCCGGCGCCGGAGCGGATCCCTTCGCTCCCGTTCACCCTATTACTCTCGCACCCTCATACCCTTCCTTCCAAGCACCGGGGAAACCGCCAGGATCCCTGATGCCGACCGGACTTCCGCGGCGTTGTAACTTTTCCCCGTGCCGGGCATCCAACGGGTGAACAAGCCCCATCCGCATCCACGATGTACGCCGTCAAACTCGCCTCCGAAGGACCCGCCCAGCTTACCGACCAGCAGGTGGTGGCCCGTGTGCTGCAAGGGGAAAAAGGGTTGTACGAGATCCTGATGCGCCGGTACAACCAGCGGCTGTACCGCGCCGTGCGCGGCTACCTCACCGATGCCGACGACGTGCAGGACGTGATGCAGGACACCTACGTGAAGGCCTACGAGAAGCTGTTCCAGTACCGGCACGAGGCCGCCTTCAGCACCTGGCTGATCCGCATCGGCATCAATGAGGCGTTGCAACGGCTCAAGCGCATTCGCTCCGCGCGGAAACATTTCGACCCCGATGTGCGCACCGAGGGCCTCATCCAATTGCCCGACACCCCCATGACCGGTCCCGAGGAACGAACGATCCAACAGGAGGAGCGCGCGATGCTGGAACGCGCCATCGCGCGGCTGCCGGAGACCTACCGCGTGGTGTACCTGCTGCGCGAGGTGGAAGGGCTCGACGTGGCCGAGGTGGCCGAAGCGCTGGCCATCAGCGAGAGCAACGTGAAAGTGCGCGCACACCGGGCGAAGGCGATGCTGAAGGACGCCCTGCTCGCCATGCAGCCACACCGCGACGCATACATCTTCGGCAACGCGCATTGCGATGCCATGGTGGCCGCCGTGATGGCCCGGATCTGAGGCCAGGCACGTTGCCTCCGGCTACATTCGTCGCATGACCAACGGAGAGACCATCGCAGCCGAGCTGCAACGTTACCAGGCTGCCACGCGCACCTTGCTGGAGCGCATCCCGGAGGACAAGCTCGCGTGGAAGCCCCACGAGAAGTCCATGGGCCTCGGCCGCCTCGGCATGCACGTGGCGGAGATCCCGCATTGGATCGTGAAGTCGTTCGAGCTGCCCGAGTTCGACTTCGTGGCCGCAGGCTATGCGCCCTACACACCCACGGCGCATGCCGAGATCCTCGCCCGCCTCGACGAGATCTGGCCCAAGGCGCAGGAATACTTGGCCAGAGCCACGGACGAACAACTGGCCGCGACCTGGACCATGCGGCGCGGTGAGCATGTGATCTGGTCCATGCCTCGCGGTGTGCTGGCCCGCCACCACATCAACCACCTGGTCCACCACCGCGGCCAGCTCAGCGTGTACCTGCGGCTGCTGGACGTTCCCATTCCCGAGCTCTTCGGGCCCACGGCCGATACGCGGCGCTGACACGCGACAGCCGGGGATGCGCACACTGCGAGCCCTAGGCCCAATGGATCCTTCACGGCTTCCGCTTCCGGCGATCCACCTTGGGGGTCTCGCTGGAACGCAACGCCTTCTTGGCATTCAGCGCCGATACCACTTTCCTCCCGGTGCGCGCCTCCAGTTCCAGGCGAGCCACCTTGGCCACGTTGCCACCTTGCCGCGCGACTTCCTTGTTGTCGTCGAAGGTCTCGGGATCGGTGGCTTGTGAGATGTCCTTTGTCGATGCCTCCGCCAGCATGTTCAGGATCAGCTCCGTGTTGGTCATGTTGTCGCGCAGGCTCTCCTTCTTCAAGCCCTTCAACACCTTGTACTCCTTGGTGGTGTTCCCGCTCCACGCTTTGGTGATGATGTCCGTGAGCGTCGCGAAGTGCATGCCTTCTTTCATGCCGCGCCTTTTCCACTCGTCGGTGAGTTCCTTGCGGATCTCGATGCTCTTCAACCGTTGATTTATCCAATTCTCCGAGTAGCCCAGGCGCAGGTATTGCTCCAACGCGCGATCGATGGTCAGCTCCGGGTCCTGCATCTCATCGAGCCGCTCCGATGCCACTTGTGCCAACCAGATCTTGAAGGGTTCGGCCTTGGGTGAAGGGATGGACTGGATCAGGCGGAAGAGTTGTTCGGTATCGGCTACATCCGTGAGCCGGAGCTTGCCATCCTCAGCGGGTAATTTCAACTGTCCGATTTTTTCGGACAGTTGACTCCCCTCGCGCAGGAGCTTGGCCTTCAGGTCGTTCCAATACTTCCTCGGGCGCTCGTTGCCGGTGAGCGCGGCGATCACGTCGATGATGGAGAAATACCATTTCTCCTGCTCACCATCCCACACGGTGCGCACCTGCTTCTCCTCGAAGAGCTTGACGGCGTTCTTGTCGGTCATGGTATGGGCAATGTAACGCAGGGCGGGTAATGTTGCCGAGCCTATTCCCGGTCCGCAGCCCGGTTGTACGCACCGATCTTGCCGTCCTCGCGATACCTTTCCGAAGCCTCCTGTCGACCGGTCGCAGCAACCAGTTCCATGCCGCCATGACACGCCGCACCACCCTCACACCGCTGTTCCTGTTCTGCTTCATTGTGTTCGCCCACCTCACCAACGCGCAGAGCGGCATGGCCTTGAGCCTCGATGGCGTGGACGACCGCATGGAAGTGGCCGACCACGCGGCGTTGGACATCGATCCCGGCGAGAGTTTCACGGTGACACTTTGGGTAAAGACCAGCCAGAGCACCGATGCCTACCGCATCATGAGCAAACGCGCCGCCGGTGCCGGTGCGGGCTATGAACTGATCACCCAGAACGGTCCCGGTGCCTTCGGCATGAATTTGCGCAGCACCACCAACACCAATGCAGGTCCGCCGTACGGCACCACGTCCATCACGGATGGCACCTGGCACCACGTGGCCATGGTGGTGGACGCGGTCAACGGTACGGCCAGCATCCTCGTGGACGGTACGCAGGAGAACACGGTCACCTCCGGGGCCATCGGCACCGAGGACTTCAGCAACAATGTGCCCTTGATCCTGGGCACCTCCATTGCGCAAACCGTCTTCATGAACGCATTGATCGACGACGTGCGCATCTGGCAGAACCCCTTGAGCGCTGCGGAGGTCCTGGTCGACATGACGGCGGTAGTGACAGGCACCGAGCCCGGACTGATCGCCGCTTGGGATTTCGAGAACGTGACCGGCACCACCGTGAACGAGATCACCGGTGTGCATCCCGGCACCTTGTTCGGCGGCGTCAGCACCGTGCCGGCCGTAACGCCCATGACCTACACCGGCAGCACGCTCCTTTCCACCAACACGCCCGCCGGCCGAGGTGAACCCGGCGAACGCGTGATCGGCGTGCGCATCACCACCAGCGGAAGCGACTCACCGCTCAGCCTCTCGGAGATCGCCTTCAACCTGAACGGCACCACGGACCTGGCCGACCTGCAGGACCTGAGGATCTACGCGACGGGTGCGAACCCGCGTCTCGACACGACCACAGCGGTCTTCGCCACGGCCACCGTGCAGTCGGGTACCATCGTGGCCACGGGTGCGCACATGCTGATCGAAGGCAACAACCATTTCTGGATCGCGTGCGATGTTTCCGGCACGGCGCAGGAGGGCCATGTGATCAAGGGCGAACTGGTCTCCATCACCGTGAGCGGTCAGAACCATGCTCCTGATGTGGTATCGAACGCTGACGAACGCCTGATCCTGCTGGAGTGCAAGACGCTCTTCTCCGGGGGCGACTACGGTTCGGCCAACTATCGCATCCCCGCTGTGGTGCGCGCGGCCGATGGCTCGCTGGTGGTGGCCGCGGATGCACGCATCAACGGCCCCGGTGACCTGCCCGGCAACATCGATGTGGTGGTGCGCCGCAGCACCGACGGCGGCGAGACCTGGTCGCCCGCGCTCACCATCGCCGACTTCGGTAGCAGTGGTGCCAGCGATCCGGCCCTCGTGCTGGACCGCAACAGCGGGGATCTGCTCTGCCTGTTCGCCTCGCATACCGGATTGTTCGCTTCCACGCCCTCCGTGCCCATCCGCTTCCAGGTGTGCCGCAGCCAGGACAACGGCGTTACCTGGAGCGCGCCGGTGGAGCATACCAGCGAGATCTACGCGCCCACCTGGTACGCGGCCTGGCTCGCCTCCGGCAACATCCACCAGCTACGCAGCGGTCGCATCGTGGGTGCCATCGGGGTGCGGCAGACCTCCAGCGGCGCCATCAGCAATTTCATGATCTACAGTGACGATGGCGGCTACACGTGGAATTACAAACCGGCCGTGGCTTCCAGCGTGGGCGACGAGGCCAAGCTCGTGGAGCTCGACAACGGCGACCTGATGATGAACATCCGCAACCAGACACCGGATCGGAGGCGCATCGTGCGCTCCTCCAACGGCGGCGATTCCTGGAGCTCGCCCACCTTCCAACCCGAGCTCATCGATCCCTTCGTGAACGGTGAGATCCTGCGTTACAACTCCGTGCTCGACGGGTACGACACCAGCCGACTCCTCTTCTCCATACCAGCACATGCCACCGAGCGTAAGAACTTGAGTATCTTCCTCAGCTACGATGAGGGCACCACCTGGCCCGTGACGAAAGTGCTCCATCCCGGTTTCTCGGCCTACTCCAGCCTGACCGTGCTGGACGATGGCACCATCGGCTGCTTCTACGAGAACGGCGAGTACGAATGGTACCAGCTCTGCTTCGCGCGCTTCAGCCTGGATTGGCTCACCAACGGTGCAGACACCTGGTCGCCGGCCAATGCGATCAACGAGCATGTCGATGCATCCTTCAGCGTCCAGCTCGTGCAGGATCCCGGCGCCGACCAGGCCACGTTGAACGTGCGCACTACGGAAGCAGGCCGTTTGTCGGGCGTGCTCTACGACACCCTGGGGCATCAGCTCGATCAACTCTTCAGTGGTCGCTTCGCTCCGGGCACGCACCAGCTGCCGATCGACCTGCGCGGCAAAGCCGCCGGGAACTACTTGGTGAAAGTCACGCAGGGGGAGCGGAAGGTGACGGTGAAGATGGTGGTGGGGAGGTGATGCCTTGCGCCCTCGCTGCTATTTCTCGTACAACCTTAACCGCTCCTCTTCCAGATCGATCAGGTAGATTTCCTGGTGGATGAGCTCCTCGTCGATGCCTGGGTCGCGGTTGATATCCACCAGGTGCTGGCGCTGCTGCTCGAGCAGTTCGATCATGAGCGCCCGTGTGTGCGAGTTCCGTGGATCGAAGGTGCCTGCAGCGACTTTCTTCTGCAAGTGCTCGACTAGGTAGGCCGCCTGCGGATGGCTTCCGGCGCGCGTCTTTTCCTGTAGGAAGCCGAGGGCGTGCTCATGCGCGCTTTGTCGCACGCGATGCAGCACGTCTTCCTCCGGTTCTTCCTGCGACACGATGTCGAACAGCTTGCTGCGTCCGATGAGATAGGGCAGCGTGAGCCCCTGCATCACCAGGGTGAGCAGGATCACCACGAAGGTGATGAAGAGGATGAGGCTGCGATGCGGGAAGGCGGTGCCATCTTCCAGCGCGAGGGGCACGGACAAAGCTGCGGCCAAGGAGACCACGCCGCGCATGCCCGTCCAGCCCAAGAGCAGGGGCAGCAGCCAGCGGTCCCTCGGTGTGCGCCCGCGCGGGGCCACCTGGGGCCGGAAGAGCAAGGTGGCGGCCATGGCCGCGTATGCGCTGATGATGCGCGCGGCAATGAGCACCCCGGTCACCAACAGGCTATATGTGATGGCATCGGACAGGGGGATGCCTGCCGCGCGCAGACCATCCACGATGTCGGGCAGCTGCAGACCGATGATGAGGAAGACCAGCCCGTTGAGGATGAACATGAAGCTCTCCCATACGCTATGGCCTTTTACGCGGCTGCTGCTGTTGAGGAAGAGCAGTCGGCGGTTCGCCATGAACAGGCCGCCGATCACCACGGCCAACACGCCGGAGCTATGCACCTGTTCTGCCGCCCAGTACATGCAATAGGGTTCGATCACGGTGAGCGCGATGTCCGAAGTGGCATCCGTGGGCAGCCGCCGGTGCAGTTGCACGAAGAGCCAGCCTGACAGGAGCCCGATGCCCGCGCCACAGGCCACCATCCAGGCGAGGTCCACGGCGGCATCCTGCCAAATGAACCGGCCGGTGCCCACGGCGATGAGCGCGAAGCGGAAGATGATCAGCGCGGATGCGTCATTCAGCAAACTCTCCCCTTCCAGGACGGCCCTGGTGGAGCGGGGTATGCGTACGAAGCGGGTGAGCGCGCCCACGCTCACTGCATCGGGCGGCGCCACGATACCGCCCAGCAGAAAGCCCAACGCCAACGTGAAGCCCGGGATCAGCTGATCGGCGACCAGCGCCACGGCCATGGCCGAAAAGAAGACCACGAGAAAGGCGAAGCTGCAAATGATGCGGTACCATCGCCGCAGCTCCTTGTAGGAGATGGACCATGCGGCCTCGAACAATAGGGGCGGCAGGAAGATGAAGAAGATCAGCTCGGGATCCACGTGCAGGCGGGGCAGGCTCGGCACGAAGGCCACCACCAGTCCGGCCAATACCAGCAGGATGGGATAGGCCACGCGCAGCTTGTTGGCGAGCATGTGCAACAGCACGATGGCTGCCACCAGGGCGAGGAGGAAGGGAAGGTGGGCGTGCATGGAGCGGCAACCAAAGTAGTGGCTGCCCGCCATTCGCTGGATCACTCCCCGAGCCCCTCACATCAACGCACCGAAGAGGTGCAGGATCCGCTCCGCAATACGTTGGGCGACCGGGCGCTTGGCCCATTGTTCAGGATCGATCAGGTCGGCATCCTGCAGGTCGCGATCGAACTCCGCCGCCAGTTCCGCCGCCTGGGCGGCGTGGTACACGAAGGCGTTCACCTCGAAGTTCAGGTCGAAGCTGCGGTGGTCGAGATTGGCCGTGCCCACCATGGCCACGCGGCCGTCGAACACGGCGGTCTTGGCATGCACGAAGCCTTTGCGGTAGGCATGGATCCGCACCCCGACCGCCAACAGCTCACTGTAGTACGACCGCGAGGTGGTGTTCACGATCCACGAGTCGGAGATGCCGGGCACCAGCAGGTCCACGGTGACACCGCTGCGCGCGGCGATGCACAAGGCATCGAGCAGGCTCTTGTCGGGGATGAAGTAGGGCGTGGTGAGGCGGATGTGCGAGCGGGAGAGCAGGATGGCCTGCACCAGCGCGTACAGGATGTCCGGATGATCGGAATCGGGACCGCTGCTCACCACCTGCACCACTTCGCCGGGCATCGCGTCCACCGACAGCGGGAAGTGGGCTTCGTTGAAGGCGATGCGCAGCCCTGAACAGAAGTTCCAGTCAGTAAGGAAAATGTGCTGCAGGCTGAGCACGGCAGGTCCGTCGATCCGCAGGTGCTCATCGCGCCAATAGAGTCCCGGCCCGTTCGCATTGATGTACTTGTCGCTCACGTTGATGCCGCCCACGAAGCCCACGCGGCCGTCCACCACGATGATCTTGCGGTGGTTGCGGTAGTTCATGCCATTGGCCAGGAAGAGCAGCAGGATCTTGCGGAAGGGGAAAGCCTCCACGCCCGCAGCCAGCAGCTCCTTCCCCAAGCCCCTGCGGAGGGAAGCACTTCCGTAGTCGTCGTAGATGAACCGGACCTGCACGCCTTCACGCGCCTTGCGCATCAGCACTTCGGCGATCCGCCGTCCGATGCCATCGTCGTTGAAGATGTAGTACTCGAGGTGGATGTGGTGCTGCGCGGCCTCGAGCGCGGCAAGCACCTCGGGGAACTTCGATTCGCCGTTGCACAACAGGTGCGTCCGGTTGCCTTGCGACAGCAGGCACACACCTGCGAGTTGCTGTGCGAGGGGTGCGAAGTGCGCGAGCTCCGCGCCCTGTTGGGCCCGCACCTGCTGCGTGTATCCGATGGCTCTCTGCAACAGCTCCGGGTAGGTGCGTTCATCGATGTCGAGCTTCTTGCGGTAGATCTTGCGCTTGCGGTAGTTGATCCCCACCGACAGGTAGAAGATGGCACCCACCAACGGCAATGCCACCACGAGCAGCACATAGGCCAGCGCTTTGCTCGGCGTCCGGCTATCCACGATGATGAAGAGGCACAAAGCCGCCACCAGCACGGCGTACGCCACCGCAAGCAACGTGCTGAGCTCGATGGGGAACAGCACTTCCAAAGGGGCGAACAAGAGGAGAAGAGAAGAAGGCATGGGACCGGTCGGGCGGCCACCGAAAGTAGGACTACTGCTCTGCCCGAGCCCCTGCGCGAGCGGGGTAGGCATGCGCGATCATTCCCGCATGGCTACCTTGGTATGCTTCTACCATGCGCGATCTGCTTCCACCGGCGATGATCCTCGCAGCGCTCTTCATCGGCTGCAGCACCACGGACCAAGAAGAAAAGGAACCGGTCCGCACCGATGCAATCGACTGGGACAGCGTTCACAGCACGGCACCCGCACGGGTGATCGCAGGCCCCACGGACTCGGTGAAGCGGCGCGTAGGGGAATGAGGGGCCGAAGTTCGCGGACATTTTCCATTCTATCACCCACCCTGCGCCTTCACGAACTCCAGCGGCGTTTGCCCGGTGTGCAGCTTGAAGAAACGGCTGAAGGCCTGCGGGTATTCAAAGCCGAGCTTGAACGCCGCATCGCCCACGGACCGGCTGGCGATCATCTCGCTCTTGGCCTTGTTGATGATGAACTCCTGGATGAAGGCCTTCGGTGAGCGGCCGGTCTGCTTCTTCACCAGGTCGCCGAAGTAGTTGGTGGAGAGGAACACCTGGTCGGAACAATACTTCACCGTGGGCAGGCCCTGCTTCAGTTGCTTGCCTTCCCGGTAGTAGGCCACCAGCGCCTCCTCGAAACGCACCAGCACGTCCTTGTTCTCCGCCTCGCGCGTGGCGAACTGCCGCTCGTGGAAACGCCGGCAATGGTTCAGCACCAGCTCGATCAGGTTCACCACGATCTCGTTGCGGCCGAACCGTGCCGCCTGGGGCAGTTCCTCCTGCAGCAGCTCCAGGCACTTGATGATGGTGGCCCGTTCCCCGGTCGTCATGTGCAGGGCCTCGTTCACATGATAGTCGAAGAAGCTGTAGCGGCTCATGCGGTTCTCCAGCGGCGTTCCGCGCAACACGTCCGGGTGGAAGAGCAGGCCCCAACCACGGATCTCGAAGTATTCGCCGTTGTCCTCCACGCCACCCACCTGCCCCGGGGCCACGGCGATCAAGGTGCCCTCGCCGTATTCGTATCGGCCCATGCCGTAGGTGAGCGACTCCAAGCGGTCGTCCCGCAGGAACAGGCCGTAGACCTTGAATTTCGTGCGGCTGTGCCGGATCGGTGACACCGTGGCGTACGGGATCACGCTCACCAACGGATGCGTGCCCACATGGCCCACGTAGTGCTCGTAGTCGGATACGCGGTCAACGTTCAGGAACTTGGTCATGCCTTCGCGGATGGTGCAAGGTAAAATGGAGGAGAGCGGTGAAGGTGGTAAGAGCGGTGAAGGTGGACTGACACACTTCGCTGAACAGACCCGAACGGTCTCGTCTCCGCGATCCCTTCACATCCTCACCCTTCGCACCAGCTCATCCAGGCCCATCCGCGGTTCCACTCCACCCCCCGTGAACGGGTTACATCTTCCCGTGATCCGCGTACCGGTCGCGGCTTTCCATGCGGTCACCTTTGCCTCATCAAAAGGACGAAGACCATGTACAACGAATTCCAAGGCAGGGTGGCGCTGATCACGGGCGCCGGATCGGGCATCGGGTTCGCGGCGGCGAAAGCGTTCGCGGAAGCCGGCGCCAAAGTGGCCCTGGCCGACCATACCGAAGAAAAGGTACAGCGGGCGGCGAAGGCCCTGACCGACGCCGGCCACCAGGCGATCGCCATCCGCTGTGACGTCACCAGCGAGGCCGACGTGGCCCGCATGGTGGAGCGGACGGTGGCGGCCTTCGGTCGGCTGGACTACGCCTACAACAACGCCGGCACGCACGTCACCGTCGCGGAGACCGCCGATGCCAGCGGCGAAGAGTTCGACCGCGCCATCGCGGTGAACCTGAAGGGCATCTGGAACTGCATGAAACACGAGCTGCGGCACATGCGGGAGCAGGGGAGCGGCGCCATCGTGAACTGCTCCTCGCAGAGCGGCCTGGTGGGCACGGCGAACCTGGGTGCGTACACCGCGGCCAAGCATGGCGTGGTGGGCCTCACCAAGGCCAGCGCGTTGGAGTATGCGCATCGCGGCATCCGCATCAACTGCATCTGCCCCGGAACCACCGACACGCCCATGGTCTCCAACGCCGTGGCCGACCGGCCCGAGCACATGGCGGCTATCATCGGGGGTATCCCCTTGGGCCGCATGGGCAAGGCCGAGGAAGTGTCCAGCGCCGTGCTCTGGTTGTGCAGCGACGGTGCGGGCTTCATGGTGGGCCAGGTGGTGGCGCCCGATGGCGGCTACACCGTCCGTTGAACAAGAACACACCGGTCCTTTCATCACCACCATCCTTTCACCCCGACCATCACCATGGAACGCAGCACCTTCATCAAGTCATCGCTCGGCATGGCCGGCCTGCTGGCCCTGCACAGGATCTCCTCCGCTTCCCCACTTCTCCCATTCAACACCGGAAACATGACCACCACCGACCGCATCCCCCTCATCCAGCTGAACAACGGCACCACCATCCCCCAGCTCGGCTTCGGCACCTGGACCCTCACCGACAAGCCCGAGCAATATGTGCGCGAGGCCATCGAAGTGGGCTACCGCCTGATCGATACCGCGCAGGGCTACGGCAACGAGGCGGGCGTGTACCAGGGAGTGAAGGACAGCGGCATCGCGCGCAAGGATGTGTACCTCACCACCAAGGTATCCCCGCAAGTCATGCGCGATGGCACGGTGCAACGGTCGCTGGACGAAAGCCTGGAGAAGCTGGGCGGCGAATACATCGATCTGTGCCTGATCCACTGGCCCGTGAAGGACCATATCCAGGACACCTGGACCATCCTGGAGGACTACGTGGCCAAGGGCCTCATCCGCTCCATCGGCCTCAGCAACTTCAACATGCACCACATCGACGACCTGTTGAAGTACGCCCGCGTGAAGCCGGTGCTCAACCAGATCGAGGTGCACCCCAGCTTCTCCAACATGCAGAACGTGGGCCGCACACTCTACCGCGACATCGCCGCGCAGTCGTGGTCGCCGCTGGGCAACGGCCAGGACCTGGACGACCCCGTGCTGGCCACGCTGGCGAAGAAATACGGCCGCAGTGTGGCGCAGATCATCCTGAAGTGGCACATGCAGCGCGGCCTCATCGCCGTTACCCGCTCGCGCAACATCGCCCACATGAAGGAGAACCTCGCCATCTTCGACCGTGACCTCTCACCGGTGGACATGTCCGTCATCCACGGCATCAACAGCGACCGGCGCACCAACGCCCAGAACGATCCCGACAACTTCCCTTGGTAACTCCTGCCATGCCACGCCCCCATATCATCCTGCACATGATCTCCTCGGTGAACGGGAAGATCCTCACCGCACCCTGGCGCACGAGCCGCGCCTGGCAGGCCGCCGAGGCCGGCTTCGATCCGGTGTACCGCTCCTTCGCCACCGACGGCTGGGTATGCGGCCGCGTCACCATGGAACAGGACTTCGCCGACGAGGCACCCGAACTGCTGCCACCCACCGCGCCCGTATCGCGCGACCACTTCATCGGCGATCCCCAGGCGAGCACCTTCGCCGTGGCCATCGACCCCGGCGGCAAACTCGGCTGGACCGGCAACGCCATCGAGGGCGACCACCTCATCGAAGTGCTCTCCGAGCAGGTCACCGACGCCTACCTGCACTACCTGCAACGCCGGCGCATCTCCTACCTCATCTGCGGCCGGGACACCGTGGACCTCGCGGCCGCCATGCAACGGCTGGCCGAGCTCTTCCCCATCCGCACACTGCTGCTGCAAGGCGGCGGCTACCTCAACGGCTCCATGTTCAACCTCGGCCTGGTGGATGAGGTCAGCCTCATGCTCCTGCCCGTGGCCGACTCACACCCGGGCCACACCGCGCTGGAGACCGGCACACGGACCACCCTGCCGCGCGTGAGCGACCTGCAGCTGGTCTCCATGCAGCGCATGGACGGCGGCGTGGTATGGCTGCGCTACCGGTAGCGTGGTAGTGTGGGGCGTGCCCCGGCTCATCCCTTCGCTTCGCAGAGCCTTCGCTCGGGAGCAGCCGGGTCGCGTGCTCCGCTTTAGCTGCTTCGTGCCCGCCGGCATCCACGGCGCTGCGGGGTCTGCTCGTTCCGCGCAGCCTCCTCGCTGCACGTGGCTGCACGGCGGCCCCATCAGCAGGCTGCCGCTGCGCCCGCTCACGCGCGGTCCTCATCCCCATCCATCGGGCCGTGCGCGATGGCAGGCACGATCCGCATCCACCAACCCCCGCATACCGCCGCGCAAGAAGCGGTGAAATGGTGCATTCTTCCCGTGATCCGGCGAGGTCGCCGCGCAAGGGCCCCGGGACCTTTGCATCACGGAACCAGCCACCACTGCGGGTTTCCTCACAACACGATCACCATGGGACCGATCACGACAATGGCATCAACACATTTCCGGATGAGGTGTCTTCAACTACCCGTCGCCGTGTTCCTTCTTTCCCTGCTGCCGGCACAAGCCCAGGTGCTGGGCATGAAGGAGGCCGTGGAGCAAGCGGTGCAACACTACGGCACCATCCGTTCGAAACAGGACTACGCCGATGCCGCACAAGCAAGGGTGGACCTGGCCAAGCGCGACTACCTGCCCAACGTGAACATCTCGGGCCAGCAGGTCTATGGCACGGCGAACGGGCAGCTCGGCCCCATGTATGGCCTTGGCGGGCTGGGTGTGGCCTCTTCGGGCCTGCCTACCGCCGAGCAGAGCTGGGATGCGGCCTATGGTGCGCTGTACGTGGCCAACATCAACTGGGAGTTCTTCGCCTTCGGCAGGAACCGGCGGCGCATCGCCGTGGCCGGTGCGGAGGCCGGGCAACTGGACCGGGATCTTGGGCAGGAGGTGTTCGCGCACGAGGTGAAGGTCGCCGATGCCTATTTGAACCTGCTGGCGGGCCAGCGGCTTACCCTTTCCCAGCAACGGAACCTGGAACGTGTGCTCGCGGTGCGCGACAACATCGTGGTGCGGGCCCGCTCGGGCATGCTGCCGGGTGTGGATTCCACCATGGCCGATGCCGAGGTGTCCAATGCCCGCATCGTGCTGAACAAGTACAGGGCCGAGGTGCGGGTGAGGGCCAACCACCTGGCCCAGCTGATGGGCACCACGGGTGCGGCCTTCGGGCTGGACAGCACCTTCCTGTTCCGCGAGCCCGCCGGGATCGACCGGATCGTGACCACTGCGGACAGCGCGGAACACCCGCTGCGGCGGTATTTCCGGAGCCGCATTGACCACAGCGCGCAGCTGGAGCGGCTGTACCGCAACGAGGCCCTGCCCGCGTTCTCGCTGTTCGGCATCTACCAGACGCGGGCCTCCGGCATCGGCCCGCACTATGCCACCGATCCGGGCGACCTCACCATGGACTACGCCCGGGGCGTCACGCCCACGCGTGCCAACTACCTCCTTGGCGTCGGCCTCGTTTGGAACCTGACCTCCCTCCCGCGCACCAGCAAGCGCACGGCCTCGCAGCAACTGATCACCGCAGGCTTGGAGGAGGAGTACAAGGCCATCGACACCGAGCTGAGGACCCGGGATGATGCCGCGAACGCGAAACTCATCCTGGCCCTGGCCAACTACCGGGAGGCACCGGAGCAGGTACGGGCCTCCAACTTGGCCTATGCCCAACAGCTGGCCTTGTACAACAACGGCCTGGCCGACCTCACCGATGTGATCACGGCCCAGTACGCGCTGAACCGGTCGGAGACCGACGCGGACATCGCGGCCGTGGACCTGTGGCGCAGCCTGCTGCTGAAAGCCGCTGCCGTGGGCGACTTCGGCCTGTTCATCGACCAATTCTAACGCACTCGTACGATGAAGCTCATCCGTTTCGCATTGCTCAAGCCGGTCAGCATCATCGTGCTGGTCGCCACCCTCGTGTTCTTCGGCATCCGCGCGGTCAACAGCGTCAAGATCGACATCCTGCCGCAGATGAACCTGCCGGTGATCTACCTGGCCCACCCCTTCGGCGGCTACACGCCGGACCAGATGGAGGCCTACTTCGGCAAGGCCTACGTGGGCGTCTTCATCATGGTGAACGGGGTGAAGTCCATCGAGTCGAAGAACATCCAGGGCCTCACCTTGATGAAGCTGACCTTCTACGAAGGCACGGACATGGCGCAGGCCGCGGCGGAGGTGTCGGCATTCTCCAACCGCATGCAGGTGGCCTTCCCGCCAGGCTCCGCGCCGCCGTTCATCGTGCGGTTCGACGCATCCTCGTTGCCGGTGGGGCAGCTGGTGCTGAGCAGCGACACCCGCTCCAACAACGAGATGCAGGACCTGGCCAACACCGTGGTGCGCTCCAGCTTCACCGCCATCCCGGGCCTGCTGTCCTCACCGCCCTTCGGCGGCAGCCCGCGCACCATCGAGGTGAACGTGGACCCCGACAAGCTGCGTGCGCACAGCCTCACCATCGACCAGGTGGTGGAGGCCATCCAGATCAACAACCGGACCGCCCCTCCGGGCGGGGTGCGCTTCGGCGACCTCAACTACCTCACGCCCACCAACAACACCCTGCGGGAAGTGAGGGAGTTCGAACGGATACCGCTTTTCAAGGGCGAGGTGAACAACCTGACCGTGGGCGATGTGGCCACCGTGAAGGACGGTGCCGACCTGGTGCAGGGCTATGCGCTGGTGAACGGGAAGCGCTCGGTGTACCTGAGCGTGGCCCGTTCGGCGGATGCCTCCACCTGGGAGGTGGTGAAGCAGCTGAAGGCGAACCTGCCCCGCATCCAGAGCATGTTGCCCCCGGACGTAAGGCTCACCTACGAGTTCGACCAGTCGGTGTACGTGCTCAATGCGGTGAAGAGCCTGGTCACCGAAGGCGCCATCGGGGCTTTCCTCACCGGGCTGATGGTGGTGCTGTTCCTGGGCGACCGCCGCGCGGCCCTGATCGTGGTGCTCACCATCCCCATCTCCGTGATCGCCAGCGTGCTTTTCCTGCAGCTCTTCGGGCAGACCATCAACCTGATGACCTTGAGCGGCCTGGCCCTGTCCATCGGCATCCTGGTGGACGAGAGCACCGTGACCATCGAGAACATCCACCAGCACCTGGAGCGGGGAAAGCCCAAGGCCCGCGCCATCTGGGATGCATGCAAGGAGATCGCCCTGCCCAAGCTGCTCATCCTGCTCAGCATACTCGCCGTGTTCGTGCCCGCCCTCACCATGGACGGGATCCCCGGCGCGCTGTTCCTCCCCTTGTCGCTGGCCATCGGTTTCGCCATGGTCACCTCCTTCCTCCTGTCCCAAACGTTCGTGCCCGTCATGGCCAACTGGACCATGCAGGCGCAGCATGGCCGCAAGGAGGCCGGCGCGCCTTCCCGGTTCCAACGGTTCAAGACGCGGTTCCTGGGCTTCCTGGGCAAGGCCATGCCCGTGCGCAAGGCGGTCTCCATCGGCTACCTGGCCGGTGCCACGCTCCTGGCCGTGCTGGCCGTCACCACCATCGGCCGCGATGTGTTCCCGAAGGTGAACTCCGGCCAGTTCCAGTTGCGCATGCGCGCCCCGGACGGCACGCGCATGGAGCGCACGGAGAAGATGGCCTTGCAGGTGCTGGACGAGGTGGAGGGGCTGGCCGGGAAGGAGCACGTCAGCATCACCTCCGCGTATGTGGGCATGCACCCCGCGCAGTACTCCGTCTCGCCCATCTACCTGTTCATGGCCGGCCCGCATGAGGCGGTGTTCCAAGTGGCGCTGAAGGACCTGGAGGTGGACATGGACGCCTTCAAGGATGAACTGCGGGCAAGGGTCGGCGCGCAACTGCCCGAGGTGCGGCTGTCGTTCGAGCCGATCGAGCTCACGGACCGCATCCTCAGCCAAGGTGCCACCACGCCGATCGAGGTGCGGGTGAGCGGCAAGGACAAGCGGCAGAACGCGGCGTACGCGCAACGGCTGGCGGACAGCCTGGCCACCATCCCGTACATGCGCGATGTGCAGATCGCCCAGTCGTTCAACTATCCGGCGCTGGACATCGACATCGACCGCACACGGGCGGCCCAGCTCGGCGTGGACATGAACGATGTGAGCCGCTCGCTGGTGGCCTCCACCTCCTCGTCGCGGTACACGGAGAAGAACATGTGGGTGGATGAGCGTTCCGGGCAGGCCTACAACGTCCAGGTGCAGGTGCCCACGGGCCGCATGAGGGACCTTGCTGAACTGGAACAGGTGCCCTTGCGGGAGAACGCCACGCGGCCCATGCTGAGCGATGTGGCACGGGTTACGCGCACCACCACCAACGGGGAGAACGACAACATGGGCACCATGCCCTACCTGTCGGTCACCGCCAACATCGACCACAAGGACCTGGGGCATGCCTCGCGCGATGTGCAAGAGGCGATCGGGCGCCTGGGCGAGCTGCCGCGCGGCCTGTTCATCGACCAGGTGGGCCTGGGCACCGTGCTGGATGAAACACTGACCAGCCTGGAGGGCGGGCTGTTCGTGGCCATCGTGGTGATCTTCCTGATGCTTGCGGCCAACTTCCAGTCCTTCCGGGTGCCGCTCGTCGTCCTTGCCGCCGTGCCGGCCGTGGTGCTGGGCGCGCTGTTGCTGTTGCTGCTCACCGGATCCACGCTGAACCTGCAGTCGTACATGGGCATCATCATGTCGGTGGGTGTCTCCATCGCGAACGCGGTGCTGCTGGTCACCAATGCGGAGCAGATCCGCCTGGAGAAGGGCCTTGCGCCACAAGCGGCGATGGAGGCCGCCGGGCTGCGGGTGCGCCCGATCATCATGACCACGGTGGCCATGGTGGTGGGGATGCTGCCCATGGCGATCGGCCACGGCGAAGGAGGCGAGCAGGTGGCCCCGCTGGGGCGTGCCGTCATCGGCGGGCTGCTCTTTTCCACTTGCGCGGTGCTGCTGGTGCTTCCCCTGCTGTACACCTGGGTGCAGGGCAAGGCCACGCTCCGTTCCGTTTCGCTGCACCCGGATGATGAACGCAGCATGCATTACGACCCGATCCACTAACCGAACGACGATGAAACAGCTTTGGGCATTGATGATCATGGGCGCCGCAGCCCTGCTCCCTTCCTGCACGGACAGCAAGGCGAGCGAAGTGGAGGGCCGGACCGAAAGCGGGCCGGCGACCACGGCGACATTCACCTTGCAGCAGGACACCCTTTCCACCACGGTGCTGCTGCCTGCGGAACTGAGCGGATACCGCCGGGTGGACCTGCACGCCAAGGTGGCCGGTTACGTGCGATCGCTGCACGTGGACATCGGCTCCCGCGTGCAGCAGGGGCAATTGCTCGCCACCCTGGAGGCCCCCGAGATACACGCGCGAATGGCCGCCGCGCTCTCCAGGATGAAGTCCCAGGAGGCGGTCCATACCGCGTCGCAAAGCACCTACGACCGCCTGCTGGAGACCAGCAAGGTGGAAGGCACCATTTCACCGAACGACCTGGACCAGGCCCTGGCCCGGAAGAACGCCGACCAGGCCCGCTTGGAAGCCAGCCAGGCGGACTACCATGAGGTCGCGAACATGAGCGGTTACCTGGAGATCCGCGCACCCTTCAGCGGCACCATCACCGGGCGCAACGTGAACGAAGGGGCTTACGTGGGCGGCAGCAACAACACACCAATGCTGACGCTGCAAGAGACCGGGCGCCTCAGGTTGACCGTGGCTGTGCCCGAGGCCTACACCGCCTACCTCGGGATCGGCGATGAGCTCAGCTTCACGGTGAACGCCCGCGAAGGAGAGACGTTCAGCGGCAAGGTGGGCCGGATGTCCGGCGCGCTGGACAGCCGGCTGCGCGCCGAGCAGGTGGAGGCGGACGTGGACAACCGGGGAGGGGAACTGATGCCCGGCATGATCGGCCAGGTGAGGCTGTCGGTCGCCAGTGGACCAACGGCCTTCGTTGTGCCCCGATCGGCGGTGATGACCACTTCCGAGGGCGACTTCGTGATCAAGGTGGCGGGAGGCAAGGCCTTGTGGACCGCCGTGCGCACGGGACTGGGGTCGGCGGACCGCATCCAGGTCTTCAGCGCGGAACTGCACCCCAACGATGCCTTGGTGCTGCATGCCGGTGAAGGCATTCGCGAGGGCGGCGCGCTGACCGCGGGACCACGATGAACCCGGCATGAGAAAACACACAACGGACATGAACTTGACGAAGGAATTTGAACAGCCGGCGGGCATTGCGCTGGACCGGCCGTTGAACCACCCCGGCGGGGGGACTACCGCACCGGGAACCACTGCCTGGGGCGCCATTGCGGCGTTGACCTTCAGCATCGTGGTGCTGCTGGTGGCCGAGTTGCTGCCGGCGAGCATCCTCACACCCATGGCCGAGGGCCTGGGCATCTCGCAGGGACTTGCGGGTCAAACCTTGACCGTGACGGCCATCGCCGCCATCTTCTCCAGCCTGTTGCTCACGCGCGTGGCACGTGGCATCGACCGCCGCCAGGTGATCCTGGGTTTCATGGTGCTGATGGTCGCCTCGAACCTGCTGGTCGCACTCGCACCGAACTTCACCCTGCTGCTCTTCGGGAGGCTCCTGCTCGGACTCGCCCTCGGTGGCCTCTGGGCCATCGCCACCTCCGTTACCATGCGCCTGGCACCGGAACCCATGGTGCCGCGTGCCTTGTCCGTGGTGTTCGGCGGCATCTCCGTCGCCATGGTGATCGCGGCGCCGCTGGGCAGCTACTTCGGTGCTATGGTCGGCTGGCGCGGCGTGTTCGGTGCCACGGCGGTGCTCAGCCTGCTGGGCGGCATCTGGCTCTACGCGGCCATGCCCGCGCTGCCCGCGGAACGGGAGGGGCGTGGCCGGGGCATCCTGGCGGTGGCCCAACGTCCGGGCATGAAGGTCGCCTTGCTCGCCATGATGTTCGTCTTCGCCGGCCAGTTCACCTTCTTCAGTTACATGCGCCCGTTCTTCGAGCAGGTCACCGGCCTGGGGGTCGCAGCCATTTCCGGGGTCTTCCTGCTCTTCGGGGTCGCCAACTTCATCGGCACCGTGGTGTGTCCGCCCCTGCTCAGGGTGCGGCTGAAGGCCACGTTGGCGGTGGGGCCCGCGTTGATCGGGCTGTTCGCGCTCATCCTCGCATCGGCGGGGTACGCCCCCTGGATCGCCGCGGTCATGATCGCCCTGTGGGGCGTGGTCTTCGGCTCGGTTCCCGTGGGCTGGTCCACCTGGATCGCGCGCAACCTGCCGGATGATGTGGAGAACGCGGGTGGCTTGCAAGTGGCCGTCATCCAATTGGCCAACGCGGCCGGTGCGGCCTGGGGCGGCTACCTGTTGGAAGCGGGCGGGGCCACCATGCCGCTCTTCGCCGCCGCGGCGCTGATGCTGGCGGCCGCGTTCGTTTCCGCGGTCCGGCTGCGAACCCGCTGATGGGAATGCCCCCACCATCCGTGATCGTGTTACAAAGCCAGGTGATCCACGCACCATGTCGCCTGGCGACCACGGCCAGCTTTGTGATGTGAGGTCGGTGATAATGAGAGCACATCGGGGCGAAGGAATGGAAGTAGAAGGTGTATGGGCCCGATATCCTCGGCCGCCCCGACGGACTGTACAAGAAGCCGGGCCATACCATGTGAACCCCGAACGAACAACACCATGAAAGCAACCATCCTGTATGGACCCGGGGATGTGCGCGTCGAGGAACGCGACCTTCCCCGCATCGAGCAACCGACGGATGCGGTGATCCGCATTTCGGCCACCTGCGTATGCGGATCGGACCTATGGCCGTACCGCGGCCTGCAAGCGATCAACGGCCCCACGCCCATGGGCCACGAATACTGCGGTATCGTGGAGGAAGTGGGTAGCGCCGTACGTACGGTGAAGCCCGGTCAGTTCGTCATCGGTTCGTTCTTCGCCTCGGACAACACCTGCCCGCATTGCCACGTGGGCTACCAGACCTCCTGCCAGCAGCGCGAGTTCATCTCCACCGCGCAGGCGCCGGTGCTGCGGGTGCCCATGGCCGACGGCACGTTGGTGGCCACGCCCGATGTGCCGCCGGACGCCATGGTACCGAGCCTGCTCACCGTGTCCGATGTCATGGGCACGGGCTGGTTCGCGGCCGTGGCGGCCAATGTGAAGCCTGGTATGACCGTGGCCGTGGTCGGCGACGGGGCGGTGGGACTGCTCGGCGTGCTTTCCGCACAGCGGATGGGCGCGGAGCGCATCATCGCCATGAGCCGCCACGAGAAGCGGCAGCAACTGGCGCGCGCCTTCGGCGCCACCGACATCGTGAGCGAACGGGGCGATGAAGGCGTGGCGCGCATCATGGACATCACCAAGGGGATCGGCGCGGACGCGGTGCTGGAATGCGTGGGCACGCAACAGTCCATGATGCAGGCCATCCGATCCACGCGGCCGGGCGGCTCGGTGGGTTACGTCGGCGTTCCCCACGGGGTGGAGCTCAACGGCGAGGAGCTGTTCTTCAGCCATGTACGCCTGCATGGAGGTCCTGCTCCCGTGCGCCGTTTCCTGCCCGAGTTGATCGACCTGGTGTGGAACGGGAAGATCGACCCCGGAAAAGTGTTCGACCTCGAGCTGCCGCTGGACCAGGTGGCCGAGGGCTACCGCGCCATGGATGAACGCCGTGCGATCAAGGCGCTGCTTCGGCCATAACGGCCTCGCGTACCTTCCGTGAACGTGTTACGGATCCCCGTGATCCGCGTACGATGCACCCCGTCCGGCACCATCAATTTTGCAACATCCGGGCGGCACCGACAGCATGCCTGACCACCGCCCCGGCAACCGACCTACAAGCACCATGAACACATCACCCCTCATCGAACTGAACAACGGCGTCCGCATGCCCGCGCTGGGGCTGGGCGTCTTCCTTTCCACGCCGGAACAGACCGCCGATGCGGTGGCCACGGCCATCGCCAACGGCTACCGGCTCATCGACACGGCGGCCGCTTACAACAACGAACGCCAGGTGGGCGAAGGCATCCGGCGCTCCGGCGTGAAGCGCGACGAACTCTTCATCACCACCAAGCTATGGGTGGCCGACTACGGGCCGGAGACCGCGATGCGCGCCTTCGAGGCGAGCCTGCGACGGCTCGGCCTGGACCACATCGACCTGTACCTGTTGCATTGGCCGGTGCCCACGGATCTCGAGGGCACCGTGGCCTCGTACAAGGTGGCGGAGAAGCTGCTGCGCGACGGCCGTGTGCGCGCCATCGGCGTGTGCAATTTCCAGCCCAAGCACCTGGACGACCTGCTGGCCCGCACGGAGGTGGTGCCCGCGCTGAACCAGGTGGAGCTGCACCCGTACTTCACCGGGCCGGAGGTGCGTGCGGCGAACGAACGCCACGGCATCATCACGCAGTCGTGGTCGCCGATCGGTGGCGCGTACTACCGCCGCCACGCGTCCGACGCACCCACGGGACCGCTGCAGGACCCCGTGATCACCGCGCTGGCCGCCAAGTACCGCAAGACGCCGGCACAGATCATCCTGCGCTGGCACCTGGACCACGGCTTCTCCGCCATCCCCAAATCGGTGAACCCCGGCCGCATCGCCGAGAACTTCAACGTCTTCGACTTCGCGCTCACCCCCGCGGAGATCGCCGCGATCGATGCCCTGGACACCGGCGTGCGTGCCGGTGGCGACCCGGAGAAATTCACCCGGAACTCATACCCCATCACCATCGATGCGTGAGGGGTAAGGGCCAGTGGGCTGATCAGGTCCGTTGGGGCGTTCCGGCGCTCTCTTCCGTACTGCCTCTGCGTGGCCTTGGACGGCTTTTGCGCGTCAGACTTGATTACCTTCGTTCCATGGCCAAGCGCACCGACCTCCTCGACAAAAAGAAAGTGTTGAAGTCGATCAAGAGCCTTCCGGACAAGTTCAGCGTGGATGATGTGGTGGACCGCATGATCATCCTCGAAAAGCTGGAACGTGCGATCGCCGACAGCGAGGCCGGGCGCACCTATACCCTGGCCGAGGCGAAGAAGCGCCATGCGAAATGGCTGAAGTGATCTTCACCGCGGAGGCGGTGCGGGACATCGAGGAAATACACGCCTACATTGCCCAGGATTCCGTCCGTTATGCGGACCGCCAAGTGCGGTTGTTCTATGAAGAAGCCGAGCGGCTGGCCTTCTTTCCAAGGGGAGGCCGCATGGTCCCCGAGGTCCAGCACTTCACGGTAAGGGAACTCATCATCGGCAACTACCGCATGATGTACCGCTTGTTGGAGCCGGACGTTGTGGAGGTGATGATCATCCATCACGCCAAGCGCAGGTTCCCATTCGGACGGATCCAGCCCGGTGGATCAACCCGGACGCGCCGCAAGTGATCCGTTGAGGGAGGGAGCTAATGGCCCTGATCAGAAGCGGTAAGCTGGAGCGGAAAGTTGTGAATTGCACGTAGGAAATGCAGGAGCGATGGGCATGGGTGCGCTCTTGATCCCTACTCGCTGGGGAACAAGTGCGGCTGCCGCTGCGCCGGATCACGCGGAGTCCTCTTTCCGATCCATCGGGTCGTGCCGGAGGTTACGGGCGTCAAGTGCATTTGCTCGAACAGGGGAAGTGATCAACTATTGTCAGTGGAACCGCTTCATTGACAATAGTTGATCCATGCCGCGCGTGAGCGGGCGCAGCGGCAGCTCCCGGCCGGGAAGGCCTGTGCGGATGCCGCAACGAGGAGGCGACCGGTCGCACTCCGCCAAAGCCTTCGGCGACGGCGCGAGGAAGCCCCCGCAGTGCGAGCAGCCGCAGGCCGCATGGCCGGGACTAAAGCGGAGCACGCGACCCGGCTGCTCCCGAGCGAAGGCTCTGCGAAGCGAAGGGATGAGCCGGGGCACGCCCTGATCATCATCATTCCCCACATCGGCATCCGCTTCGCCGCCCTGGCCCCACCAGTGAACGCGTTACGGATCCCCGTGATCCGCATACCATGACCCCTTGGGGGTGCGGGCACCTTTGCTACCGGAAAGAACGAACGGATGCAGGGCCGGGTTGATCCAATGACGGAACGAACGATGGATGGACCCGGCGGCACCCCGATCAACCACAAACACAACACGTACATGCAAGCCTACCCCGACCCCACGCGCAGGAACTTCCTGAAGGCATCGGCCTCCATGCTGGCGCTGCCGCTGCTGAACCCGATCGCGGGCATGTCGCTCGCGCCCAGTAACCCGAACACCGATACGACGATGATGCCCGATACCACACCCGCCACGCTGCCCACCCGCAAGCTCGGACCCCTGGAGGTATCGGCCATGGGCTTCGGCTGCATGGGCATGCAACATGTGTATGCGCCGCGCTTCAGCCAGGAGGAGGCGGTGAAGGTGATCCGCGCGGCATACGACCGGGGCGTCACCTTCTTCGATACGGCGATCAACTACGGGCCCTTCATCAATGAGCAGTCCGTGGGCGAGGCGCTGGCACCCGTGCGGGACAAGGTGATCATCGCCACCAAGTTCGGCTACGACTACGATGCCAACGGCAGGAACATCGGCCTGAACAGCCGGCCCGATCACATCATCCGCATGACCGAGCAGTCGCTGAAACGCTTGCGCACGGACCACATCGATCTGTACTACCAGCACCGCGTGGACCCGCAGGTTCCCATTGAGGAGGTGGCCGGCACGGTGCAGGACCTGATCCAGCAGGGCAAGGTGCGCTACTTCGGCCTTTCGGGCGCCGGGGCGGCCACCATCCGCAGGGCGCATGCGGTGCTGCCCGTCACCGCGGTACAGAACGAATACTCCTTCTGGACGCGCGATCCCGAGCACGAGGTATTGCCGGTATGCGAGGAGCTCGGCATCGGCTTCGTGCCGTGGGGGCCGCTGGGCTCCGGGTACCTGTCCGGAACGATCACGCCCAACACCGTGTTCGACCAGTCGCTGGACTTTCGCGCCAAGCTGCCGCGCTTCACCAAGGAAGCGCAGCGCCACAATTGGCAGTTGATCGGCCTGCTGCAACAGATCGGCCAACGCGTGTATGCCACGCCCGCCCAAGTGGCCCTGGCCTGGCTGATGGCCCGGCATCCCTTCATCGTGCCCATCCCCGGCACATCCAGCATCAAGCACCTGGAGGAGAACCTGAACGCGCTGAAGGTGACGCTCACCCCGGCCGACATGGCCGAGCTGGAAAGCGGTTTCGCCCGCATCGGGGTGGAAGGACCACGCTCCCTGCCGGTGGTCCTGGACAACGTGGATATCGGGGCCACCCTGGGATCGAGCTCCGCAGGCACGCACGGCAAGTCACCGCTGCCGGTCAAGAAATGACCCACGAACAAGTACAACATGGACCGGACCACCACCTTCCTCCCGCTCATCGCCGCGCTCGGGCTGCTGCTCAGCATACCGGCATGCACCAATGACCAACACACAGCCACCATGAACACGGAGAAAACCACATCCCTCTTCCCACTGGGCAACAAGGCCGCCGACAGCTTGTTCACCGGCGATGCCTTTGTGCAACCCCTGGTGCGCCGCGACCGGAACAACGACTACGCGGCGGGCGCGGTGACCTTCGAGCCGGGTGCGCGCACCAACTGGCACACGCATCCCAAAGGCCAGGTATTGATCGTCACCGAGGGTGATGGCTGGTACCAGGAACGCGGCAAGCCCGCGCAGCGCATCCGGCAGGGCGAAGTGGTGGTGGTGCCGGAGAACACGGAGCACTGGCACGGTGCATCGGCCGATTCCCGGCTGGTACACATCGCGATCACCAACTACTTCGGCGACGTGAACGCCACCTGGCTGAAGCCCGTGACGGACGAGGAATACGCCGGAGCGGAACAATGACACCACGATGGACCGAACGATCACCTTCCTGCTGGCCGCCGCGCTGCTCGCCAATCCGGCGGGCGCGCAGGTCAACGAAAAGCAACACCAACAAATGACCCGCGAAGCATTGACGAAGCAGACCTACCACGCCCTGTTCGGCGGGGAGGCCTTGACCGGGCAAGGCAACGACCCGGAGCTGATGAACATCCTGCAGCAATTCATTTTCGGGGATGTGTTCCACTCGGGCGTGCTGAACGACCGGCAGCGCGAGCTGATCACCATCGTCACGCTCACCGCGCAACAGGCGTTGCCCCAGCTGAAGGCGCACACCAACGCGGCGCTGAACGTGGGCGTCACACCCATCGAGGTGCGCGAGGCGGTGTACCAGTGCGGGCCCTATATCGGCTACCCGCGCACGCTGAACGCCGTGGGCGTGATCAACGAGGTGTTCAAGGAACGCGGCATCGCGCTGCCGTTGGCGGCGCAGGGCACCGTGTCGGAAAGCGACCGCATGGCGAAGGGCAAGGCCATCCAGGACAAGCTCTACGGCAGCGAGATCGCCGACGCGATGAAGACGCTGCCCGCCGGGTTCGATCAAGCCGTGCCGGACCTGCTCACCGGGGGCAACTTCGGCGACTTCTACACCCGCGGCGGCCTGGACGTGAAGACGCGTGAGCTGCTGATGTACTGCGTGCTGGCCACGCTGGGCGCGGAGTTCCAGCTGAAGGCGCACGTGCGCGGCAGCCTGAAGGCCGGCAACACCAAGGAGGAAATGATCGCCGCCATGGTGCAATGCATCGGCTACATCGGCTTCCCCGCCGCGATCAATGCGATCACCATCATCCGCAACAATTGAGCAGGAGCGGCATGCGTGATCGGTCCATTAGTCAACAAGCGAACACGATGAAGAACAACAAGCCTTGGCCCACCGATGTGCTGCACGCGATCGTGCGGGCGGACGACCTGCACGTGGCGCCCTTCCGCGAGGACGGCCGTACCTACGGCACACCCACCTGGATCTGGTGCGTGGAGGTGGACGGCGAGCTGTACGTGCGGGCCTACAACGGTCCGCATTCCACCTGGTACCGCTCCGCCGTGGACCAGAAGGCCGGCAAGATCGAGGCAGCCGGGAACACCTTCCAAGTCGCCTTCGAGCCGGCGACCGGACCGGTGAACGACGCGATCGATGCGGCCTACCGGGCGAAGTACAAGGGCAGCCCCTACCTCGATCCAATGATCAGCGCCCGCGCGCGATCGGCCACGATGCGCGTGGTGCCGAGGGAGTGAAGGAACAATGGCCGCGAAAGCCATGGAAGCACAACGCAGCAACGTGATCGGGGCGGGGATCCCTTGGAGCAGTGCGTTGTGCACTTGACCTATTCCACGCCGGCCTCCAGGATCTTCTTCAACTGCTCCACCAAGGGCGGAACGTACTTGTTGGTGATGCGGAAGATCTGGGTATCATCGATAGCCGCGTAGTCATGCACGATCCGGTGCCGGAGGCCTTGGATCTTGAACCAGTCCACTTCGGGATGCATCTGCTTCAGAACGTCTGATACGTTGTAAGCAGCTTCGCCAATGATCTGCAGTCGGTACACCGTGGCATCACGCAGATCCTCGTCCGCCAGGAATGCTTCCAGGTCGACCTCTGCCATACTCCGCACCACCTTTTCGGCAGCTTGGAGCATGTCCACGAGCCGCACCTTGTCGCTGCGCTCAGACATACTTCAGGTCCTTTTGGATGAACTCCATGTAGTGCGGCTTCACGGCGGTACGCATCACCAGGTCCACTTCGCGTTGCACGATTTTCTGCAGGTCGAGCAAGAGGTCGAAATAGTCGAAGTCCGCTCCGGGCTCGAACTCCACCATGATATCCACGTCACTTTCCGGCCGGAAGTCATCGCGGGTGGCGGAACCGAACACGGCCATGCTCTTCAGCCCGTATTGGTCGAAGAGGCGCGCACGCTCTCGGCGCAGCGCGGCAAGGATGTCGGCGAGGCTGCCCATGTCCTTACAAATATCGGGACCCGTGGTGGAAAGGCTTTCCGAAGGGCCTTCGTTGCGTTGCCGGCCATGAGTACCTTCGGCTATCCACTGGCCTGTGCTTGCCGGGCGGCGCTGCGGGCCGATGGGCGCGAGCGACGGCGATGGAGTGGGCCACACCGGTGCAGCATGAACGGGCCGACCAATACCTGAACACCATGAAACTACGGAAGACCCCGATCCTGATCGGTTCCTGTTGTGTTGGCCTGCTCCTGGCCTGCCAAGCCGGGAACAAGGGCAGCAACGAAACTGTTGAGGACATGATCACCATCGACCCGAAGGGCATGCGGAAGGTGGGGACCGTGGATGAACGCTTCCAGTCCTACAATGTGGAGATGGTGGAGGTGGTGGGCGGCGAGTTCTGGCGACCCTACAAGTACATGGATTCCCTGCCATCGCCGGAGGCCGCGTCCACGTACGATGTTTCGCAGAAGGAGAACCCCATGTACCGGAAGCTCGCCCCGATCGACCTGTCGGACCGGCGGTTGGTGAATCTGGCCAAGGGCCTTGCCCCGGCCTATGTGCGGGTAAGCGGCACCTGGGCCAATGCCGTCCACTTCCAGGATGATGATGGGCCGCCCGCGGAAAAGGCACCGGCCGGTTTCGTGAACGTGCTGACGCGAAGCGCGTGGAAAGGCGTGGTGGATTTCGTGAAGGCCACGGATTCCAAGTTGGTGGTCTCGTTCGCGGTGTCCAACGGCGTGCGCGATGCACACGGGGTGTGGACGCCGAGGGAGGCGCAGCAGCTGGTGGACTATACGAGGAGCATCGGGGGCGACATCGCCGCCGCGGAGCTGTTCAACGAGCCCACCATGCCGGCCGCCGGGGGCGCGATGCCGGCTTCGTACGGCAGCCGGGATCTCGCGAAGGATGTGGCCGTGTTCAAGGCTTGGGTGAAGAGCAAGGTGCCGGGCATGATGACCCTGGGGCCGGGTTCCGTGGGTGAGGGCATTCCGGTCGAGTTCCCACAGGCGGCGGGCATGTCCGCGATCACCACGGATTCGTTGATGTCCGCGGAGCCCCGGCCGGTGTTCGATGGGTTCTCGTACCACGTCTACGGCGCGGTGTCCATGCGGATGCTGCGCGAAGGGCCCTTCACGATCAAGGCGGAGCATGCCTTGGATGACGCGTGGCTGCGCAAGTCGGATGCGATCACTCGGTACTATGCGGGGCGGCGCGATGTGTACATGCCGGGCAAGCCGTTGTGGATCACGGAAACGGCCGAGGCCGCTGGTGGCGGCGATCCCTTCGCGGCCACGTACCTGGATTGTTTCCGGTACCTGTACCAGTTGGCCTCCTCGGCGAGGCATGGGGTGCAGGTGCACATGCACAACACGCTTGCCGCCAGCGAATACAGCCTGATCGACCAGGATACCCATTTGCCCAAGCCCAACTACTGGGCGGCCTTCCTCTGGGCGAAGCTGATGGGCACGGAGGTGTACGATGCCGGTGAAGGTGCGCCGGGCCTCTATCTGTTCGCCCACGACACCAAAGGGCGGAAGGGCAGCATCACCGTGCTGGTGATCAATACCAACAACGCGGCAACCGGGATCCGGATCCCCTCCGCGGCGGAGCTGTACACCATGACCTCACCGGAGCTTCAGGGCACCACGGTGCTCTTGAACGGGCAGGAATTGCAGCTGGATGCGAACGATGCATTGCCGGCGATCCATGGTCGGCCCGTGAGCGCAGGCGAGGTTTCGTTGCCGCCACGGAGCATCAGTTTCATCACGCTGGAACAAGGCGCGGAGTGAAACGTGTCTACACTTGATCGGGGCCGGATCTTGGAGTTCCGGGCGAGGATGGTGTTGGTTGGTCCTGGCCCGGCACCACGACCTTTGCGATCCCGGTCCGCTGCACCCATGCCCCGCCACCTTCTCCTCGCGCTCCCGCTGCTCTTCCTCGCCCTCCCCGCGCGCGCCCAACGCGATACCATCGCGATCACCTCGGCATAGCGACTCGGAATTGATGCTCCTGGAACGAGGTCGAGGGAGATTACGATCCAACCAGCGTGATCCTTCCCGCCTCGTCCACCAATACGTGTCGGTCGTTCACATCGATCGCGAGTGCGATCCCGTTGTAAAAGGGCTCCAGGTATTTGAAGCGATGAGCGTAGATCGGTTGGCCGGTGGGATCGATATGGCACCAGCCATCCTTGTCAAGCACAACTGCGAAGCCTTTGTGGAAGACATGCACGAAACGGAAGGAGGATGTATACTGTCTGCTACCATCCTTGCGGATGTGGAAGGCTTCGTGAGCACGGAGCACACAGATCATGCCGTCCCGGGCATCTCCGGCATACTGCCAACGTTCCGTGTAGAGTGCCCGGCCTGATGGGTCGATATGGTGATAGCCGACAGGGGACCTTACCACACAGCAGTCCTCTTGAAAGTTTCCACACCATGGGTACCGCTCCGGATAACAAGCATTGCCGTGGAGGTCGATATGAAGCCAGCCATCCGGGCACAACACCGCAGCCCGATCACAGTAGAACCCATAGGCTTTCTGAAAGCGCATGGAATATAGCGGGTCCCCAGCAGCATCAATATGATACCAGCCGGATGCATCCTTCACTGGGGCCACACCAGGCGCATGGAAGGAGAGCACGGCCGCGTAGCGATCATGCCATAGTGGCTTCCCATCGAGCAGGAAGTGTGATCCATCTGGCGATGGCTTGAGATCACGCCAGTTCATGGGCGAAGCGCTTTGCTGTGGGTTCGAATACCGATATCATTTGGCACAAGGATCCGGGTCCTGAGGATATCCGGGTTGTTCAAGACCCACCACGGATCGCCTCCTGTTCATATCGTCAGCCGGATGTTCACCATCGCCGAACATCATGCGGCACGCATCGATGGAAATGAACTCGAAGGCCATGTGTCGTTGAAGCCATCGTTCGGCCAACAGGCTATTACTGGAGGCGAGATCGCCGAAGAGCAGAACCTTCAACATGGTTTCCGCATGTTGCATGTGCGACAAAGTGGCCTGGTGCGATAGTCTCTGACCAATTCTTGGTAAGCACCATCGGACACGACCTCCAAAAGGGTCTTTTCATTCACATCGCCGAAGTTCCCGAGCCCACGACGCAGGTCATCGGGTGCGCAGCATGGAGAGATCTCACCCATGGCGGAGATCCAGAGCTCCTTGCCGAGGAAGGGACAAACGTGGTCATCGGGAACCACATGCCCGTTCTGTGGTACCAAGGGAGTGATGTTCTCCAGCAGGACCGGCTTTCCGTCGGGCCGGGGATGAGCAACCGATGTCGCATGGGCAAGTTCCACGATACGGTTCCAACGTCCTATGGCCTCCGGCGAGTTTTTGAAGCTCAGGTGCTCGATCTCCTTGAAATGCGCCCACAGATGATGACCCTTCACACGATCCACACCCAGGTCGGCGGCAAGACGGATGATATCCGGTAGCTCGTGCATGTTGTTCTGCATGAAGGTGAGCTGGAAGGTCACACGGCAGTAGTGCCCGCTCGCTGCGAAATGCGCATCCCGGTATTGGATGAAGCGTTGAACATGGTCAATGGCCCGTTCGAAATTCAAGCCCTTCATCACCGTTTCCGCGGTAGCCTTGGTGGCACCGTTCCATGAGATCTTCACATCCGATGCGACCGGTACGATACGTGCAGCCCAATCCTCCACTGTTCGTCGTGGGAAAGTGCCGTTGGTCGTCAGGTTCACCTTCATGCCGAGCTCGGCTGCGAGCGCGAGCAGTTCATCGAATTGGCGGTACAGGAGGGGCTCGCCCATGGTGGATGGAATGACTTCGCGAACGCCCATTGCGGCGGCTTCCTCCATCACCTTGCGGACCATCCCGAAAGGCATCCGCCGACGCTTGATACCGGTACGGTCATACAGGCGCTCCATGAAATCGCTGTATTCGCTGTGCTCCTCGCACATGGTGCAGTGCAGGTTGCAATCCTCAGGATTGGTGTCGAGGGTGATCCGCCAGAATGCGCTCATGTGGTTTGCTTCAGTTGGGTATAGATGTCCTCGAGGGTTTTGCAATGCTCCTCTATGCTTGGTATTGCGCCATCGGCTGAATGGAGATATCCGCGACGACCAAGGCGATCCATGCTGCCCGGGTGCTGGATGGCCCAACGCATCCAATGGCCCAGGCTATCCGCAGACCGGTGTTCGAACAGGAGCCCGTTCACCTGGTGGGCCACCAACTCCGCCATACCACCGGCGTCGGCCGTGATCACCGGGATATGGCATGCTTGTGCTTCATGGATCACCAAGGGTGAGTTCTCCATCCAGATCGAGGGCACCACGATGCAATCCACCTGCGAGAAGACCGAGTTCGCCAGGTTTTGGTTGACATAGGACCCGTGGAAGTGTATGCCGTTCCGGCCTTCGGCCATGCTCATCAACGCCCGGGTGCTCTGCTCGTCCTTGGCACCCCAGACGTGCAACTCAGCTAGCTTCTCCAAGCCATCGAAGGCTTCGATCAGGAGGTTCACCCCTTTGGCGGGGATATGTGTACCGATGTACCCGAAACGGTACTTGTTGGCCTGGGTCCGCTCCAACGAAGGGGTCAGGTAGTGCAAGGGGAAGCCATAGTCGAGGTACTGGACCTTGTCCGCTGCGATGCCGAGATCGCGGATGAACCTGTCCCGTAGGTATAGAGAGGGGGCGATGAAGCGATCGACCTGCTCACATATTCGCCGGGCCTCGATCATGCGGCGATGTATCCATGCGGTCCAATGGGCGATCTCCCGCTCCTGGTCATCCTCGGTACCGGATATCAAGGCTGCATAGCAGGATAGCGCGCACTTTCGGTCATCCTGTCCGTCGCATAGGGCATGCACCATCCCTCCTCCGAAGTTGCGTTGGAGGAACTGCCCGCGTGGACACATCAACCAGAAGTCGTGCAGGGTGAACACGATCGGTATGCCTGCCTCCTTGAGCACATCCACAATGCCCGTGGACAAGTGATTCAGGTGTCCGATGTGGGCGACATCAGGCCTGAAACCGTGTAACACTTCGGCGAATCGTTCATCCAACTCCCGATGGCGATAACCGTCCTTGCCACGGGGCATGTTGACCAGGATGCGCTCCGGACCAACTCCATCCTGAACGCGACGAAAGGTGAAGTCCGCTGTAAAAGGATCCTCCTCGCGGGTGAAGACCAGCACCTCATGGCGCTTCGCCAGCTCGTTGCAGATGCTCTGGCTGTACACCTCGGACCCTGCGTTGTACAAGGGCGGGTATCCGTGTATGATCTTGAGGATGCGCATGCGGATCACAAGGCCGTTCGTCCAAAGATCCGCATCCGACCTGTTCCCTTCTGTCACGGCGTCATTCCTGGCGCCTCCTGGCCACGAGCCCGATCGATAGGACCGTGATGCACACACGTTGAGCGCATGCGGTTGGTGGTATTCAATGAAATGCCCTGGTTGCTTTGGAGCACGACTTGAACATCATAGGAAGGATCGGCTTGAACCAGATGGCAATATCACCTCCACCGTACAAGAGCCTGTAACCAAGGAATTCGAGCTTGGGCATTCAGGTCGCTCATCCGAGTCGCAGGTTCCGCGCATGACCACGGCTTCGGTCGGACGATGCATCGGGGCCATGTGGTCACGTGAACGTGGTGACGAGGTCCGTGTCTGGATCAAGTTCGATGTGCTATGATAGGGTTCGCCATTCTCCACCGACCTTCGTCTTCGTCCTCCCCTCCGCTGCACCCATGTCCCGCCTCCTTCTCCTCGCGCTCCTGCTGCTCTTCCTCGCCCTCCCCGCACTCGCCCAACGCGACACCATCGCGCTCAACGCCGATTGGCGATTCGCCATCGGCAGCGATGCGCCGCACAAGGAGCCTTGGAAGGGCAAGCCGATCCCGCATGCCCGCACGGTGCAGGTGCCGCATACCTGGAACGTGGAAGAGGCACATCAGCACCACTACGGCTGGGCCTGGTACCAACGCAGCGTGAAGGTGCCGGCGGAATGGAAAGGCAGGTTCGTGACGCTCGAGTTCGGTGCGGTGAACCACAGCGCCATCGTGTACCTCAACGGGCAGAAGGTGGGCGAGCATCTGGGCGACGGCTTCAATAAGTTCAGCATCGCCTTGAACGGCAAACTGCGCTACGGCAGGGAGAACCTGCTCGCCGTGCTGGTGAACAATGCCTACGCGGGCGACAAGCTGCCGCACGGCTCCTCCTTCGACTGGCCCAACGACGGAGGCATCATCCGTCCGGTGCGTTTGATCGTGAGCGGCACGCCACACGTGCACCACCTGCGAACCGTGCCCACGCTCCACCTCGCGGACAGCACCGGCCAACTGCGCCTGCAAGCGGTCTTCGATCGTGCGAACGATATCCGCATAGGCGTGCGCATCACGGAAGAGAACCAGCCCACAGCGAAGGTGATACTGGAGCGGGAGCTGGTGCCCACATGGCAGGGCAACACGGCCACTGTGGATCTTGACCTGGGCAGGGTGAAGCCCTGGCATTTCGACCGGCCCAATTTGTACCGGGTGGAAGTCACAGTGCGGAAGGGAGCGAATACCGTGGATGCGGTAACGACCAACGTGGGTTTCCGCACGGTGGAGATCCGCGATGGCCAGGTGCACCTGAACGACGAAGCGGTGAAGCTGATGGGCGTGGAGTGGACCGCGGGCTCCAACCCCGACCACGGCCTCGCCGAACCGGACAGCCTGATCCGCGCCATGGGCCGGCTGATGAAGGAGGTGAACTGCATCTTCAGCCGCCAGCATTTCCAGCAGGGCGACGTGTTCTTCGACGTCTGCGATCGACACGGGATCCTGGTGCAGCAGGAGCTGCCGCTGTGGGGTCCGGAGACGCCCGCCAACGACACCGCACAGGGCATCGCCATGCGGCAGTTGGAGGCGATGATCGCGAACTTGGGATCGCACCCGAGCATCTTCGCCTGGGGCGTGGGCAACGAGCTGCGCGCCCGCGACCCGCGCATGTCGCAGATGATCAAGACGCTGCTCGATCGCACACGCGAACTGGATCCCACGCGCTACGCCACCTACGTGAGCAACTCGCTCACCGAGTCCTATGCGGGCGAGCCGGGCTTCGTGCCCGATGCTGCCGCCCACGGCGATCTGCTTATGATGAACGAGTACGGCGGCTCGTGGTGGGAGCTGCCCACGGGCGCGGTGGGCCTGCACCTGGACAGCATCCACGCCACCTATCCCACGCTGCCCTTCTTCATCTCGGAGTTCGGCCTGTGCGAGCCCAACTTCGCAGGTGGCGATGCGCGCCGCATCCACGACCTCATCTACCACATGGCGCTCTACGAGAGCAAGCCTTACATCCAGGGCGCCATCTACTTCGACCTCACCGATTACCGCACGCACTACCCCGGAACGCCTGAGCCCGGCCGCTTCCGGCGGCGTGTGCATGGCGTGTACGACATGTACGGCAAGCCCAAGCCCTCGATGGAAGTGCTGCGCGACCTGTCCTCACCGATCGAGATCCACTCCCTGCGCGGCGGCGCACCCGGCAAACGCAACGTGCTGCTCTTCGGCAACATCGGCCTGCCGCAGCACAAGGCCAGCGGCTACGTGCTTTACCTGAGCGACAGTATCGGCGATTGGCACAACACCCGCGCTTATCCGCTGCCCAACATCCGCCCGGGCGAGCGCGTGGTGGTGGAGGTGGATGACTTGTATCAGGGCGAGGGCGTGGTCACCATCGTGCGGCCCACGGGGACGGTGGCGGCGAGGAAGAGCTTCTTCGGGGAACGATGAGTTGGGAAGGGTGGGAACGGCCGTGGGTCGCGCGCGTCGGAATGGACGCGGGGTGGTCGCATGGCCGGGTGCACCTTGGGGCTTGCCGGGATCAGCGGAGTTTCGGGTTGCCACGGTGCCGTTCGGCATCGCGCGTCGTCTTGGCGGCCATGCGCCGGGCCCAGCTTGTCTGCAGGTCGGTGCCGGTCTGGTTGGCCAGGCACAGCACCACGAACAGCACATCGCTGAGCTCCTCGCCGAGGTCCCTGGCCCGGTCGCTTTCCTTCTCGCTCTGCTGCCCGTAGCGCCGGGCCATGATGCGGGCCACCTCGCCCACCTCCTCGCTAAGCATGGCCATGTTGGTGAGGGGGTCGAAGTAGCGCACACCCACCGTGCCGATCCACCGCTCCACTTCGGCCTGGAGCTGGGTCAGCGGGAGGGGGCCATTTATTCCGGGATCGTTATCTTCCACCGCCATGGCGAGCCGACTTTTGCACAAAGGTCTGCTGATCGCGCTGATGCTCGCGGCCTGGGCACGGCTTTCGGCGCAGGATACGCGGCAGCAGGTGCAGGCGGTGGTGGATGGGGTGCGCAGTCCGCAGCACGCCCACGAGGCCGCCCTGCTGATCCGCCAGCTGCCCGGGGTGGAGATGTGCCGGGTGGACCACAACACCCGGAACCTGCTGCTGCACCTCCATGCGGGCGGCACGGTCACCGAGGCCCAGCTGGAGGAGGTCATCGCCCCGCTGGGCATGGGCCTGCGTTGCGTACGGACCGGCCCGGTGCAGGGCGCCTCCTTCCGCCACCTCGACCCGCGCACCTGCGAAGATCCCCCCGCCGCGCGATGAGACCCCTGCGCCACATGTTGCCGATCCTGCTCCTGGCGGGCCTGGGCGGCACACGTGCGGCGGCGCAATGCACCAACTACACCATCACCGTGGGTGGTGGTACATGGGACTACGAGATCGACTGGGAACTGGTGAACGACCTGGGTGTGACGGTGGCCAGTGGCATCGCGCCGCAGACCGTTGCCGTGTGCCTGCCGAACGGTTGTTACACCATGTACATGTACGACCTCTTCGGCGACGGCTGGAACGGGGCGACCTTCGTGGTGCGCGTGCAGCCGGCCAACACGATCGTGAGCTCGGGCACCCTGTCCAACGGCGCCTTCGGCACGGCCCAGGTGAACCTTGGAGGCGGCTGCGGCGGGACCAACTGCAGCAACTACACCCTGAACGTGACCGCCGGCAGCTATCCGGGAGAGGTGAGCTGGAACCTGGTGGGCGGTGTGACCATCGTGGCCACGGGCTTCGCGCCCAGCACGCAGGTGCTGTGCCTGGACACGGGCTGCTATGTGATGCAGCTGTTCGACAGTTTCGGGGACGGCTGGAACGGGGCCACGTGGACCCTGACCGATGGGGGAGGGGCCACGGTGGGCACGGGCACGCTGGCCACGGGCAGCATCGGGCAGCAGGGGATCGACCTGAGCCCAACGACCAACTGTGCGGTGAGCGGCGGGCCGGTGACGGCCAGCGACTGCCCGCAGGCGGTGAACATCTGCACCAACTACAGCTTCCAGATCGACCCCAACGGCATCGGCAGCCTGAATGAGATCCCGCCGCTGGGTTCCCTGGGCAACCCCGACCTGTTGCTGGGCGACCTGGCGTACAGCAGCTGGGGCAGCGACAACTGGGGTTGCCTGCGCAACAACGAGCTCAACAGCACCTGGATGGTCATCAACATCAGCGGGGGAGGGTCGCTGGAGTTCACCTTCGGCGGGCTGGGCAGCCAGGCCGGTTTCTACGACTGGATCATGTACCCCTACACCCCGGGCACCTGCGCGGCCGTGATGGCCAACACGGTGGCGCCGGTGCGTTGCAACTGGAACAACGCCGCGTTCGGCGGCACCGGGCTGGCGTCCTCCGTGCCCCCGGGCGGCGATGCGGGCAACTTCGAGCCGCCGCTCAACGTGCTGGCGGGCCAGCAATACATCATCTGCTTCAGCAACTGGAGCAGCGTCACCACCCTGGTGCCGCTGGAGTTCGGCGGCACGGCCACCGTGAGCTGCGTTCCGATCGTGCTGCCCATCACGCTCACGGGCTTCACCGCCGACGCCATGGAGGCCGGGGTGGAGCTGGTCTGGCGCACGGCCGGTGAAGAGGGCGTGGCGGCCTACCTGATCGACCACGGCACGGACCTGGCCCCCGACGCGTGGGCCACGCTCACCGAGGTGGCGGCCGTGGGCGGCCCGGCGCAGGAGCGCGTGTACCGTTGGACGCATGCCGGCCCGACCCCGGGCACCAACTTCTACCGGTTGCGCACGCTGCACCACGATGGCAGCATCGCCACGGGGCCGGTGGTGAGCGTTGTGTGGACCGGGGCGTGGACGGGCATCGCGCCGAACCCGTGCACGGGCCGCTTCACCGTGGCCTGCGAGGGTGCGCCGGTGCAGGTGTTCGACGCGCAGGGAAGGGCCGTGGCCTTTGCACGCCGGCCGGCCGGGCCGGGGCGGTCGGAGGTGGTGCTGGGCGACAGGGCCCGGGGCCTGCACCTGGTGGTGGTGGGGGAGGGCGATGCGCGGCGTGCCGTGCGCCTGCTGGTGGAGGAGGCCCTCACTCCCTGACCCGGCTGTCGATGATGATGGTGACGGGCCCGTCGTTGCGCAGGTCCACCTGCATGTCGGCGCCGAACTCGCCGGTGCGTACCGGTCGCCCCACGGCGGCGGCCAGCAACTGTTTGGCGCGCAGGTAGAGCGGCACGGCCTCCTCGGGGCGCGCCGCGCGGATGTAGCTGGGCCGGTTGCCCTTGGCCGTGGCGGCATGCAGGGTGAACTGGCTCACCAGCAACAGCTCACCGCCCACCTGGGTGACGTCGAGGTTCATCACGCCCTCCGCATCGGGGAAGATGCGCAGGCGGGCGATCTTGCCGCAGAGCCACTCGGCGTCCGCGGGGGTGTCGCCCACCTCCACGCCGAGCAGCACCAGCAGCCCGCGGCCGATGCGGGCGTGTTCCGCGCCGTCGATGTGCACGGCGGCTCCGTCCACCCGCTGCACCACCGCGCGCATCGCCTAACGGTCCCGTTGGTCGATGAAGGTACGCACGCGGCCGCTCTTTTCCACGGCGGTGCCCTTGCCGGTGATGCCGTCGCGCCAGTAGCCGTAGGTGGCGTTCGGCAGCAGCACGAACAGGCGCGACAGCTGGTCCGCCATGCGGTACATCGTGGGCAGGCCCAGGTCCGTGCTGCGGTCCTTCAGCACCTGGTCGAAGTCGGTGAGCTGGTCGCCCACCAGCAGCACCACGCGGTGCGATCTTCCCACGGCATCGCGACGGGCGGTCTTGTCGCTGGTGCCCTCCATGGTGCGCACGTGCACGCTGTCGGCCATGGGGAAGCCGAGCCGGGCCAGGTTGGCGATGGTGGCCTGCTTCTCGTCCGCATCGCGGTTGGTGATGTAGTACACGGCGCAGCCGCGCGAGGCCGCGTAGTTGAGGAACTGCACCGCGCCCGGCAGGGCTTTGGCCTCGGCGCGCGCCGTCCACTGCTTCCAGGTGGCCGGGGTGTAGGTGCGGCCGGCGCGGATGTTCTCCAGCTCGTAGGGGCTGTTGTCCAGCACGGTCTCGTCCACGTCCACGATCACCGCGGGGGGCAGGCTGTCGGCCGTGGCCAGGTTGGCGTCGAGCTTCAGCCGGGCGAAGGCATACCCCTGTTCGAACAGCCAGGCCACTTCGGCCGAGGCGTTCTGGTAGAGGGTGGCGTTCACGTTCTGGGTGACGAGCTCGCGTGTGGCCGCGGCCTCGGGGTCCACGGCCAGGGGTTGCGTGGCCGTGCAGGACCAAAGGCCCAGGACGGGGAGCAGGGGGAGGAGCGTGGGTGTACGCATCATTCTTCGGTACGATCCAGTCGGTAGGGGCTTTCTTCGTCGATGCCCTCCAGCATGTCGCGGTAGCTGCGGTAGCGGCTGGGGGCCAGGTCGCCCGCGTCCAGGGCGGCCCGTACGGCGCATCCCGGTTCGTCCTTGTGCAGGCAGTTGTTGAAGCGGCACGCCGCCTTCAGCCGGAAGATCTCGGGGAACTGGTCGCCGATGTCCTCCGCCTTCAGGTCCACCAGGCCGAAGCCCTTGATGCCGGGTGTGTCGATGAGGAAAGTCGGGGAGGGCGCGTGCCGGGGTGGCGCAGCATCAGGCTGTTCACGCGTCACGCCCAGTTCGAACATCTCGGCGTAGGTGGTGGTGTGCTGCCCCTTTTCGCTGGCGTGGCTGATGGCGGCCGTGTGCAGGTCGAGGGCGGGGTCGATGGCATTGATCAAGGTGCTCTTGCCCACCCCGCTGTGCCCGGCCACCAGGGTCACCCTGCCGGTGAGCAGCGCCCGCACGTCCCCGACCCCGGCGCCGGTGCGTGCCGAGGTCATCAGCACGCGGTAGCCGGCCTGGCGGTAGGTGTCCACCACCTCGGCCAGGTCCTCCATCTCCGCGTCGGCCAGGTCGTCCACCTTGTTCACCACCAGCACCACGGGCACCTGGTAGGCCTCGGCCGTCACCAGGAAGCGGTCGATGAAGCCGTAGGACGTGCGCGGGCGGGCCACGGTCACCATCAGCAGGGCCTGGTCCAGGTTGGCGGCGATCACATGGCGGTGGTGGCTCAGGTTCACGCTGCGGCGCACCAGGTAGTTGCGGCGGTCGTGCAGGTCGGTGATGGCGCCGGGGTGGTCGGCGTCCGCCTGCGGGGTGAAGTCCACGCGGTCCCCCACGGCCACCGGATTGGTGCTCTTCCAGCCCTTGATGCGCAGGTTGCCCTTGGCCACGCACTCGTGCAGGGTCCCGTCGTCGCCGCGCACGAGGTAGCGGCTGCCGGTGGAGCGCATCACGAGGCCGGAGGGCATCGCGCAAAGATCGGCGCGATCCGCGTGGTGTGGTGCGGCTGCGGAAGCCGTGCGCCGGGACCCTGCCGCGCGGACGTACCGGCCCCTGCGGGTACCTTTGTGCCTGCATGTCCATCTCCGTCCGCGGCATCACCAAGGTCTTTGGCCGGCAGAAAGCGCTGGACGACGTGCATTTCGAGCTGACGAAGCCGGGCGTGGTGGGCTTCCTGGGGCCGAACGGCGCCGGCAAGAGCACCCTGATGAAGGTGCTCACCTGCTACCTGCCGCCCACATCCGGTGAGGCCAGCGTGTGCGGGCACGACATCCGTTCGGAGGGCATGGAAGTGCGCCGCAAGGTGGGCTACCTGCCGGAGCACAACCCGCTGTACGTGGACCTCTACGTGCGGGAGTATCTGGAGTTCATGGCCGGTGTGCACGGGTTGAAGCAGCGGCGGGCGCGGGTGCGCGAGATGATCGGGCTGGTGGGCCTGGAGCGCGAGCAGCACAAGCGTATCGGGGCGCTCAGCAAGGGCTACCGCCAGCGGGTGGGCTTGGCCCAGGCGCTGGTGCACGATCCGCAGGTGCTCATCCTGGACGAGCCCACCAGCGGCCTGGACCCCAACCAGCTGGAGGAGGTGCGCGGGCTGATCCGTACCGTGGGCCGCGACAAGACCGTGCTGCTGAGCACCCACATCATGCAGGAGGTGGAGGCCATCTGCGAGCGGGTCATCATCATCGATCGGGGGCGCCTCGTGGCCGACGACCGTGCCGACCGCCTGCGCAGCGCCCAGCGCGACCTGGAGGTGCTGGAGGTGGAGTTCGACGGCAGCGTGCCCACGCAGCAGCTGCTGGCCATCCCCGGGGTGGTGCAGGCCCGCCGGGAAAGCCCCGTGCGCTGGGCCATCGGTCATGCCCGCGACCAGGACGTGCGCCCCGCCGTGTTCCAGTTCGCCGTGGACCAGGGCCGCAAGGTGCTTACCATGCAGAAGAGCACCCGGGGCCTCGAGGAGGTCTTCAAGGAGCTCACAAAGGGGTGAGCCGGCCGTCCGGTCAGAACTTCAGCTGCAGGCCGCCCGTGAGGAAGGCCGTGTCGTAGCCCACCTCGGCGAACACCCCCAGGAAGTCCGTGAAGTAGTAGCGCGTGCCCACGAACAGCGAGGAGCGCACCGGGTTGCGGGCGTTGAAGTGCCGCGTGTACAGGTTCTCGTAATAGGTGTTCGAATAGGTGGACCGGTCGGTGCGCGTGGTGATGGTGGCCCCCAGGCCGATGCCGGCGTACACATCCCAGTTCTCCACCTTGTGCCAGCTGTTCCAGTGGTAGGTGCCCCGCAGGCCGAAGCTCCAGAAGTCGTACCGGCGGTCCTCCACCCAGTAGATGTAGTCGTTGTACACGCGGCGGTTGGTGTAGGAGAAGAAGCCGCCGATGCCCAGCACGCCGGGGCCCACGGGGATGGCCGTGCCCCGGTCGTAGAGCAGGGACAGGGTGGGGCGGAATCCGTAGTAGCTGCCGTAGCGGTAGTAGCTGCCGCCCACGCCCACCCCGATGCCCACGGCGTTGTCCCCGGCCTGGAAGGCCTGGGCTTGGGCGGGTCCGGCAGGGAGGGCGAGCAGCAGGGTGGCGAAGAGCGTGGTTCGGAACATGGGTGTCATGGCGTGGGGGCAAAAGTAGTCCTGATGCGACGGTCGCCCCGTTCGGGCGACGGCGGCCCGGGGGGACGGCCGGAGGTCCGGGGCCGGGGTGCCGCCGCCCATGCGGCCGGGACGCTCGGGTTTTTGCACGCCCACCGCGTTGCGCGCTCCTCTCCCGGGCGGCGGCGATGGGCGGTCCGAGCCTGGTCGGCCCGGCCTCCTTCCACGCCGATGCGGGGGCATCGTGCCGAAACACCGTTCTTTGCCCCCGCTTAGCAAAAGCGCCATGCCCTACCTCTTCACCTCCGAATCCGTCAGCGAAGGCCACCCCGACAAGGTCGCCGACCAGATCAGCGATGCCCTCATCGACCACTTCCTCGCCTTCGACCCGCAGAGCAAGGTGGCGTGCGAAACGCTGGTGACCACCGGCCAGGTGGTGCTCGCCGGCGAGGTGAAGAGCGAGGCCTATCTCGACGTGCAGCAGATCGCCCGCGAGGTGATCGAGCGTATCGGCTACACCAAGAGCGAATACATGTTCGAGGCGCACAGCTGCGGCGTGCTCAGCGCGATCCACGAGCAGAGCCCGGACATCAACCGGGGCGTGGTGCGCAAGAAGGCGGAGGATCAGGGTGCCGGCGACCAGGGCATGATGTTCGGCTACGCCTGCCGCGACACCGACACCTACATGCCGCTGCCGCTGGAACTGAGCCATCTGCTGCTGCGTGAACTGGCCGCCATCCGCCGCGAGAAGAACAGCCCGATGCCCTACCTGCGCCCCGATGCCAAGAGCCAGGTGACCATCGAGTACAACGACGACCACACGCCCAAGCGCATCGACGCCATCGTGGTGAGCACCCAGCACGACGACTTCGACAAGGAGGCCAGGATGCTGGCCAAGATCAAGGCCGATGTGATCAACATCCTCATCCCGCGGGTGATCAAGAAGCTGCCCAAGCGGGTGCAGGCCCTCTTCGGCAAGGACATCGCCTACCACATCAACCCCACCGGCAAGTTCGTGATCGGCGGTCCGCACGGGGACACCGGCCTCACCGGCCGCAAGATCATCGTGGACACCTACGGCGGCAAGGGCGCGCACGGCGGTGGTGCCTTCAGCGGCAAGGACCCCAGCAAGGTGGACCGCAGTGCGGCCTACGCGGCGCGCCACGTGGCCAAGCACCTGGTGGCGGCCGGCGTGTGCGACGAGTGCCTCGTGCAGGTGGCCTATGCCATCGGTGTGGCCAAGCCGGTGGGCTTCTACGTGAACACCTACGGCACCGCCAAGGTGAAGCTGAACGATGGCCAGATCGCCAGGGTGATCGGCGGCATGAAGGAGTTCGACATGCGCCCCTACTTCATCGAGCAGCGCTTCAAACTGCGCACCCCCATCTACAGCGAGACCGCCGCCTACGGGCACATGGGGCGTGAATGCCGGGAGGTGAACAAGACCTTCAACAACGCCGGCAAGATGGTCACCGTGAAAGTGAAGCTGTTCCCCTGGGAGGAGCTCAACGCCGTGGACGCGGTGCGCAAGGCGTTCAAACTGAAGTAATTCCGGCGTCCGACGCCCGGGATCGGAAGAAGCGGCCCGACCAGTTGGCCGGATCGCGCCGGGGATCTACCTTTGCAGCCCATTTCGGAGAACATGTACGCCATCATCAACATCCTCGGCCAGCAATACAAGGTGCAGGGCGGCCAGAAGCTGAAGGTGCACCGCCTCGCCGCCGAGGCCGGCAAGCACGTGGAACTGGACCAGGTGCTGCTGGTGAGCAACGGCTCCACCGTGAGCGTGGGCACCCCCACCGTGGACGGTGCGCGCGTGGCGGCCAAGGTGCTGGCGCACAGCAAGGGCGACACCGTGCTGGTGTTCAAGAAGAAGCGCCGCAAGGGCTACCAGAAGATGAACGGCCACCGCCAGGCCATCACCGAGCTGTGGATCGAGGCCATCCTCGGCAAGGGCGAGAAGTTCGACGCCAGCAAGAGCACGGCGCCCGCCCCCAAGGCCGTGAAGGCCGCCGCTCCCAAGGCCAAGAAGGAGGCCGCTCCCAAGGCCGCCAAGGCGCCCGCCAAGAAAGCCGCCCCGGCCAAGAAAGCCGCCCCCAAGAAGGCGGCGCCCGCCAAGAAGGCCGCGGCCAAGAAAGCCGCCCCCAAGAAGGACAGCAAGAACTAAGCGCCATCCAGGCACCATCGCTCAATCCCTGACCAGCAACGCCTACGCCGGGCTACGGCGTCCAAAGCATGGCACACAAGAAAGGTGAAGGCAGCACCAGCAACGGTCGCGAGAGCCACAGCAAACGCCTCGGCGTGAAGATCTACGGCGGCCAGCAGGCCGTGGCCGGCAACATCATCGTCCGCCAGCGCGGCACCAAGCACCACCCCGGCAAGAACGTGGGCATCGGCGTGGACCACACCCTGTACGCCTTGGTGGACGGCGTGGTGGAGTTCCGCACCAAGCGCGGCGAGCGCAGCTTCGTCAGCGTCATCCCCGGCGAGAAGGCCAAGGCCTGATCCCCGACCTCCCTGTTGAACGACCTCCGGCGACCCCGGAGGTCGTTCGCGTTCCGGGGCCGGCGCCCCCAGGTCCCCCGGCCCACCCGCTACCTTTGCCCTTTCACCGTCCACCGCCCGCATGCTCGAACTGACCTTCCTGCGCAACCAGGCTGACGAGGCCGAACGGCGCCTCGCGAAACGCAACATCGATGCCCGCGCCGCGCTGGACCGCGCCCGCCAACTGGATGAGGAACGCCGTGCCGCCCAGGTGGCCGTGGACGACCGCCAGGCCGAGATCAACGCCCTGAGCCGTTCGGTGGGCGAGCTGATGAAGGCCGGCCGGAAAGCCGAGGCCGAGGCCGCCAAGGCCCGGAGCACCATGCTCAAAGAGGGCATGGACCAGTTGCGCACCGTCCTGGAGTCCGCCGAGCGCGCCCTCACCGACCACCTCCTCACCCTCCCCAACGCCCCCGCGGACCGCGTGCCCGCCGGCCGCACCCCGGAGGACAACGTGGTGGTGGTGCAGGAGGGCGCCATCCCCGCGCTGGGCCCCGGCGCCAAGCCCCACTGGGAGCTGGGCGAGGAGTACGGCATCCTGCACATGGACCTGGGCGTGAAGCTCACCGGCGCCGGTTTCCCGGTGTACAGCGGCCAGGGCGCCCGGCTGCAGCGCGCCCTCATCGCCTTCTTCCTCGATCGCGCCACGGCCGCCGGCTACCGCGAGATCATTCCGCCGCACCTGGTGAACGGCGCCAGCGCCTACGCCACCGGCCAGCTGCCCGACAAGGAGGGCCAGATGTACCACGCCACGGTGGACGACCTCTACCTGATCCCCACGGCCGAGGTGCCCATCACCAACCTGTACCGCGACGAGATCGTCGACGCCGCGCGGCTGCCCATCCGCAACGTGGGCTACACCCCCTGTTTCCGCCGCGAGGCCGGCAGCTACGGCGCGCATGTGCGCGGCCTCAACCGTGTGCACCAGTTCGACAAGGTGGAGATCGTCCGCGTGGAACGGCCCGAGGACAGCTACGCCGCGCTCGAGGAGATGGTCGAGCACGTGAAGGGCCTGCTGCGCGACCTGGAGCTGCCCTTCCGCCAGCTGCTGCTCTGCGGTGGCGACATGGGTTTCGCCAGCGCGCTCACCTACGACATGGAGGTGTTCAGCGCCGCCCAGCAACGCTGGCTGGAGGTGAGCAGCATCAGCAACTTCGAGACCTTCCAGAGCAACCGCCTGAAGCTGCGCTACCGCGGCGAGGACAAGAAACCGCGCCTGGCACACACCTTGAACGGCAGTGCCCTGGCCCTGGCCCGGATCGTGGCCGCCCTTTTGGAGAACAACCAGTCGCCGGACGGCATCCGCATCCCCGAGGCCCTGCGACCCTACACCGGTTTCGACCGCATCACCCGATGAGCCGCCACGCACCGATCGCCCTGCTCGCCACGTTGCTGCTTGCGCTGGGCGCCTGCACCCGCAACGCGCACCCCGAGCTGCTCGCCGAGGTGGACGTGATGCTGCGCCGCGCCGACAGCCTCAAACGCATCGTGGACACCATCGACCTGGCGGCCTACGACCGCATGGATTCCGTGTTCCGCGGCCAGCGTTCCGCCCTGGAGGAACTGCTGAAGGACACCATGGCCCGGGAGCAGGCCGTGCCCATCGGCAACTACTACCGCGCCATGGACCGCTCCCTGGGGCGCGTGCGCAAGCGGACCGCCGAACTGCGCGAGGGCCTGGAGCGCAGCAAGGTCCAGCTGGCCGATCTGCGCCACGACATCGGGCGCGACCTGCTGCCCGAGGGGCCGCGCACCACCTACCTGCAGCAGGAGCGCATGGAGCTGGACCGCCTGGAGAAAGGGGTGACCACCGTGACGCGCAGCGCGGGCACCTGCCGGCGCGAGTGGGAGGCCCGACACCGCGCCATCGCCGAGCTGCTGGCCGCGCCCGACCCCGCCCCATGATGCGCGTGCTGCTGCTGCCGGCCCTGCTGCTGCTCGCTGCGGCCTCCGTGCCCGTGCGTGCGCAGGACGGCACCGATGAGCAGCTCGCCGCGCAGTACTTCCAGTCCGGCGACCACGAGAAGGCGATCCTGTACTACGAGCGCCTCTACCGCAGGCAGCCCAACGCCTTCTTCTACGAGCAGCTTTACAAGAGCCACCTCGCCCTGAAGGACTATCCCCGTGCCGAGAAGCTGGCGCGCGAGCAGATGAAGCGGGACAGCGACCCGCGCTACGCGGTGGACCTGGGCGTGGTGCTGCGGCTGGCCGGGGAGGAGGACAAGGCGCGGCAACAGTTCGAGAAGGTGCTGCGCGGCATGCGGGCCGATCAGAACGGCATCCGGCAGGTGGCCAACGCCTTCATCCGCCACAACGAGCACGACCTGGCCCTGGAGGCCTACCAGCGGGGCCAGCGCCTGCTGAAGGAGGGGCCGGGGTTCCAGTTCGAGATCGCCAACCTGTACGCCATGAAGGGGGATGTGCCCGCCATGACGAGCGCTTACCTGGACCTGCTGACCGTGAACGAAGGGTACATCCAGGCGGTGCAGAACGGCCTTTCGCGCGCCATCGACTTCACGCGCCGCGACGGGAACACCGACGCCCTGCGCACCGAGCTGCTGCGCCGCATCCAGCGCAACCCCGAGCGCTCCATCCACCAGGAGCTGCTGATCTGGATGTACATCCAGCAGAAGGACCTGGAGGGTGCCTTCGTGCAATGCAAGGCCCTGGACAAGCGCTTCGACGAGGGCGGCGCCCGGCTGATGGACCTGGCCGGGATCGCCCTGGGCAACGGCGACCACGCGACGGCCATGAAGTGCTATGACCACGTGGTGGGCCTGGGGCGGCGCGACGGCCTCTACGCCAAGGCCCGCATGGGGCAGGTGCGCACCGAAATGGCCCGTCTCACCGCCATGGCCGACCCGCCCGCCGCCGACCTCGCGGCCCTGCGCACCCGCTACGAGGCCACCCTCGACGAGCTGGGCCGCAGCAAGGCCACCCTGGAACTGATGGAGGACCTCGCCCGCGTGCAGGCTTACTACCTCAACGACCGCACTGCGGCCACCGCCCTGCTGGAACAGGCCCTGGCACTGCCCGACATCGATGCCGCCGCCCGCGGCCGCATCAAGCTCCAGCTCGGCGACGTGCACCTCTTCGACGGCGACATCTGGGAAGCCTCCCTGCTGTACAGCCAGGTGGACCTCGACTTCAAGCACGACCCGCTGGGCCACGAGGCACGGCTGCGCAACGCCAAGGTGAGCTTCTACGCCGGCGACTTCCTGTGGGCCAAGGGCCAGCTCGATGTGCTGAAGGCCTCCACCTCCAAGCTGATCGCCAACGACGCCATGGAGCTCAGCCTGCTGATCAGCGACCACATCGGTGCCGACAGCAACAGCACGCCCCTCGCCCTGTTCGCTCAGGCCGACCTGCTCACCTTCCAGCGCCGCTTCCCCGAGGCCGTGGCCGTGCTCGACAGCCTGGACCGGGCCTACCCCATGGACGGCATCGCCGACGATGTGCTCTTCCTCCGCCACCGCATCGCGCGCGACCGCAAGGCCTACGCCGAGGCCGCCGGATACCTGGAACGCATCGTGGCCGAACACCCGCTGGACATCCTCGTGGACAACGCCCTTTTCGAGCTGGGCCGCCTGTACGAGGAGCAGCTCAAGGACCCCGCCAAGGCCATGTCCTTCTACGAGAAACTGCTCTTCGAACAACCGGGCAGCATCTTCGTGCCCGAGGCCCGCGCCCGCTTCCGGCGCCTGCGCGGCGATGCCCCCGACACCGGGCCCACCGACGGCCAAGCCACCCCGCCGCAATGATCGTGTACAACGTGACCATCAACGTGGACGCCGAGGTGGCCGAGGAGTGGCTGCACTGGATGCGCACCGTGCATGTGCCCGACGTGATGGCCACCGGCCTGTTCCTGGACCACCGCATCATGCGTGTGCTGGCCGACGATGAAGGGGGGCTCACCTACGCCGTGCAATACACCTGCGCCGACATGGCCACCTACGAGCGCTACCGGGACGGGCACGCCGCGCGTCTGCAGGCCGAGACGCAGCAGCGCTACGGTGGCCGCTTCGCCGCCTTCCGCACCCTGCTGGAAGTGCTGCACACGGCCTGACCCGCGCCCGCACCCCATGCACGTCCGCCCCAAGAAGCACCTGGGCCAGCACTTCCTGAAGGAGGACGCCATCGCCGCCCGTGTCGCCGCCGCCCTCAGCGGCCACGGCGGCTACCGCCACGTGCTGGAGGTGGGGCCCGGCACCGGGGCCCTCACCCGCCATCTGCTGCGCCGCACCGACATCGACCTCACCGCCATCGAGGTGGACACCGAGAGCCTGGCCCACCTGCGCGCGGAACACCCGCAGCTGCGGCTCATCGACGGCGACTTCCTGCAGCTGGACCCCGCCGTGCTGGGGGAGGGGCCCTTCGCCGTGGTGGGCAACTTCCCGTACAACATCAGCACCCAGATCGTCTTCAAGGTGCTGGAGCACCGCGACCGCTGCGCCGAGGTGGTGGGCATGTTCCAGAAGGAGGTGGCCGACCGCATCCGCGCCGGGCACGGATCGCGGGTGTACGGCATCACCAGCGTGCTGGCGCAGGCCTGGTACGATGTGGAGCTCCTCTTCCACGTGGAGCCCGGTTCCTTCATCCCGCCCCCCAAGGTGCGCAGCGCGGTGATCCGCCTGCGGCGCAACGCCACCGCACGCCTGGCCTGCGACGAGGGCGTGTTCCACCGCCTGGTGAAGGCCGCCTTCAACCAGCGGCGCAAGACCCTGGCCAACGCGCTGCGGCACTTCCCCGGTCTGGAGGGCGGCCTGCCCGTGGCCGTGGCCGGGTGCCGGGCCGAGCAGCTGCCCGTGGAGGCCTTCGTGGAGCTGGCCGCCGCCGCAGGCCGCCCCCCGCGGTGAGCCACCGCCCCCTTCGTAGCTTTGGCCGCCCCACCGCCGGGGCCTCCATGGACCATCCGCCCACATGTCGTTCGAGCTCACCAAAAGCTTGCTGGACCGCATCCAGAGCGATGTGGGCGTGGGCCGCGACCAGGACATCCTGGCCGTGCTCAGCGAGCTGCACCCCTCCGACATCGGGGGCGTGCTGGGCCGGCTGAACATCCACGAGGCGCGCTACGTGCTGCGCCTGCTGGAGGAGGAGACGGCCGCCGAGGCCATCCTGGAGCTCGACGAGGACCTCCGCGAGCGCCTGCTGGAAGGGCTCACCAGCCAGGAGATCGCCGACAAGGTGATCGGCCACATCAGCTCCGACGACGCCGCCGACGTGATGGCCGACCTCTCCGAGGCCAAGGCCAAGGAGGTGCTCGACCTGCTCGACGACGAGGAACAGGCCGATGACATCGAGGAGCTGCTGCGCTACCAGGAGGGCACCGCCGGCGCCCTGATGGCCAAGGAGCTCGTGAGCGTGCGCGCCGACGCCTCGGTGGCCCGCGCCATCGTGGAGATGCGTCAGCAGGCCGCCGGAGTGGACCACGTGTACACCGTGTACGTGGTGGACAAGGACGCCCGGCTCGTCGGCATCCTCCCCTTGAAGGACCTGCTGTTCACCGCCGAGAGCACCCGCACCCTGATCAAGCACATCTGCGAGACCGACGTCGTCCGCGTGCGGGTGGACACCCCGGCCGAGGAGGTGGTGAACCTCATGAAGAAGTACGACATCGTGGTGCTGCCCGTGGTGGACAAGGACGACCGCCTGGTGGGCCGCATCACCTTCGACGACGCGATGGACGTGATGCAGGAGGAGGCCGCCGAGGACTACCAGCTGGCCAGTGGTATCAGCGAGGACGTGGACGCCACCGACAGCCCCATCGTGCAGACCCGTGCGCGCCTGCCCTGGCTCCTGATCGGCCTGGCCGGCGGCGTGCTCAGCTCACAGATCATCGGCATCTACGAGGAGGAGCTGCGCATCGACCCCAAGATGGCCTTCTTCATGCCCCTGATCGCCGCCACCGCCGGCAACGTGGGCGTGCAGTCCAGCGCCATCGTGGTGCAGGGGCTGGCCGCCGGCACCCTGCACCACCTGCAGGTGCGCGCCCGCCTGTGGAAGGAGCTGCGCGTGGCCGTGATCACCGCCCTGATCTGCGGTTCGCTCATCTTCGCCGTCAACCTCGCCCTGCGCCAGAGCCAGGCGCTGAGCTACACCGTCAGCATCGCCCTGTGCACGGTGATCCTCACGGCCGCCCTCTTCGGCACCCTCATCCCCCTGCTGCTCCACCGCGCCAAGGTGGACCCCGCCCTGGCCACCGGCCCCTTCGTCACCACCCTCAACGACATCTTCGGCCTGCTCACCTACTTCACCGTGGGCCACATCATGTACGGCCTGTTCCCCTGACGATGCGGATCCACTTCCTGGACGAGGTCCATCCCGTGCTGGCGGAAAGGCTCCGGGCGGCCGGCCATGCCTGCATCGCGCACGACCATCCGCAGGCGGCGCTGCTCGATGATTGCGACGGCCTGGTGGTGCGCAGCCGGCCCGTCGATGCCGCCGTGGCCGCAGCTGTCCGACGCCCAGGTG
>JABWBQ010000052.1 GCA_013360395.1 Flavobacteriales bacterium
GCCGGGGATGCGGTGTGCGTGGTGCGGTGTTCCTGGCGGGCGTACCGTTCGGGCTGCCCCAGCAGCCCCACCGGATCGCGGGCCGGGGCCCGGTTGCCGCCGGTGACCGCACCACCACCGCCCAGGCTGCCGCGGTGGGCCACCACGCTGCGATGGCTGCCCGTGCCGTCCCAGATGATCACGGGTTGGTAGCAGCTCCAGCAATTCCCGTAGTAGCCCGTGTAGGGCCCCCAGCCGCTGTTCCAGCCGTAGTTCCAGCCGTAGGACGGGCAGCTCCAGCAGGAGCCCCAGCCGCTGTTCCATCCCCAACCGCTGTTCCATCCCCAGGCGCCGTAGCCGCTCTGCCAGCTGTTGTTCCAGTATGGATCGTTCCACCCCGGCGAGCCCCAGGAGCCGCCCATGCCCCACCCGTTGCCCCAGGTGCCCACGCCCATGCCGAACCCGAACCGCCCGTAGTTGTAGTAGTACGGATCGTTGTAGGTCATGTCGTAGTAGTTGCGCGGGTCGTTGTAGCGCTGGCTCTCGGCCGTGTCGTAGTAATCCGCCTGGCCCGTCTTGGGGGCCTCCGGTGCCGGTGCCGGGTCCGGTGCGCTCTCCGGTGCGGCGGCCACGGCCACCGGTTCCGTGGACGGCCGGTCGTACACCCCGTCGTGCGTGGCGGTGGTCCCCAGCATGCTGCCGCAGGCGGGAAGCAGCAGGGCGAACAACGAGGCCGGCAGTACGGTGCGCAAGGTGTGTCGGAGGGTGTCCATGGCGAATGGATGAAGCCCGGAAGGGCGGTTTCGTTGCTGTACTTTTGGCCGCTTCACCGACATCAAAAATAATACCACCGGGCGGCTCTCATGGCGGACATTCTGACGAAGCGTGCGGACGACCACGCGCAATGGTACAACGACCTGGTGCTGAAGGCCGACATGGCCGAGCACAGCGACGTGCGGGGCTGCATGGTGATCAAGCCGCACGGCTACGCCATCTGGGAGAAGATGCAGCGCGCGCTGGACGGCATGTTCAAGGACACCGGCCACGTGAACGCCTACTTCCCGTTGTTCATCCCCAAGAGCTACCTGGCCAAGGAGGCGAGCCACGTGGAGGGCTTCGCCAAGGAGTGCGCCGTGGTGACGCACTACCGGTTGAAGAGCGACCCGGAGCACGGGGTGGTGGTGGACCCCGAGGCCAGGCTGGAGGAGGAGCTCATTGTGCGGCCCACCAGCGAGACCATCATCTGGAACACCTACCGGGGCTGGATCAAGAGCTACCGCGACCTGCCCCTGCTGATCAACCAGTGGGCCAATGTGGTGCGCTGGGAGATGCGCACGCGGCTGTTCCTGCGCACGGCCGAGTTCCTGTGGCAGGAGGGCCATACGGCCCATGCCACGAAGCAGGAGGCCATCGCGGAGACCGAGCGCATGCTGGAGGTGTACCGCAGGTTCGCCGAGGAGTGGCTGGCCATCCCGGTGATCAAGGGCATCAAGTCGGCCAGCGAGCGCTTCGCCGGCGCCGAGGAGACCTACTGCATCGAGGCCATGATGCAGGACGGCAAGGCCCTGCAGGCCGGCACCTCGCACTTCCTGGGGCAGAACTTCGCCAGGGCCTTCGACGTACAGTTCACCAACAAGGAGAACCGCCTGGAGCACGTGTGGGCCACCAGCTGGGGGGTGAGCACCCGCCTGATGGGCGCGTTGATCATGACCCACAGCGACGACAACGGCCTGGTGCTGCCCCCGAAGCTGGCGCCCGTGCAGGTGGTGATCGTGCCCATCGCCAGGAGCGCGGAACAGTTGGAGGCGCTGCGGGCCTACGTGGGGCCGATGATCGAGGGCATGCGGGCCCGGGGCATCAGCGTGAAGCTCGACGACGACGACACCAAGAAGCCGGGATGGAAGTTCGCCGAGCACGAGCTCAAGGGCGTGCCGGTGCGGATCGCCGCCGGCCCGCGCGACATGGAGAACGGCACGGTGGAAGTGGCCCGCAGGGACACCCTGGAGAAGCAGGTGATGCAGGCCACCGACATCGCCGAGAAGGTGGAGCACCTGCTGACCGCCATCCAGGACAACCTGTACCAGAAGGCGCTGGCCATGCGCGAGCGGTACACCCGGGCGGTGGACACCTACGAGGAGTTCAAGGCGGCCATCGAGGAGGGCGGCTTCATCCTGGCGCACTGGGACGGCAGCACTGAGACCGAGGCGCGCGTGAAGGAGGAGACCAAGGCCACCATCCGCTGCATCCCCCTGGACGGGGAGGCGGTCCCGGGCAGTTGCATGGTCACCGGCCGCCCGAGCCCCCGCCGCGTCCTCTTCGCACGCGCCTACTGATGAGCCCCCGCAAAGCCACCCCCCCCGCCGAGCCGGCACCCGCCCCGGGGCCGCGCGACCTGATCCTGCGCATGCTGCAGCACAAGAGCGGCATGAAACAGGACGTGTACCAGAACATCCAGGCCCTTTTCGCCCAGCTGAAAGAAGTGCTGTTGGAGGTGGCCGAGGACCTGGAACACGAGATGCTCCAGCGCGACAAACGCGTGAGCGTCCAGTACCGCGACAAGGGGGAGATGGCCTGCGAGCTCCGGGTGGCGGGCGACCTGGTGGTGTTCCACATGCACACCAACGTGTTCCGGCTGGACCAGGGGCACAGCCTGTGGAAGACCAGCTACCTCGAGGAGGACGAGCAGCGCGGCTACTTCGGCGTCATCAACGTGTACAACTTCCTGAGCGACTCCTTCAAGTACAACCGGGAACGCGACATCGGATACCTGGTGAGCCGCATCTTCCTCAACAAGGAGGGCCATTTCTTCGTGCAGGGCAAGCGGCAGCTGGGCTTCCTGTACAACGACCTGGCCGGCAACCGCATGGACCGCGAGCTGCTCCGGCAGGTCGTGTACTCCACGATCATCTACGTGCTGGACTTCGACCTGTTGAGCCCGCCCTACGACCAGGTGAACCAGGTGACCGTGAGCGAGATGAACGAGCTGAACGCGGGCCTGCAGCTCACCACCGGCAAACGGCTCGGCTTCCGGTTCCAGGCGGACGTGGACGACCTGACCTGATTTGGCGGCGATCGCTCCGTGCATTACTTTTGCCCGCCCTTTCGGGATCCCCATCCGAAAGGGTTGACATCGCGGCCCGTTCGTCTAGGGGTTAGGACGCGTCCCTTTCACGGATGAAACAGGGGTTCGATTCCCCTACGGGCTACAAAAAGCCGGGCAATCCGCCCGGCTTTTTTGCGCCCATCGGGGAATAGCCGAACGCTCCGATCCTGCGTCCTCGCTTCGGCTTCCTACGGGCTGCACCGGAACCGTCGGAACCTTGGCAACAGCGGCGGTTCGGCATTCAACCGCGGGACGGTTCCGGGACCCTTTCGCCCCTTTCCTCCCTGCGGGATGGTCGCCGGTCAGGCCGGGCCAGGGAGGTCGGGGGCCGCTCGGGTCGGTCGAAGGGGTGATCGTGGCTGTCCTTCCTTCCTCCATTGGAGGTGCAAGGGTGGGTGGTCCTTGGGTGTGGATGGTTCAACGGTCGGTCCTATCTTCAACCGCTGAACCCATAAAACCCATGACCATGGAACGAACCTTACCCTTGATTTGCTTCGCGCTCGCCGGCTCCGTTGCGACCGGCCAGGTGATCGTCAACGAGGACTTCGAGTCCTACACGGTGGGCTCCACCATCGCGGCATCCAACCCGGCGCAGTGGTCCACCTGGAGCGGTGGTGTGGTCTCGGAGGACGCCACCATCTCCAACGCCTATGCCAGCAGCGGCACCCAGAGCATCGCTGTGATCCAGACCGCGGCGGCCGGCGGGCCGGTGGACTGCCTGTTGCTGCTGGGCGATTCGGCCAACGGGAGCTATACGCTGAGCTGGAAGATGTACATCCCTGCGGGCAAGGGCGGCTACTTCAACATCCAGCACTTGGAGAACCCGGGTGTCGAGTTCGCCGCGGAGTTCGTCTTCCGGCTCAACGGCACGGTGCTGGTGACGGCCGCCGGGGACACGGCCTCGGCACCTTACCCGCATGGTCAATGGTTCCAGGTGGACCTGACCTTCCTGCTGGATGAGGCGACGCCGACGGCCACCTTCAACCTGGACCAGGCGCCGGTGCATTCCTGGGCCTTCAACACCCAGACCGACGGCACGGCGGGCACCAATGCGCTCGGCTCGATCGACTTCTTCGCCTATGCGGGCACCAACGCAGCCGACGGGGAGTACTACGTGGACGATGTGCACTACGAGAAGCTGGGCGGCACCGGTGTGGGCGAACCGGGGATACCCGGGGTGATCACCTACCCGAACCCGGTGACCGACCGGTTGTGGGTGGAATGGCCGGCGGTCGGCGGGGCCGTGCAGGTGACCCTGTGCGATGCGGCCGGCAGGTCCATCGAGGAGCTGCGTCCCACGGGCCTGGCCGCGGGAGGACGTCTGGCCATCGACATGGGTGCGCTGCCGGCCGGGGTGTACGGCCTGCGGGTATCCGATGGTGTGCGCTCCGGGATGCATCGCGTCATGAAACGCTGAGCACAGCACGGAACGATGGGGGCGGGCGCTATCGCGGCGCCCGCCCTTTTTCATGCTCGGGGGCTCTGACGCAACCTTGGCAAGGCCCGGCGCGTATCTTTGGCGCTTGTCCGTCAGGGACTTGCCTTCCAAGGTGGGCGCGGATGCCCGGCGGGACGGCGGCCTGCGGCATAACGCGAACGCATGAAGGTGCTCAAGGGGAAGGGTTGGGGGCTGCTGGCGGCCCTGCTGTTGCTAACGGGCTGCGTGGGAGGGCGCCGCAACATCAATTACCTCCAGGACGGGTCGCTGACCCCCGGCTCGGCGAAGCTGTTCGAGAACCGCAAGTTCGAGTACCGCATCCAGGTGAACGATGTGCTCAGCATCCGTGTACTGGGGCTGGACGAGGCGACGCACCGATTCTTCAACGTGGAGAACCAGAACGGATCCCTGGGCATGAACGACGCGGCGCTCTACGTCAACGGTTTCTCGGTGGACAAGAACGGGCAGGTGCAGCTGCCCACGGTGGGCCGCATCAAGGTGCAGGGGCTCACGGTGGGCGAGGCGCAGGACCTGGTGCAGCGCAAGATCAACGAGTACTTCACCAACGCCACGGTGATCCTCAAGCTGGTGAGCTTCCGGGTGAGCGTGCTGGGCGATGTGCGCAACCCGGGCATGTACTTCATCTACAACAACCAGATCACCATCCTGGACGCGCTGGCCATGGCGGGCGGTCCCAACGAGTACGGCGACAAGCGCAAAGTGACGCTGATGCGGCAGAGCGACCGCGGGGTGCAGGCGTTGTACGTGGACCTGTCCAAGACCGAGGTGCTGGCCAGTGAGTACTACTACCTGCTGCCGAACGACGTGGTGTACGTGCCCACCCTGAAAGCCCGGGCCGGGCGGATGAACCTGGAGCTGCTCTCGGTGCTGTTCGGTGCCATCAGCTCGCTGGCCCTGGTGGCCAACGTGTTCATCCTGAACCAGAACAAGAACTGATGGCGGCACAGAGCGGTACGGCGGAGACCATCGACCTGCGGGCCATTTTCCGCAAGCTGGTCGCCAAGTGGTGGCTCTTCCTCATCACCCTGGGCATCGCCGGGGCGGGGGCGGTGGCCTATCTCAAGACCACCCCGAAGCAGTTCCTGATCAGCGCCACCATGCTGATGGGCGAGAAGAGCCGCAACAGCTTCGGCGGCGGGCAGGACGAGTTCCTCAAGGGCATGTCCTTCCTGCGGAGCGGGGGCGACATCGAGGACCACATCGCGATCCTCACCTCGCGCACCAACGTGGAGAAGACGCTCAAGCGGCTGGACTTCGGCATCACCTTCTACGAGGAGCGCCGGTTCCTGAAGCAGGAGCGCTACGACTATCCCCCGTTCAAGATCACGCTGGACACCGCCTCGCTGCAGATCACCGGCGTGCCCATCCACGTGGCGGTGGACCTGGCCGCCGGCACCTACCGGGTGCGGGCCGAAGGCAGGAACGTGCGGTTGTACAACGTGAACGCGCAGGAGGTGGTCAGCGAGTTCCTGGACCGGGTGGACATCGACCAGACGGCCAAGGTGGGCGAGCCCTTCGTGGGCGACAAGCTGAGCTTCCGCATCGAGTTCCCGGCGGACCGGCGTTACGACCCGGAGAGCGACTACTACTTCTACATCAACAGCCTGGACGGCCTCACCAAGCTGTACAAGGGGATCACCTTCGCCGAGCCGGCCAGCGACAACAGCAACATCGTGCAGCTGAGCGTGGTGGGCGAGGTGGTGAGCAAGGGGCGCAACTACCTGAACAAGTTGATGGAGACCTACATCGAGGGCGAGCTGTACAAGCAGCAGCAGAAGGGTCTCAAGACGATCAACTTCATCGACAACCAGATCGGCACGGTGAGCGACTCGCTGCGGCAGGTGGAGAGCAGCATGGAGAGCTTCCGGGGCAGCAGCGGCGGCATGATGAGCGCGGGCACCACCAGCGATGCGCTGTTCCAGGAGCGCTCGCGGCTGGAGGATGAGCGCAGCGCCGTGATGCAGAAGCGGCAGTACTGCCTCACCATCCTGGGCAAGCTGCGCAGCGCCGAGGATTTCCGCAACGTGGCCGCACCGAGCAGCTCGGGCATCGACGACCCCGTGCTGAACAACCTGGTGATCCAGCTCACCCAGCTCTACGCCGACCTGGCCGCGCAGAACCTGAGCACCGTGCGCAGCAACCCGACCATCATCGCGATGGAACGGAAGATCCAGAACATCAAGGGCTCGCTGATCGAGACGGCCGAGGGCCTGGTGAGCCAGGCGGACATCAGCATCGCCGAGCTGAACCGGCGCCTGGGATCGATCAACTACCAGTTCAACCAGCTGCCCGAGAACGAGCGCCGCCTGGTGAACATCGAGCGCAAGTTCAAGCTGAGCGACAACCTGTACAACTACCTGATGGAGAAGCGCGCCGAGGCGGGCATCGCCATCGCGAGCGACCAGGTGGACAAGAGCGTGGTGGACGACGCGCGCATGGCGGGTTTCGGGCCGGTGGCGCCGGACAAGAAGACCGTGCTCGGGGGTGCCATGCTGCTGGGCCTGCTGCTGCCGCTGGGCTTCATCCTCATCCGCGACTTCCTCAACGACCGCATCGAGCACCTGGACGAGCTCAAGCGGGTGAGCCCGATCCCCGTGCTGGCCACCATCCCCGGCGGCAAACGCAAGCGCGTGCTGCCCAGCGAGCCCAAGTCGCTGCTCGCCGAGGCCTTCCGCACGGCGCGGATCAACCTGCAATACCTCAACGCCGACGCGGCCCGCCAGGTGATCGGGTTCACCTCCAGCACCAGCGGCGAGGGCAAGACCTTCTGCGCCGTGAACCTCGCCGGCGTGATGGCCATGAGCGGCCAGCGCACCATCATCATCGATGCCGACATGCGGCGTCCGCGCCTGGAGGAGACGCTGGAACTGAAGGCCGGCCCCGGATTGAGCAACTACCTGATCGGTGAGTGCGAGCTGGGGGACATCATCCGCAAGGGCGACATCGAGGGCCTGGACGTGATCACCGCGGGCCCCGTGCCGCCCAACCCGCTCGAACTGGTGGAGATGCCGCGCCTGGCCGAGCTGTTCCGCCAGTTGCGGTCGCGCTACGACCAGGTGATCGTGGACGCCTCGCCCATGGGCCTGGTGAGCGAGTACGTGATCCTGGCCCGCCAGATCGATGTCACCCTCTACGTGGTGCGCCAGAACCGCACCCACCGCAAGGCGTTGCGCATCATCAACGAGATGTACGCCGAGCGCAAGGTGGGCCGGGTGGACCTGCTGCTCAACGATGTGAAGGCCGGTGAAGGCTACGGCGACGGCTACGGCTACTACACCAAATAGGCCCGGCGGACGCATGCTGCGCACCGAGGGGTTCCGCAAGTACCTGGGCAACACCTCCTGGCTGTTCGGCGAGCAGGTGGTGCGGCTGGTGGTGGTGCTGGTCACCGGCATCTACGTGGCCCGCTACCTGGGCGATGCGCTCTTCGGGCAGCTCAACTACGCCACCGGTTTCGTGGGCGTGTTCTTCGCCCTCAGCGCCATGGGGGTGGACCAGATCGTGGTGCGCGACCTGGTGCAACGGCCCGAGCGGCGCGACGAGCTGCTGGGCACCGCCGCCTTCATCAAGCTGGTGGGCTCGCTGCTTCTGCTGGCCGTGGTGCTCATCGCCACCTTCGCCAAGGGCATGGACGCCCTGACGGCCACCCTGGTCATCATCATCGCCGGGGCCGAACTGCTGCGCCCCTTCAGCGTGATCGAGCACCACTTCATGGCGCAGGTGCAGGCACGGCGCTCCGTGCAGGTGCAGTTCGCACAGGTGCTGGTGAGCGCCGCCTTCAAGCTCGCCCTCATCGCCCTGAAGGCCTCCCTGGTGTGGTTCGCCTGGGTGTACGTGCTGGAGACCTTCGTGCTGGCCGTGGGCTACACGCTGGCCCTGGCGCGCGACGGCGGCAGCTGGAGGGCCTGGAAGGTGTCGCGCAGCACCCTGCGCTACCTGGTGGGCGAGAGCTGGCCCATGCTCGTGTACGGCGTCGCCCTGTACATCCAGGCCAAGATCGACCAGGTGATGATCGGCGACCTGCTGACGGCCACGCTGGGGCAGGAGGCCGCGTATGCCGAGGTGGGCCAGTATTCCGTGGCGCTGAAGATGATCGAGGCCATGGGCTTCCTGCCGGTGATCGTGCAGAAGAGCCTCGCCCCCGCCATCACGCGGGCCAAGGTGCAGGACCCTGCGCTGTACGCCGACCGGCTGCTGAACCAGTACCGCCTGATGTTCCTGCTGTTCCTGGTGACCTCCGTGCCGCTGTACTTCCTGGCCGAGCCCCTCATCATCCTGCTGTACGGCGAGGCCTTCGCGCCGGCCGGCGCCCTGCTGTCGCTCTTCGCCATCCGGCTGTTCTTCACCAACATGGGCGTGGCCAAGGCCAGCTTCATCACCAACGAGGGTCTGTTCCGCTACGCCCTGCTCACGGCCGTGGTCGGCGCCGGCCTCAACATCGCCATCAACTATTTCCTGATCCCGCCGTTCAAGTCCATCGGCGCCATCTGGGCCACCATCGGTTCGTTCCTCGTCAGCATCTTCCTGCTGGACCTGCTGTTCCCCCGCACCCGGGCGAACCTCCGCTGGATGCTGCAGGGCATGTTCACGTTCTGGCGGTTCCATCGTGCCACCTGAGCCCATGGACCGCCACCTCGTCCCCGTCAAGCCGCGGCTCTTCGCCGAACGCCCCTGCCCGCGCTGCGGTGCGGAGGGCCCGGAGGCGCTCGGCATGGTGGTGCCCGGTGTGCACATGCTGGGCGACTACCGGTGCCGGGCCTGCGGCTATGCCTTCCTGCACGACCTGCCGGTGGGCTTCGCCGTGGACCACGACGTGGCCATCGGCCGGGAGGACGGGACGCTGCACGATGCCCGTGGCGCCGAAGGCTGGGTGTGGGGGCCGCTGCTCGAGGGCTTCCGCAACCCGTCGGACCGTGCGGTGCGCATCGAGCGCCGGGTGCTGCGCCCGGCCCGGCGCGTGGTGCTGCTCAACACGCTGGACTTCCTCTACGGCCACGTGCTGCTCAAGCTCTGGAACGCCCAGTACTACCTCGAGGCGCACAAGGACCTCGGCCTCGTGCTGATCGTGCCGCGCAGCTTCGCCTGGATGGTGCCCGAGGGCACCGCCGAGGTGTGGGAGGTGGACCTGCGGCTGGGCGAAGCGCACGGTTGGTACCGGGCGATCGACCGCTACGTGCAGGAGCGGCTCGGCGAGTACGAGGAGGTGTACCTCGGCAAGGGCTACGCCCATCCGGACAAGAGCACGATCGACATCGAGCGCTTCTGCGGGGTGGCCCCGTTCGACATGGCCCGGTACGACCAGGCCCCCCGCCACATCACCTTCGTGCTGCGGGAGGACCGGCTGTGGTACAGCTCGCGCGCGGCGCGGACCCTGCACCGGGTGCTGCGCCGGGCGGGCCTCGGCGGGTCGGCGCGACCGCTGTTCACCGCCGCGCAGGAGCGCCTGGCCCGGCGCGTGCTGCGCCGCGTCCGGAAGCGTTATCCCGACGTGCAGGCCACCTTCGTGGGCCTGGGCGATGCGCGGGCCGAACGCGACGGGGTGAAGGACCTGCGCACACGGCGCATGACCGTGGAGGTGGAACGCGACTGGTGCCGGGCCTATGCGCGAAGCCAGTTCGTGATCGGGGTGCACGGCTCCAACATGCTGCTGCCCACGGCGCTGGCAGGGGGCTGCATCGAGGTGCTGCCCTACGACCGCTACCGCAACATCGTGCAGGACGTGGCCGTGCGCCAGCGCGACGTGATGCAGCTCTTCCTGTACCGCTTCGTGGACGAGTACGCCACGCCCGCCGCCGTGGCGCGCCATGCCGTCTCCATGTTCGCCGACCACCGGGTCTTCCACCGCAACAACCGCATCAACATCTTCTGACCGCGATGCCCGAACCGCAACAGGCCCCGCCGCTCACCGTGCCGGTGCTGCTCATCGCCTTCAACCGGATCGCCCCCACACGCCAAGTGTTCAGCGCCATCCGTGCGGCCCGCCCCACGCGCCTCTACTTCGCCTGCGACGGACCACGCAACGAGGCCGAGGCCGCCCGCTGCGAGGAGGTGCGTGCGCTGGCCCGCGAAGTGGACTGGCCCTGCGAGCTGAAGGTGCGCTTCAACGAGCGCAACATGGGCCTGCGCAAGGGTGTGAGCAGCGCCATCGCCTGGTTCTTCGAGCACGAGCCCGAGGGCATCGTCCTGGAGGACGACACGCTGCCGGTGCCCAGCTTCTTCCGCTTCTGCCAGGAGCTGCTGGAGCGCTACCGCGACGATGAGCGGATCTGGGTGATCATGGGCAACAACCTCATGGACGACTGGCCCGGCGGCACCGACGGCTCGTACTACTACAGCGCCCACGGCTACGGGGCGCCCTGGGGATGGGCCAGCTGGCGCCGGGTGTGGGCCCACTACGACGTGGACATGGGGGCCTGGCCGGAGCTCAAGCGCAGCCCGTTGCTGCAGGACTTCTTCCTGGACCGGCGCGAGCAGGAGGACGTGCACAGCATGTTCGACCACGTGCACAAGGGCCTCATGAACTCCTGGTCGTACCAGCTGGACATCACCCGTGTGATGAACCACGGGCTGAACATCCTGCCCGCGGTGAACCTGATCCGCAACATCGGCTTCGGGGCCGACGGCACGCACACGGTGGCCCTGTCGGACCCGCGGAACAAGGACACGGCACGCGACATCGCCTTCCCCCTGCGGCATCCGCGGTTCATGATGCTCGATGCCCGGCGCGACCGCGCGTACTTCCGCCGCTACATCGGCAGCACGCCCATCTACCGCCTGAAACGCTCCGTCAAGGCCGCGCTTGGCGGGCCCCAGGGCCCCGTGCTGAAGGCCTTCTCGGCCCTCAAGGCTAAGTTAGGCGGGCGATAGGCCCATGCCGGATGATCCGCAAGCGCGACCTGGTCGACCTGCTGTTCCTGATCGGCTTCGCCGTGTACGGGTTCGGCAACTACATCGGCATGAAGCAGGGCCTGTCCAAGGGCCTCATCGTCTCCACGCTGCCCTTCCTGTGCATCGTGCTGTTCTACCTCATCGATGCGGTGTACCGCCAGCGTGTGCGCTACATGCTTTCGGGCACCTACTGGCTCTGCCTGCTGTACATCATCACCCTGGCCGTGTCGATGGTGGTGGGCCTGCGCGGGGGCATCCCGGGCCTCAATGCGGGCAACGTGCTGCTGTCCATCCTGCTCTTCACCCTCCCCTTCCATGCGGCGGTGGTGGTGCAGTTCTACCACCGCGACGATGACGGGTTCGACTACGCCTCGCTGTTGTTGCGTTCGCTCGGCCTGTTGATCCTGATCAACATCCTGGGCTATGCCGCCGGTGTGCGGTCGTTCGGCCACAGCTTCGAGGGCCGGGCCAACTTCCCCTTCATCCGCGGCATCTACACCGGGGCGCACGTGCTCTCGATCATCACGCTGATGATGCTCTTCCACCTGCGCGACCTCGCCAGGCGGCCCGTCACCGTCACCCTGATCATCGGGGCCGTGCTGGTGAACCTGGCCATGATGGTGAGCATCAACAGCCGCCTGTCGCTGATGATCTTCCTGCTGCTGGCCGTGCTGTTCCTCACGCGGGCCATCAAGGTGGCGCGCGGGCTGTACACCATCTCGCTCTTCACCATGCCGCTGCTGCTGAGCTTCTCGCTGCTCGTGTACCAGGTGCTGAGCCTGCCCTTCTTCCAGGCCATCCTGCAGCGTGTGAGCAAGGAGGACGTCACCACCTTCAACGGGCGCAGCTACATCTGGAACGCCGTGGCGGACTGGGCGTGGAACGACCGCACCGGCCTGCTGTTCGGCAACGGATACAAGGGCCACTACAAACTGCACATGCTCGATTTCGTGGCCCGGCTCTGGGGCGAGGACCATGCCTACAACCTGCATTCGCACAGCACCTTCACGGAGGTGGTGGTGGCGCAGGGCGTGTTCGGCGTGGTCCTCCTCTACATCATCCTGTGGCGCGGCTTCAAGCACTACCGGGCGGAGTACCTCCAGCGCACGGACCAGGCGCCCATCTTCGCGGGGCTCGTGTACATCCTGTTCATCTGGCAGATCGACATCTTCTGCTACGGGGTGGACATCGGGCATGCCATCCTGTTCTGCATGATGGCACCGCTGGCACTACGTCCCGAGGCGATCACCCGCCGCAAACGGTCATTGGAAGGCGCATGGATGGAATGAAAGCCCCCCTGGAAGGCGGTCTTCGCACGCGTGGTGCGGCCCCACCGGCCGGCGCGCCGCTGGTGAGCATCGTCACCGTGGTGTACAACGGCGCCGCCACCCTGGAACGCACCCTCCGCAGCGTGCAGGAGCAGGGCCATCCGGCCATCGAGCACATCATCGTGGACGGCGGCAGCACCGACGGGACGCTGGAGCTGCTGCGGCGCCACGAGGACCGGCTGGCCTACTGGGTGAGCGCGAAGGACCGGGGCATCTACGACGCCATGAACAAGGGCGTGGCCCTGTGCACCGGCGAGTGGGTGGGGCTGATCAACGCGGACGACTGGTACGCCCCCGACGCCGTGGCCAGGGTGGTGGCCGCCGTGCGGGACCGGCCGGGCATCAACATCGTGCACGGCGACATCCTGATCCATTACCCGGGCGGTGTGAGCCGGGTGAAGCGTGCGCGCATGAGCGGCTTCCTATTGCGGCACTGGGAGATGGTGCTCAACCATCCCTCGTTCTTCGTGCGGCGCAGCTACTACGCGGGCCGGCCGTTCGACCCGGAGCTGCGCGTGAGCGGCGACCACCAATGGACGCTGCGGGCCTGGATGGAGGACCCCCGGCAGTTCCTGCACCTGCCGCATGTGCTGGCGCATTTCACCGCGGGCGGGGCCAGCATGACGATCCCCCTGCGCAAGGTGCTGCGCGAGGGTGCACGCGTGAGCCGCTCCGTGGGCATGGGCCCGCTCGGGGTGCTCACCGGCCAGGTGGTGCGCACCGCGCTCTACGTGCCCCAGCTGCTGAAGCTGAAGCTCAACCAGTACCTTGGCCGCCGTCGTTGACACGCCGATGGCCGGTCCGTGGAACATCGCCCAGGATTGGGCCGCCAACCGGGGCAACCCCAAGGGGCGGCTGGTGATGCTGCTGTTCCGCACCGCCCACGCGCTTCGGCAGAGCACGCTCACCTTCCTGCTGTTCCTGCCCTATTTCATCCTGTACAGGCTGCTGGTGGAATGGGTGCTCTGCATCGAGCTGCCCTGGAAGACCCGGATCGGCCCGGGCTTCCGCATCGACCACGGGCAGGCGTTGGTGGTGAACGACCACACCGTGTTCGGCGCGGGATGCACCGTGCGCAACAGCACCACCATCGGCAACAAGCGCCTGCCGGACGGCACGTACAGCGCCAGCCCGCGCTTCGGCGACCGGGTGGACATCGGCGCGAACGCGGTGATCATCGGGCCGGTCGTCGTGGGCGACGATGCGGCGATCGGGGCCGGGGCCGTGGTGGTGAAGGATGTGCCTTCCGGGCATGTCGCCGTGGGCAACCCGGCGCGGATCGTGCCACGCCGGCGCCCGGCCTGAAACGCACGACCCCCGGTCCGGTGGACCAGGGGCCGCGCTCGGTGTATGGCGGGAATGCCTTCGAGGGTGCTAACGCACCATGAGCTTTTGTCCGCGCACCGTGGTGCCGTCGTCCACGGTGAGCATGTAGGTGCCGGGGCGCACTTCGCCGGGCAGGGTCAACAGGGTGGGGGCGTTCAGGCGCGTGGTCCACACGACACGCCCGCTGAGGTCCGTGAGCCGCAGGTCCGCCGCGCCGGTGCTGTGGAGCTGCAGCGTTCCCCCGGCCTCCACGGGGTTGGGGTGGGCCGGCGGGGCATCGGTGCCCGAGGCCACCGGCGCCGTCACGCCCGTGCTGAGCCCGCAAAGGACGTCCTCCTCGCGCACCAGCACCACCGAACGGTAGGGCGGCACGGTGATGGACCCGCTGTGCAGGTCGCCCTGCACGTCGCTCCAGCAGCCGTCCAGGCTGAAGGTCTGCGCCGTGGGCTGGTCGTTCACCAGCAGTTGCTGGCGGTCCAGCGGGTCCAGCGGCACCACGTCCACCCGGTGCAGCTCCACGTTGTCCAGCCAGTAGGTGCTCTCGGTCCAGTGGTTGGTGAAGGTGCAGTTGCCCTGGTCGGTGAGGTCGCTTTGGAAGAACAGGGTGACATCGCGGCGCACGGGGCTGAAGGGGATGAAGCGGCTGGCGACCATCTGCGGCCCGGTCTGCTGCGTGAGCCCCTTGAACCCGGCCTTCACCTCGCCCTGCATGGTGCTCTGGATGCTGAAGCGCATGCGGTACCACTGCCCGTTCTGCACGTTGGCCGTCTGGCTGTGCTTGAGGGTGAACTCGTTGTAGGTGTTGTTGTTGGCGAAGTGCACCTTGAGGGCGCCGTTGTCCAGCTGCCCGTAGTCGTGGGTGATCTGCCCCTGCGCGGGCCAGCCGCTCCAGCCGTTGACATCGTAGGCGAAGCTGCCGTTGGGCACCAGGTTGGCGCTCAGCACGTCGGTCACCTCGTAGGGGCTCATGGTCTTCGGGCTGCGGAACGAGCCGGCATCCTCGCCGCGTTCGGCCTGCCAGCGTTCCAGGCTGAAGTACTTCATCACCCCCGCATAGGTGTTGAACTGCAGGATGCTCCGGTCGTTGTATGGGTTGAAGTAGTAGTTGTTGTTGAAGGTGCCGTAGTCCACCCAGTTCGCCGAGTACACATGGTACTGGCGCATGCAGAGCTGGTCCACGCTCAGGGCGTACATCACGTTGCCGGTGTACACGTCGTTGAAGGCGGGCACGTGGTAGGGGGCGGTGGCGCCGGGGCCGTTGCAGTTGCTGAAGTCGGAGATCGAGAGCTGCACCGTGTTGTTGAACAGCACGTTGTCCTTGATCTGGTTGCCGGTGCTCACCATGGTGTGGTCCACGTGGATGCCGCTGCCCAGGCAGTTGGCCACCGTGTTGTGCTGCACCAGGGTGTTCTTGATGCTGATGTTGCCGAAGTAGATGCCGTGGCAGATGGGCTCGTAGTTGCTGAAGTTGGGGGCCGAGCTCTCCAGGTCGCCGCTGATGTCCATGACGATGTTGTCGCGGATGATCATGCCGTCGGCGTTGTCCAGGGCGATGCCCCCGCCGTCGTTGAGGATGGCCAGGGCATGGATCACCGTGTTGCGCTCCACCAGGGCGTCCTGCTCCACCACCATGCCCACGTACCCGATGTTCTCGAATCGGTTGTCGCTCACCGTCATGCCCGAACCGGTGAGGCGCAGACCGAAGTAGCCCCAGTTGTTCTCGCCCCACCCCGGCTGCAGGGCCACGTCCTGGAACGTGCAGTGCGTCACCGAACTGTTGTTGTCCATCAGGTAAATGCCGGTGGCGTAGGTGCGTTGCACGTCCAGGTGGTGGAAGTCCTGGTCGTTGCCGGTGCTGAGGATGGCCTGGTGCGTGTCGCTGAAGCTGCAGTGGGCGGCCTCCAGCTTGGTGGAGCCGCTCAGCCGCAGGCTGGCCGCGGTCTGGTGGCGGAAGGCGATGTGCTCCACCACGATGTCGTGGCGCTGCCAGCTCACCGAGATGCCGTGGTCCTGCACGCTCACCTCCACCAGCAGGTTGTTCGGGTCGGCGTTGTTGGGGCACCACAGATAGAGCTGCCCGTTGGCCGCGTCGTGGTACCACTCGCCGGGTGCGTCGAGCTCGCTGAGCTTGTTGCGCAGGAAGTATCCCCAGTGGTCGTCGCCGATGTTGTTGCCCGTGCTGGTGTGGGTGAGGGTGTTGCCGGTGAAGGCGGTCACCCGCGCCGTGTCGTAGCTCCAGTTGGTGGTGCGCATCACCATCGTGGCCCCGGTCCAGTACCCGGCGGGCTGGGTGAGGGCCGCGTCCTGCGTGCTGGTGGCGGTGCCCTGGTCATTGCGCAGCCAGCCGCTGTTGGGGTAGCGCGCCAGGGTCTGCAGCTGGCCGTTCACGTACAGGTGCTTCATGGCCTGGGTGAAGGGCGCGCGGTGGATGTTGCCGCTGTGGACGGTCCATCCGGTGACGGGCACGCTGCCGCTGATCACCGGGTCGGCGCCCGTGCCGTAGGCACCGATGGTGATGGGGTTGCCCGCGGCGCCGTTGGCGGATACGGTGAGCTTGCCGCGGTACACGCCGCCGCGCTGGAACAGCACCTGGTCGCCCGGCTGCAGCTGCCCGGCGATCTGGTTCACCCGGGCGATCGTCTGCCAGGCCTGGGCGGGACTGGTGCCGCTGTGGGCGTCGTTGCCCGTGGGCGACACGTGGTACGTGGCCGCCGACAGACGCAGGACCATCAGCAGGGCGGGAAGGAACAGGGTGCGTGGACGGTGTTGCATGAGCGGGTCGTTGGGTACCTTGAACCCCGGGACCGCGCCGGCGGTTGGCTTCTTTCGACGGATCGGGACCCGGCTGTCGATGAATGCCCGTCCGGGGCCGTCCGGCCGGATACCTTTGGCCGCCGATGGCAGGCCGACCCCTCCGCGTGCTCGTCGTGGGCCAGACCCCGCCGCCCTTCGGCGGTCAGGCGGTCATGATCCAGGCCATGCTCGAGGGGCAGTACCGGGACGTGGAGCTTCACCACGTGCGCATGGCCTTCTCCGAGGACATGGAGAGCGTGGGCCGGTTCCGCTTGCGCAAGGTGCTGGTGCTCTTCACCACCGTGCTGGCCGTGTGGCGTGCCCGGGTGCGGCACCGCACCCCCGTGCTGTACTACCCGCCCGCCGGGCCCAACAAGGTGCCCGTGCTGCGCGACCTGGTCCTGCTCGTTGCGGTGCGCTGGCTGTTCCGCCGCACGGTGTTCCACTTCCACGCCAGCGGGGTCTCGGGCTTCGGCCCGCAGCTGCCTGCTGTGCTGCGCCCCCTGTTCCGCCTGGCCTACGGGCGTCCCGACCTGGCCATCCGCACCGCGGAGCAGAACCCCGACGACGGGGCGGCCCTGGGCGCGCGGCGATCCATCGTGGTGCCCAACGGGGTGCCCGACGGGCGCGGCACCGTGCCCGAGCGGACGGCCGGACCGGAAGGGCCGCTGGTGGTGCTCTTCACCGGCGTGCTCATCCCGGGCAAGGGGGTGATGGTATTGCTGGAGGCCTTCCAGCGGCTGTGCGCCCAGGGGGTGAACGCCCGCCTGGAGCTGATGGGCAAGTGGGGCGACACCGAGTTCCGTACCGCCTGTGAGGGGTTCGTGTCCCGGCACGGCCTGCAGGAACGGGTGTCCTTCCTAGGCGTGAAGCGCGATGCGGAGAAGCTGGCGCATTTCGCCGGCTGCGACATCTTCTGCTTCCCCTCGCACTTCGATGCCGAGAGCTTCGGCCTGGTGCTGGTGGAGGCCATGCAGTTCGCCAAGCCGGTGGTGAGCACGCGCTGGCGCGGCATCCCGTCGGTGGTGGAGGAGGGCGTCAACGGCTTCCTGGTGCCCGTGGAGGACCCCGGCGCCGTGGCCGACCGGTTGGCGCGCCTGGCCGCCGATCCCGCCCTGCGCCGCCGCATGGGCGAGGCCGGTCGGCGCATCTTTGAGCAGCGTTTCACGTTAGAACGCTTTCATCGGCGCATGGAGGAGGCCTTCCTCGGCCTGCGCCCTTAGTGCGAACGACCATGCGCGTCCTTGTCACCGGCGGGTCCGGCTTCATCGGCACCAACCTCATGCAGCATCTGCGCGATGCCGGTGCGGAGGCCCTCAACGTGGACTGGAACCCGCCGCTGGACCCCGGGCAGCGCAACACCTGGCGCGAGCTCGACCTCATGGACGGCCAGGCGCTCGTGGCGGTGCTGGCGGAGTTCCGCCCCACCCATGTGGTGCACCTGGCCGCCCGCACCGACACCGAGGAACAACAGGACATCAACGCCTACATCCAGAACCACGAGGGCACGCGCCGCCTGTTGGAGGCCCTTCGCACCTGCCCCACGGTGGAACGCTTGATCGTCACCAGCACCCAGTTCGTGTGCGAGGCCGGGTACCAGCCCAAGGACGACCTCGACTTCAAGCCGTTCACACTGTACGGCGAGACCAAGCGCCTTACCGAGCTGGCCGTGCGCGAGGCGGCCCCGGACTGCACCTGGACCATCATCCGCCCCACCACCATCTGGGGGCCGTGGAGCCTGCGCTACCGCGATGTGATGTTCAAGGTGATGCGCAAGGGCCTCTACTTCCATCCTTCCCGCAGGAAGGTGGTCCGTTCGTACGGCTATGTGGGCAACGTGGTGTGGCAGATCGACCGCATCCTGCGCCTGCCCGCCGAGCGGATGCACGGCCGCGTGTTCTATGTGGGGGATCCCCCCTTCGACCTGCGCACCTGGGTGGAGGCCGTGTCCCGGGCGCTCACCGGGCGGCCGGTGCGTTACATCCCCACCTGGATGGTGCGCGGGCTGGCGCTCACCGGCGATGTGCTCAAGGCCGTAGGCCTGCCCTTCCCCATCACCAGCGGTCGTTTCCGCTCGATGACCAGCGACTACATCACGCCGATGGACCGCACGATCGAGGCCCTGGGGCCTGCGCCGTACAGCATGGAGCAGGGCGTGAAGGCCATGGTGGACTGGTACGATGCCGGCAGCGAGCGCATCGTGCATCCCGTGCGCAAAGTGGTGGGCCATGCCTGAACGCAAAGCGATCATGCCGGGTGCCCTGCCCAAGCGGGAGGTCGTGGGCGTGGGCATCACCCTGGGCGGTTTCGATGCCCACGTCGATGCCATCGCCGCGCTGGGGGCCGCCCGCCGCTCCGCCTATGTGTGCTGCGTCAACGCCCACATGGCCGTGGAGGCGGCACGCGACCCCGCCTTCGCCCGCGTGGTGAACGAGGCCGACCTGGCCACCGCCGACGGCATGCCCCTGCTGCGCTGCCTACAGTGGTTCCGCGGCGAGCGGCAGGAGCGCGTGGCGGGCAACGACCTGATGCCGGCCCTGCTGCGCCGCGCGGCCGACCAGGGGCTCTCGGTGTACCTGTACGGCGGCAGGGAGGAGGTGCTGCAGCGGATCCGCGAACGCGCCGCACGCGAGCATCCGTCCCTGCGCATCGCCGGCGCCCACGCCCCGCCCTTCCGCCCGTTGACGGACGCGGAACTGCGCGCCGATGCGGACCGCATCAACGCCAGCGGCGCCCACATCGTCATGGTGTCCCTGGGCTGCCCCAAGCAGGAGCGGTGGATGGCCGCGATGCGTCCTTCGGTGAACGCCGTGATGCTGGGCCTGGGCGGGGCCTTCCTGCTCCATGCCGGCGTGGATACCCGTGCGCCCAAGTGGATGCGCGACCTGGCCCTCGAATGGCTCTACCGCCTGGCCCTGGAACCGGGGCGGCTCTGGAAGCGTTACCTGGTGACCAACACCCTCTTCCTCGGCCTGGCGCTGCGCACGGCCTGGCAGCGCCTCACCGGTGGGACCCCGGAGCGCGTGGCCGCCGGGGTGGACAGCACGGCCACGGTACGATGAACAGGATCGCGGCACACGGCTTGCTTCAAGAGGGGCTCGATTTCGACGAATCCGATGTTTTCTTCGACAAATCTTGACAAGGCGGAATGACCGGCCTAGTTTTGACCTCCCCCAACGACCGGCCAGGAAGCGACCAGTTGCCCCGGAACGAATGATCGAAGGCCCACCGCCCCTGCGCATGGAAGCGAACGACCACGGAAGAACAAGCGCCCGCCCCGAAGGCATGGGCGACCTGGCCGCATTGCTCCGGTCCAAGAGGTTGTCCCTGCAACAGGTGGGTTCCGGGCTGAGCAAGGTGCTCACCCTGGAGCCGCTCACCTCGGTGAAGGACCTGATCATCGTGGGCGAGGGGCCTGCGGCCGAGGAGATCTTCCAGTACTGCCAGGACCAGACCGTGCGGGGCTACCGGTTCCGCGGGCTGTTCAACGATCAGGAGGTGCGCGGCCCCCTGGGCGCACAGCGCGTGGGCGACGTGGAGGCCGCCAAGGTGTTCGCCGTGCAGAACCGCATCGACATCGTGTACTGTGCGCTGCCGGGCACGCGCCGGGCCGACATCACCGACCTGATGGAGTTCTGCGAGCGCAACACCATCCGTTTCCGGGTGATCCCCAGCGCGGACAGCTTCATCCCCGTGGTGCAGACCACGGACCTGGAGTTCCACGGCTCGGTGCCGGTGAGCAAGCTGCGGCGCGAGCCCCTGGACCTGCGGGCCAACCGCGCCCTGAAGCGCACCTTCGACGTGCTGTTCTCGGCCCTGGTGATCCTGCTGGTCTTCAGCTGGCTGTTCCCCATCCTGGCCGTGCTGGTGAAGCTCTCCTCGCGCGGGCCGGTCTTCTTCCGGCAGCAGCGCCTGGGGCGGGACAACAAGGAGTTCAGTTGCTGGAAGTTCCGTTCCATGCGCATGAACGCCGAGGCCGACACCAAGCAGGCCACCAAGAACGACCCACGGGTCACCCGCGTGGGCGCCTTCCTGCGCAAGAGCAACCTGGACGAGATGCCCCAGTTCCTCAACGTGCTCATGGGGCAGATGAGCGTGGTGGGCCCGCGCCCGCACCCCCTGCGGCTCAACGACCAGTACCGGGACATCATCGACAAGTACATGGTGCGGCATTTCGTGCGGCCGGGCATCACCGGCTGGGCCCAGGTGAACGGCTTCCGGGGCGAGACGCGCACCCCCGAGCTGATGGAACGGCGGATCGAGCTGGATGTGTGGTACCTGGAGAACTGGAGCTTCGGGCTGGACCTGCGGATCGTGCTGCGGACCGTGACCAACATGCTCCGGAAGGACCCCAACGCCTACTGAGGCGGACGACGGCTTGCCGGTCCGGTGGGAACCACTATATTTGCCGTCCTTTTCAGAGCCTGAACAGCCATGGCGAACCACAAGTCGGCCCTCAAGCGGGTGCGTCAGACCGAGACCCGCAACGAGCGGAACCGCTACCAGCACAAGACCACGCGCAACGCGGTGCGCAAGCTGCGCGGCACCACCGATCGCAAGGCCGCCGAGGCCCTGCTGCCGGAGGTGAGCGCCATGCTGGACAAGCTGGCCAAGCGCAGCGTGATCCACAAGAACAAGGCGGCCAACCTGAAGTCGTCCCTGGCCACGCACGTGAACAAGCTGAAGTGACCCCTGCGGTCATCACCCTGCCGGTGAAGGTCCTCCGCAAGGGGACCTTTGCTTTTTTTTAGGCCATGGCCGAAGAACAGCGCCCGACCCCGGCCCGTCTCACCATCCGTGAGTGGGCCAAGGACGACCGCCCACGCGAGCGCCTGTTGCAGCTTGGGGCGGGCGCCCTCAGCGATGCCGAGCTGCTCGCCATCCTGATCCGCACCGGCACGGCGCAGGCCAGCGCCCTGGACCTGGCGCGCACCGTGCTCGATGGGGCCGGCAACGACCTGGGCCGCCTGGGGCGCATGTCCGTGGGGCAGCTCGTGCGCGTCAGGGGCCTGGGGGAGGCCAAGGCCATCGCTCTCGTGGCCGCCCTGGAACTGGGCCGCCGCCGGCGCGAGACGATGCCCGGGGAGCGCGTGCGCATCACCACCAGCGCGGTGGCCTTCGACCTGCTGCACCCTCTGCTGGCCGACCTGATGCACGAGGAGTTCTGGTTGCTGCTGCTGGACCGCGGCAACGCCGTCACCGGCAAGGTGCGCGTGAGCCACGGCGGCATGCACGGCACCGTGGCCGACCCCAAGGTGATCTTCCGCGAGGCCATCGACCGCCGCGCCTCGGGCGTGGTGCTGGCCCACAACCACCCCAGCGGGCGCGCCGTGCCCAGCGAGGAGGACATCCGCCTCACACGCAAGCTCGTCGAAGGGGGCCGGCTGCTGGACATCACCGTCCACGACCACCTGATCATCACGGCCACGGGCTACTACAGCTTCGCCGACAACGGGGCGCTCTGACCATGGCCGGAACGCTCGGGATCCTGACGGTGGTGGGGGCCAGGCCCCAGCTGGTGAAGGCCGCGGTGCTTTCCCGCCGCATCGCCGAAGGATATCCGGGCCGGCTGCGCCAGCACCTGTTGCACACCGGCCAGCACTACGACAGCGCGCTTTCCGACGTGTTCTTCCAACAGCTCGGGCTGCCCGCACCGGACGTGCCCCTGGGCATCGGCGCCGCGCCGGTCCCCGAACAGACCGCGCGGATGCTGGAGGGCGTCGCCCGCGCCATTGCGCACTACCGGCCGCAGCTGGTGCTGGTGTTCGGCGACACCACGAGCACCCTGGCCGGTGCGCTGGCCGCCGCGCAGTGCGGGGTGCCCCTGGTCCACGTGGAGGCCGGTCTGCGCGCCTTCGACCGCAGCATGCCCGAGGAGGTCAACCGCGTCATCGCCGACCGCCTGGCCACCTGGCTGTTCTGCCCCACCGAGGCCGCCGTGGCCAACCTGGCCGCCGAAGGCATCCGCGATCACGCGGGATCGGTCCCGGGCCCCGATGCGCCGGCCGTGCGGCTGGTGGGCGACATCCTGTGCGACCACGTGCTGGGCACCCTGCCGTTGGCCGGGGAGCGTTCCACCGTGCTGCGCGACCTCGGGCTCCGGGAGGGCGGATACCTGCTGGCCACCGTGCACCGGGCGGCCAACAGCGACGACCCCGACCGCCTGGCGGGCATCGCCGAAGGGCTGTCGATGGCCGCGCGGGCCACGGGCCTGCCGGTGGTGCTGCCGATGCACCCCCGCGTGCGGCGGTCGCTCTCCGAAGCTTCCCACGCGAAGGCCGCCCAGGCGTTGCAGGGTTGTGCCGGGCTGCATGTGCTGGATCCGCAGGGCCCCCTGGACATGCTGGTGCTCACCCGGCACGCCGCAGTGGTGCTCACCGATTCGGGCGGGCTGCAGAAGGAGGCCGCCATCCTGAAGCGCCCCTGCGTGGTGCTGCGCGACCGCACCGAGTGGGTGGAGCTGGTGGCCACGGGCAGGGCGGCCCTGGCCGATGCCGATCCCGACCGCATCGCTTCCGAGGCCGTGCGGGGCCTGGGGCTGCGCCTCACCGACCCGACCGGCCTGTACGGCCATGGCGACACCGCCGAACGCATCTGCGCCGCCCTGCTCGGTCGCGCTTGAACCATGGTACACAGCCTCGCCGACTACCTGCACTGCTGGGCGCATCTGCTGGCCCGCAGCGACGGTCGGCGGCTCCTGGGGGCGCATGCCCGCCCGGTGCCTCCTCCGGAAGCGCCCTCCGTGCAGGCCATGGAGGCCGCGCTCACCGCGGCCATGGACTGGGTGGCCCGCGCACAGGACCACAGCGGCGATGGCGGCATGGGCAGCCTGCACCTGGTGCGCGGATGGGGGCGGACCTATCCCGAAACGACGGGCTACCTGGTGCCCACGCTGCTGGCGGCGGGCGCAAGGCTGCATCGGCCCGACCTTGCGGAGCGTGCCCTGCGAGCGGCGGACACGTTGCTGGCCCTGCAACTGCCTGAAGGGGGCTGGCAGGGCGGAAGGGTGGGTGAACGGCGCGGTCCCGTGGTGTTCAACACCGCCCAGGTGGTGCGTGGCATGCTGGCCGCACACGCCCACACCGGAGCGCAACGTTACCTGGATGCGGCCGTGCGTGCCGGTGCCTGGATCGCGGCCGCACAGGAGAACGACGGCAGCTGGGCGCGACACAATTTCATGGGCGCAGCCCGGGTTTACGATACCTACGTGGACGCACCGCTCCTGCAACTGCACCGCCGCACCGGCACGCCCGGGCTCAAGGAGGCCGCCCTGCGCAACCTGGAATGGGTGGCGCATAGGCAGGCGCCCAACGGCTGGTTCGCCGATGCGGACAACACCGTGCGGCACAACGACCGGCCCATCATCCACACCCTGGCCTACACGATCGACGGCCTGGCCGAATGCGGTGTGCTGCTGGGCGATGCGCGGTGGACCGCCATGGCCCGTGCGGCGGCGGAGCCCCTGCGGGAGCGTTTCCTGCAACACGGCATCCTGCACGGCCGGTACGACGGGCGGTGGAACGGGAGCGAAGCCTTCATCACCACCGGCGGTGCGCAACTGGCGGTGGCCTGGCAACGGCTCGCGGCGGGCGATGCCGACGCGTCCTGGGGTGGGGCCGCGGCACGGATGCGCGGACTGCTTCTTGGGCTGCAGGAACGTACGGCGGAGGGCCCCGCCGAGGGGCACGGTGCGCTCACCGGCTCCTTCCCGCTGTGGGGCCGCTACGAGAAGTTCGCCTGCCCCAACTGGGCCACCAAGTACCTGGCCGACGCCCTACTTTGTGCCGACGGCCGCACCTTCCCCTGACGCGGCGCCCCGGCCCACCATGCTGCACGTCCTTCTGGAGCACCCGTCGCCGCGCGCCCGCTGGGTGGTGGAACACACCCTGGGACGGATGCTCGGACTGTCCCTGCAGATCACCGCGGATGCGGACACCTTCGCCCGGGCGGAAGGGCCCAAGCTGAGCTATGGCACCGTGCCGGTGCAAGGTGCCGTGCATGTGCCGTGGAGCGGTGCCCTGACGGACCTGCCCGCCCACGACCCGCCGCAGGCCAAGGTGGACGGGATGCCGGTGCTGTTCCCCCACGGCGGCTCCTTCGACCTGTTCGCGGCCACGTTCTTCCTGCTGGCCCTGGTGGACGAACAACGATGCCCCGCACGCGACCCGCACGGGCGCATCCCTTCCGCCGCCCTGTTCACCGTGCGCAGCGCGCTGGCCGACAAGCCGTGGGTGGACCATTGGGTGCTCGCGCTCGGCGACCGTTTGCGCCAGCGGTGGCCGGCGTTGTCGTTCAACCGGACCTACCGGCATTTGGTCACCGTGGACATGGACAACCTGCTGCGTTATGCCGGCCGCCCCGTGGGCCGGGCGCTGGGGGCCACGCTGAAGGACCTGGTACAGCTGCGCGCCGGCGCGGTGCTGGAGCGATGGGCGGTGCGCTGGGGCTTGCGCCCCGACCCGTTCCTGCGTGCCGTGGACCTGGCGCAGCGGTGCACGGCCGGGTCCG
>JABWBQ010000109.1 GCA_013360395.1 Flavobacteriales bacterium
CGACGGCCGCTGGCGGCCCGCGCCGTTCACCAAGCACTGAGCCTGGCCGCCGGGGCGGGACGGAGGTCGTGCGTTCCTTTGCCCGGGGCGCGCCGCGCCCCCTGCCGCACGTTCGATGACCGCATCGCCGCGACCGCCCCGCACCCTGGCCCTGTTCCTGTCGGCCCTGCTGCTGCCCGCCACGGTGGCCACGGCGGGGGCCGTACTGCGCGGTGCGGAGGCGTACACCTACCTGGCGCTCGACCTCGGCACACTGATCGTCCCCCTGCTGCTGAGCTTCGAACCGCGGCTGCGTTTCTGGTGCAAATGGCCCGGGCTGTTCACCGGCATCGGTGTGATGGCCGCGGTGTTCATCGCTTGGGATGCGGTGTTCACGGCCAACGGGGTGTGGGGGTTCAACCCGCGCTACCTCACCGGGCCGCACCTGGGGGGCCTGCCGCTGGAGGAGTGGCTCTTCTTCGTGGTGGTGCCCTATTCCTGCACCTTCAACTACGAGGTGATGCGCTACGCCGTGCGGCGCGATGTGCTGGGGCGTGCGGCCCGGCCGCTGGCGACGGTGCTGATCGTGCTGCTGACCGCCGTGGGCCTGCTGCATCCCGGGCACCTCTACACGACCGTCACTTTCCTGAGCACGGCCGCCCTGCTCGCCCTGCACGTGTTCGTGCTGCGCAGCCCCTACCTGGGCCGCTTCCTGCTGGCCTACGCCCTGAACCTGGTGCCCTTCGTGCTGGTGAACGGCGTGCTCACCGGCTCGCTGCTCGAGGAACCCGTGGTCTGGTACAACGATGCGGAGAACCTCGGCATCCGCCTCGGCACGATCCCGGTGGAGGACAGCATGTACCTGCTGTTCTTCCTGCTGCTCACCACCACCTTCCACGAGCGGCCGCTGAAGCGCGCGCACGGCGACCTGCCGCCGCCGGTGCCGGGCAGGGGTGCCGACTGAACCCGGTGTTCACCGGGTCTGCGCCGCCCGCCACTGCCGGTGCCACCTGCGGAGCGCCGAGGCCGACAGCACCACGTAGAGGGCGTAGAGGCCCACGTACCACCACAGACCCAGCAGGGCGTACAGCGCGATGGCCACGGCGTCCGCCACGATCCAGTAGGCCCAGTTCTCCAGCACCTTGCGCGCCAGCATCCAGGTGGCCAGCAGGCTGAAGGCCGTGGCGAAGCCGTCCAGTGCCACGTATTGCGCCCCGGGCAGCAGCCGGAGCACCAGCGCCAGGACCAGGGTGCCCGCCAGGCCAGCGCCGATGACCAGCGCGTGGGAACGTCCCCCGCCCCGGACGATGGGCAGCTCGGCGCCCTGTCCGCGCCCCCACGACCACCAGCCGTACACCCCCATGCCCACGTAGATGGCGTTCAGCGCCACCTGGGCGAACACCTGCTGGTGCAGGAAGAGCGCGATGCCCAGGGCGGACGCCGCGATGCCGAAGAGCCAGCCGACGCGCCGCTCGTAGAGCATGAGCACCGTGTACGCGAGGTTGCCGCAGGCCGCGACGGCTTCGAGCAGGCTCCAGGCGAAGGGGCTCATGGGCACGGCACGCTCACATGCCGCAGTTGCACGGCGCGCTGAACTGGATCTTGGCGCGCGGCCACAGTTCGGTGATGCGCTCCATCTCCTTGGGGCTGAACTGGATCACCCGCAGGTCCACGTAGCGCAGGGCCTCCAGTCCCTCCAACTCCTCGGGAAAGGTGGCCAGGTCGTTGCTCCACAGGTCGAGGCTGATGAGCTCCTTGAGGCGGCCCAGGCAGGCCGGCAGACCGGTGAGCGCGTTGCGGCTCATGTCCAGCCGCTTCAGGTGACGCAACCCGCAGATCACCTCGGGGAAGTCCACCAACTTGTTGCCGCTCAGGGTGAGCTCCTGCAGGTTGGCCAGGTCGGTGAACCACGGAGGCAGCTCCTTCAGCTTGTTGCGACCGAGGTCGAGGGCGTTGAGGTTGGGCATCCGCCGCAGCTCCTCGGGCACGGCCTTGAGCTTCTGTTTGCTGAGGTCCAGGCGGTAGACCTGCATGGGCTCGGCCAGGGCGCGCTCCAGGCCATGGTAGGTGCGCACCGTGTCCAGCGTGGTCCGGGGCAGCGGCTGGGCGACGGTGGGGAGTGCGCGGGAGCAAGGAACAAGGACAACGAGAAAAGAACGAAGCACGAAGCGGGCGACACGCGGCCAACGGCCGGAGGCCGGGATGCGGTGCGGCGGTGCGGTGATGGCGGGCATGGGCATGCTCGTGCTATGACGCAGGCAACGCGTTCAGCGCCGCCTGGGCGGCCGCGTGGTCGCGGTGCAGCTGTTCCTTCAACGCATCGAGGCCGGGGAACGTGCGTTCGTCGCGCAGGCGGGCGTGGAGGCGCAGCGCCATCGTTTCGCCGTACACCTCGTGGTCCAGTCCGAAGAGGTGTGCCTCGATGGTGCGTTCCCCGTCCTGCACCGCCGTGGGGCGCACCCCGATGTTGAGCATGCCCCGGAACACCCGGCCGCGCAGGGTGGCGGTGACGGCGTACACCCCGTTGGCGGGCACCAGCTTCAAGGGGTCCACCAGGCCCAGGTTGGCGGTGGGGAAGCCGATGGCGCGCCCGCGCTGGTCGCCCTTCACCACCACCCCTTCCAGGGCGTAGGCATAGCCCAGGTAGGTGGCGGCCGTGCGCACGTCGCCCTCCAGCAGCGCCTGCCGCACCTTGGTGCTGCTCACCTGCACGTGGTCCACCTCGTGCGCGGGGATCTCCTCCACCTGGAAATCGTACACCTCGCCCAGCTGACGCAGCAGGTGGATGTCGCCCTCGCGGTTGCGCCCGAAGCGGTGGTCGTGGCCGATCACCAAAGCGTGCACCCCGATGGCCTCCACCAGCACATCGCGCACGTACTCCAGCGCCTTCAGGCGGCTGAAGGCCCGGCTGAAGGGGATCACCAGCAGGTGGTCCACCCCGGCGGCCTCCAGCAGGGCGATCTTCTCCTTCTGGGTGCTCAGCAGCTTCAGGTCGTTGTCCGTGGGGAAGAGCACCATCCGCGGGTGCGGGTGGAAGGTGAAGAGCACCGAGCTGCCCCCCTCGCGCCGCGCCACCTGGTTGAGGCGGTCGAGGATCACGCGGTGGCCTTGATGGACGCCATCGAAGGTGCCCGTGGTGAGCACCGGGCGTTCCACGCCCGTGAACCGCTCGAGGTCGGTATGCACCTGCATCGGGGGCGAAGGTCGGAAGGGAAAGACCGGCCCACCCCCGCCAACACCTGTTGAGAACGTCCATTGGTGCTTCCGGGGGGAAGCCCTACCTTCGCGGCCGCAAATCGGAGGCAACGCCCTCCAAACCGCTCAACCCCCTCATGGCCAAGCACATCGGAAAGGTCGTCCAGGTCATCGGACCGGTGGTCGACGTGCGCTTCGAAGGCGCCAGCGCACTGCCCAACATCTACGACGCGCTGCATATCACCCGTCCGGACGGCAGCACGCTGGTGCTGGAGACCCAACAGTTGATCGGTGAGGACACCGTGCGGGCCATCAGCATGGAGAGCACCGACGGCCTGAGCCGCGGGGCGGAGGTGCACGGGCAGGGCCAGCCCATCAGCATGCCGGTGGGCGATGCCATCAAGGGCCGCCTCTTCAACGTGACGGGCCAGGCCATCGACGGCATGCGGGAGGTGAGCACCGGCAAGAGCTACCCCATCCACCGCGAGGCGCCCAAGTTCGAGGAGCTGAGCACCAGCACCGAGGTGCTGTTCACCGGCATCAAGGTGATCGACCTGATCGAGCCCTACGCCAAGGGGGGCAAGATCGGCCTGTTCGGCGGTGCCGGTGTGGGCAAGACGGTGCTCATCCAGGAGCTGATCAACAACATTGCCAAGGGCTACAGCGGCTACAGCGTGTTCGCCGGCGTGGGCGAGCGCACCCGCGAGGGCAACGACCTGCTGCGCGAGATGATCGAGGCCGGCATCATCAAGTACGGCGAAGGCTTCAAGCACAGCATGGAGGAGGGTGGCTGGGACCTGGACAAGGTGGACTACGACCAGCTGGCCTCGAGCCAGGCCACCTTCATCTTCGGCCAGATGAACGAGCCGCCCGGCGCGCGTGCCCGTGTGGCGCTGAGCGGGCTGACGCTGGCCGAATACTTCCGCGATGGCGATGAGCAGAGCGGCGGCCGCGACATCCTGTTCTTCGTGGACAACATCTTCCGCTTCACCCAGGCCGGTTCCGAGGTGAGCGCCCTGCTGGGCCGGATGCCCAGCGCCGTGGGTTACCAGCCCACCCTGGCCACCGAGATGGGCGCCATGCAGGAGCGCATCACCTCCACCAAGCGCGGTTCCATCACCAGCGTGCAGGCGGTGTACGTGCCGGCGGACGACCTCACCGACCCCGCCCCCGCCACCACCTTCGCCCACCTGGACGCCACCACCGTGCTGAGCCGCAAGATCGCCGAGCTGGGCATCTACCCCTCGGTGGACCCCCTGGACAGCACCAGCCGGATCCTCACCCCCGCCATCGTGGGCGAGGAGCACTACAACTGCGCCCAGCGCGTGAAGGCCATCCTGCAGCGCTACAAGGAACTGCAGGACATCATCGCCATCCTGGGCATGGACGAACTGAGCGAGGACGACAAGCTCAGCGTGTTCCGCGCCCGCAAGGTGCAGCGTTTCCTGAGCCAGCCCTTCTTCGTGGCCGAGCAGTTCACCGGCCTCAAGGGCGTGATGGTGCCCATCGAGGAGACCATCAAGGGCTTCAACATGATCCTGGACGGCCAGATGGACGAATACCCCGAGGCGGCCTTCAACCTGAAGGGCAACATCGAGGACGTCATCGCCGCGGGCAAGAAGATGCTGGCCGAAGCCGCAAAAGCGTAACACCTCACCCCCAGCCCTTCTCCCGAGGAGAGGGGAGCAAGAATGCGCGTCGAGATCATCACCCCCGACCAGGAGCTCTTCAAGGGCGAGGCCAGCTACGTGGGCGTGCCCGGCGTGGACGGCAGCATGGGCTTCCTGGAGAACCACGCCCCGCTGATCACCGTGCTGAAGGCCGGTGAGGTGAAGCTGCGCACCGAACAGGGCGAGCAGTCCTTCGCCGTGAAGGGCGGCGTGGTGGAAGTGAGCCGCAACACCGTGCTGGTGCTGGCCGAATAGCAGCCCGGCCACCGCTCCGGCGCCGCGACGGCCCGGGGAACGATCGTGCGAACGGCGCCCGCGGGGCGCCGTTCCGCGTTGCGGCCACCGCGTTCGTGCCGGTACGGACGACCACCGGCCGTGCAGCGACCCCGCCGTATCGTCCTGCGAAAAAATCCCTTCGCAGTTCCAGCCTACGCCTTCATGCGAAATGGTATAAGGCTTTTCACAACGAAGCATGGGTGCTAAAGACCCTCGTGCAGTCCATAGAAGCCATCTCAAAATAATCCTTCGGGCTCCGCCGGGGCCTTTTCCGGGCATCCGTCGTTGCTCAACCCTTACAGAGCGTCCAGCTATGCGCGGGTTTCGCGCCTCGGCTGCCCGGAAAACTCCTCCGGCTCGCTGCCAAAAAC
>JABWBQ010000110.1 GCA_013360395.1 Flavobacteriales bacterium
TCGTGTTGGGTCGGAGCTGGTTCAGAGCGTCCCGCCCCTGGGCGGGAAGGTCACTGGTCGGATCCAGTAGGTCCCACGAAGCCCCGCGATCGCGGGGCTGGTTCATCCGGGAGTGGCGTGGACAGGGGAGTGGATCGGTGGCTGTGTCGGCCTGCATCCGCCCGGGATCAAAGCACTTCGGCGACCACGAACACGCTGCCCGTGACCAGCACGAGGTCCTCGGGTGCTGCAGCGGCCCGGGCGGCGTCGAAGGCCTGGCGTACGGAGGGGTGCAAACGACCCCGCAGCCCGGCATCGGCGGCGGCCCGGGCGAGGGTTCCCGCCTCCAGGCCACGAGGGACGTCGGCCTTACAGAAGTGATAGTCCGCGTCGGTGGGAAGTTGCCGCAAGGCCGGCCCCAGGTCCTTGTCGTTCACCATGCCGAGCACCACGTGCAGACGCTGGTGGGGTGTGCGGTCGAGCATGGCGCGTACCACGGCCAGACCGTCGGCGTTGTGCGCCACGTCGGCCACGACCAACGGACCGTGGCCCAGCACCTGCCAGCGTCCGCGCAGCCCGGTGGTGGCCCCCACTTCCGTGAGCCCACGCCGCACGGCGTCATCCGGTATCGGCCAGCCCAGGGCACGGAGCCGGTCGATGGTGGCGAGCACCGTCCGGGCGTTGCGTTCCTGGTGGGGGCCGGCGAGCTCCGGACGCACCGGCAGCGGCCGCGCCTGGTCCACCAGCTCCAGCGGGGCTCCGACGGCGGCCGCCCGCTCGCGGAACACCCCGGCGACGATGCCGTGGGCCTCGCCGACCACCACCGGGATGTCGGGCTTGATGATGCCGGCCTTCTCCGCAGCGATGGCCTCCACCGTGCCGCCCAGCAGGTCCGCATGGTCCACGCCGATGTTGGTGATCACGGCCACCTCCGGGGTCACCACGTTGGTGCTGTCCAGGCGGCCGCCCAGCCCGGTCTCCACCACCGCGATGTCCACACGTTCGTCGCGGAAGTGCGCGAAGGCCAGGGCGATGGACCACTCGAAGAAGCTTGGGGAGAGCGGTTCGAACCGGTCGCGGTGCTCCTGAACGAAGCGCACCACCGCTTCCTCGGTGATCATGACGCCGTTCACCCGCACCCGCTCACGGAAGTCGGTGAGGTGCGGGCTGGTGGTGAGGCCGGTGCGCAGGCCGGCGTGCTGCAGGATGCTGGCCAGCATGTGGCTGGTGCTGCCCTTGCCGTTGGTGCCGGCCACATGCACGCAGCGCAGCCCCCGCTCCGGATGGTCCAGGGCGGCCATGAGGGCGTGGGTGGTGTGCAGGTCGGCCTTGTAGGCGGCCTTGCCCACCCGGTGGTACATGGGCAGGCGGGCCTGTAGGTAGGCCAGGGTCTCGCGGTAGGTCATCCCGGACTTACTCGAGGATGAAGACGAAGGTCATCTCCCCCTTCTGCTCGGCGGCCGCGTCGGGCTTCGGGGTGAAGGCACAGGCCATGGCGGCCTTGCGGGCGATGTTGAACAGGGTCTGGCTTGTGGTGGTGCTCTTGTCCAGGTTCTGCGTTACGCGGGTCACCTTGCCGGAACGGTCCACGAAGATGTTCAGCACCACCTTGCCGCCCTCGCTCGGCTTGTCGGCGATGTTGGGGCCCCGCGCCAGCCCGCGGCCGCCCAGGCGTATGTCCCACCCGTTGCCGTGGAAGGTGCCGAGCCCGTCGGGCACGCCGCTGGGCACGCCTTGGTTGCCGCTCTGGTCGGAGCTGCCCTCTCCGCTCTGCCCGCTGCCGGTGTTGCCCCACTGGTTCAGCGCGTTCTGCAACCCCTTGCTGATGGTGGGCTCCTTGGGCTTGGTGGGCTTGGGTTCGTCCTTCGGCTTCTTCCGGGGCTTGTCCACTTCCACGTCGCTGGCCTCGTCGGTGGCCACCTCCTCGGGCTGTTCCTCCTCGGTGGTGGCGACGGCGTTGCGGCTCTGGTCGCCGGGGTCCGGGGTCTCCACCTCGCCGCTGCCGGCAAGGTCGGTGCCGAAGTCGGCCATGGCCACTTCCACGGTCTCCTCGGGCAGGGGCGGGTCGTATTCGGTGAGGCCCACGAACAGGAACAGCAGCAGCAGCAGCGCGTGGAGCACCACGGTGGCGATGGCGCCGGTGGCGCGGTCGCGTCGTTGGTCCTGCAGGGCTGCGGCGGTCATGGTGCGGGCGCGGGTGTTGCCGGGGCGGTCGCGGCGTCGGCGGCGGGCGTGGGTGCGCCGGCGAGCACGATGCGCCATTTGTTGCGCTTGGCGATGTCCAGCACGTTCACCATGAGGCCGGTGGGCACCTCCTGGGCCACGCGCAGCACGATGGCGTTCTGCGCACCCTGCCTGGTCATTTCGGCCTGCAGCGCCGGTTCGATGGCGGCGGGGTCCACCGGCTGGCCGTTCAACAGGGCCTTGTCCGCGCTCTCCAGCCGCAGGGCCACCTTGGGTTGCTCGTGCGAGGGTGTGGCCCGGCCCTTGGGCAGGTCCACCGGAAGGGCGAAGGGGCTCACCATCGTGCTCACGATCACGAAGAAGATCAGCAGCAGGAAGACCAGGTCGGTCATGCTGCTGAGGCTGAAGCCTGCATCGACCTTATGGGTGCTGCGGATCGCCATGGTTCACTTGGGCCGCGTGGCCAGGATCACCTTCCATTGGTTGCGCTTGGCGATCTCCATCACCCCCACGGTGACCCCGGCCGGCACGCTCCGGTCCACATGGATCACCAGGCTCTTGTCGCCCTCCACGGCCGCCATCCTGTCCTTCAGTACACCTTCCAGGTCCAGGGGATCGATCAGCTCGTTGTTGACGCTGAAGTGCTGGTCGGCGTCGATACGCACGCCCACCTGGGGTTTCTCCTTGGTCTTGTTGGCGCTGATGGGCAGGTCCACCGGCAGGGTGGTGGGGCTCACCATGGTGCTGATGATCACGAAGAAGATCAGCAGCAGGAAGACCAGGTCGGTCATGCTGCTGAGGCTGAAGCCCGCGTCGACCTTGTTGCTGGAGCGCAGCGCCACGGTGCCTGGTTATTTGGCGGGCGATTCGAGCACTTCCATGAACTCGATGGTGCGCGATTCCATCTTCTGCACCACCTTGTTCACGCGGGCCACCAGCAGGTTGTAACCGATGTAGGCGGGGATGCCGATCACCAGGCCCGCCACGGTGGTGATCATGGCCTGCATCATGCCGCCGCTCAACTGGCTGAGCTCCACGCCGGCACCGCTCACCTCCATGGTGTGGAAAGTGACGACCATGCCCACCACGGTGCCCAGGAAGCCGAGCATGGGCGCGGCACCGGACACGGTGGCCAGCACGGGCAGTCCGCTCTCCAGCCGGTAGATCTCCAGCTTGCCCTGGTTCTCGATGCTCACCTCGATGTCCTTCATGGGCTTGCCGATGCGGTTGATGCCCTTCTCCAACATGCGGGCCACCGGCGTGTTGGTGGTCTGGCACAGGTTGCGTGCGCTGTCGATCTTCCCTTCGTGGATATAGTCGCGGATCTTGGCCATGAAGTCCTTCTCGTCGCGCAGGGCGCGCCGGATGGCCATGCTGCGCTCGATGATGATGTACACGGCCGCCATGGACATCAGGCCCAGCGGCCCCATGATGTACCAGCCACCCATCTTGATGAGCTCCCACAGGGAGAGGGTGGTCTCCTGGGGCGCCACGGGGGTGGCGGCGGTCTGCTCCAGCACCTGGCGGGCCGCGTCGGTGGCGTCCTGGATCTGGGCGAAGAACTCGATCGGCATGGTTCGGGGGTGTTCGGTTCAACGCGGGGCGGTCCCCGCGCATTGTTCAAGTGAGCTGTTCGAGGGCGATGCTGTACGCCGTGCGGGTGAGGTGCTGCCGGTGCGGATGACGCTCGTGGGTGCGTTCCAGGGCACGGCCGATGGTGCCGCTGACGTCGGTGAAGATGGCGCGGTCCCCCAGGTCGCTGCCGGGCCGCATGCAATAGGCGAACACGCGCGCCATGCCGCAGTTGGCGATGAAGTCGGGGATCACGCTCACCCGGCCGTCGGCGTGCTCGGCGATGGGGCCGTAGAAGATCTCGGGGTCGGCGAAGGGCACGTTCGCCCCGCAGGCGATCACCTCCAGCCCGCCGGCCACCAGGCGGTCCACCTGGTCGCGCGTCACCAGCCGGCTGGCCGCACAGGGCAGGAAGACCTCGGCGCCCAGGTCCCAGATGCGGGCGTTCACTTCCTCGAAGGGCAGCATGTCCTGCATGCGCAGGGCGTTGCCGGCCTTGTCCAGGAAGAGCTGCCGCACCTGTTCGGCGTCCAGGCCCTCGGGCACCAGGGCCCCGCCGTGCCGGTCGATGATGCCCGTGATCCGGGCGCCCTGCTGGGCCAGATACAGCCCCGCGGCCGCGGCCACATTGCCCCAGCCCTGCACGATCACCCGCTTGCCCGCCAGCGCCCCGCCGTACACCCGGTAGTAGTGGCGCACGCTCTCGGCCACCCCCCATCCGGTGATCATGTCGGCCACGGCGTATTTGCCGGCCACCGGCACGTAGGCCAGGTCGTCCACCACCTTGCTCACGCCTTCGCGCAGCTGGGCGATGGCCGGCAGCTTCACTTCCTCCTGCGCGCCGATGTGCCCGTGCACCACCCCCTCCTGCGGATGCCGCAGTCCGTACCGCTCGGTGATGGGGATCACGTCGTGGAGCTCATCCACGTTCAGGTCGCCGCCCGTACCGTAGTAGCCCTTCAGCAGCGGGGTCACCGCTTTGAACCAGCGGTCCAGCACGGCGTTCTTGCGGGGGTCGGCCGGGTCGAAGTCGATACCGCTCTTGGCGCCGCCGATGGGAGGACCGCTTACAGTGAACTTCACCTCCATGGTCTTGGCCAGGCTCTCCACCTCGCGCCGGTCGAGCCCCTTGCGCATGCGGGTGCCGCCGCCGGCCGCGCCGCCGCGCAGACTGTTGATCACCACCCAGCCGCGTGCACCGGTGGGCGCGTCGTTCCATTCGAGCACGATCTCGGGCGCGCGTTGCTCGAAGCGGCGCAGGGTGTCCTTCATCGGTGCGGGCGCCGTCGGCGAAGGGTCGGCGGCGGCCAAAGGTAACCGGCGCCCCATCGGCCCACCGGTCCGCACCGGCCGCTCTTCCAACCCGCGTTGTTGATAGCGCCCCTCAGGGCAGGTACAGCGCCCCGCCCACACTGTCGCGCCCGGCACCGGTGACGCTCGCGGCCGCGTTGACCTCGCCCCGCCACCGCAGCAGGCCCAGCAGGGCGAAGAGGTAGGCTTCCTTGAAGTCCACCAGCAGGGGCTCGGGCACCTCCAGCACGGCGCCGCTCAGCGCCCTCATCCGCTCCAACAAAAGGGTGTTGCGCGCCCCGCCGCCGGTCACCAGCACTTCGCGCACGCCGTGCCGCTCCAGCTCGGCGGCGATGCGCAACGCCACGTGCTCGCTCACCGTGCGCAGGCGATCGGCCAGCGGCAGCCCGGGGACATCGATCAGCGGGCGCATCGCCGCCTCGAACCACTCGCGCCCCAGGGATC
>JABWBQ010000111.1 GCA_013360395.1 Flavobacteriales bacterium
GGGGCCGTGCGCACGGTGGATGAGGCCCTGGCGACCCCGGTGGCCCGGGCCATGGTGGCGGCCTCGGTGATCGACGGCACGCCCACGCGCCGGTTGCGGGGCAACGCCTTCCGCATCGAGCCGTAGCGCATCGCCGGCAGGGTGTGCGCCCCAGGCGAAGGCCGTTCATGCGTCCGCATCGTGGCGGCCCGCGTCCGCGAACGGGATCGCTTATACCATTTCACATTAAGGCGTAGGCTAGAGGTGCGAAGGGATTTTTTCACTGGACGATCCGACGGGGTCGTTGCAACGCCGAAGGCGTGGACCGCAGGGAGCGGAGCTACCGAGGGTCGGTGCTACGGAACGATCACGACGGAGAAGTCAAGTGGAAAAAGACCGAGCAGATCGGCCTACTCCTTGGTGCGAAGTGGTATTACGGCCGACCCTCGGGCCGGCGGGCCTGCCGCAGCGCCTCCTTGAGCACCTTCACCAGCCGCACGGCCTCCTGCTCGGTGAGCCCCTTGCCAAGGGCCACCTTGCGCCCGTGGTGCTCGAAGCCGATGCGCTCGCCGCCCATCACCCAGAACGACCCGTTGAGCTGCCAGGCCCACGAACGGCGGTCCACCGCCAGCAGCCCCGGTTCCCGGATGTTCTCCACGAAGTGGTCCGTGGCGCGCCCGAAGCCCAGGATGTCGTCCTTCACGGTGAGCACCCCGTCCTTGACGCGCCACTTCTCGAAACCCTTGAGGCGCCACAGCAGCACCCGCACGAGGCGGTACTCGAAGTACGCCCAGAAGGCCAGGTAGGCCAGGGCGAAGCTGCGTTCCCGCCCGGCGGGAAGCCCCAGGCCGACGATGGCCACGGCGATGCCGCAGCACGTCCACGCCACCGTCCACGCCAGCAGCAGTGCCTGTTGTCCGCGCGGCAGGCGCGGGCTGATCACCACGGTGGTGGTCCCCGCCTTGCGCTGCACGCTCACCCGGTCGCTCAGGAACTCCATCATGACGCTGCCTTGCCGAGCACCTCCGCATACAGCGCCTCGTACTGCGGCAGCACGGTGCGCACGTCGAACCGCGCGGCCTGCCGGAGCGCCCCCTGCCGGTAGCGCTGCTGCGTGGCCGGATCGCCGAGGATGGTCACCGCGTGCCCGGCCATGCGCTCCACGTCCCCCACCGGGCTCAGCAGGCCGCTCACGCCGTGCTCCACCACTTCGGGCGTGCCGCCGGTATCGGTGCTCACCACCGGCACCCCGCAGGCCATGGCCTCCAGGGCGGCCAGGCCGAAGCTCTCGCTCTCGGAGGTCAGCACGAACAGGTCGCAGCCGGCCAGCACCTCCTCGGGCCGTGTGATCTTGCCCAGGAACAGGATGTCGGGGCCGGTCCCCAGCTGGCGGCACAGGTTCTCCAGCCGCTGCCGCTCGGGGCCGTCGCCGATCAGCAGCAGCCGGGCCGGCATGCGCTCGCGCACCCGGCGGAACACCTGCACCACATCGTCCACACGCTTCACCGGCCTGAAGTTGGAGATGTGCACCAGCAGCTTGCGGCCGTCGGCCGCGTAGCGCTGTCGGATCGCGGCATCGGGGCCCGACGGATACTGGTCGATGCACACGAAGTTGGGGATCACCCGGATGTCGCGCTTCACCGGGAAGTGCGCGCACGTGTCGCGCCGGAGGCTCTCGGACACGGCGGTGACCGCATCGCTGTGCTCGATGCTGAAGGTGATCACCGGCTCGAAGCTCGGGTCGCGCCCCACCAGGGTGATGTCCGTGCCGTGCAACGTGGTGATGAACGGCACCCGGATGCCGCGCGTGCGCAGGATCCGCTGCGCCATCCAGGCCGCACTGGCGTGCGGTATGGCGTAGTGCACATGGATCAGGTCCAGCCCCTCGTGCCCGGCCACGTCCACCAGCTTGCTGGTCAGCACCAGCTCGTACGGCGGATAGTCGAACAGCGGATAATCACTCACCCGCACCTCGTGGTACAGCACGCGGCCCTCCACGTCGCGCAGCCGCACCGGCCGGTCGTAGGTGATGAAGTGCACCGTATGGCCCTTCTCGGCCAGGGCGATGCCCAGCTCGGTGGCCACCACGCCGCTGCCGCCGAAAGTGGGGTAACAAACAATGCCGATGCGCATGCGATGCCCGGCAGGCACGTGGAGCCTGCCGGAAGTGCAAAGGTGCGGTGCGGGGCGGTTGTTGCCGTCACGGGATCCGGCCGGTGCGCGCAGGAACGCACCGCGGCCGAGCGCTCCCCCGGGGACGGCGAGCAGGTATTGCTTACTTTCGACACACCCCCCTCTCCACCCTCCCATGCGTACGCATCGCCACCCATGGGTCCTGGTCCTTGTCCTCCTCACCGCGCCGGTGACCACGGTCGCCCAGCCGCCGATGGTCACCAAGTACCTGCACGAGTTCGACACCCTCGGCTCGGGCCACCCCAACGACCTGATCAACGACCAGCCCGCCTTGCTGAAGGCCGCGGCTTTCTTCCAGGCCCGCGGTGGCTACGGCACCCTGCTCCTGGAGAACGGGGAGTACATCGTCGGTCTTCAGCAACTCCACTGGAACGGCAGCCCCCTGCCCGGGCCGGACTGGACCGCCCTCGAATACCCCAGCGGGCTGGACCCTTCTGACCCTAAGTGCCCACCCTTGGTGGCCGTGCAGCCGGGGTTCACCCTCGAAGGATGTGCGCAGTTCACCATCCAAGGCGGTGCGAACACTACCGTGCGCTACCGGGACTGCCTGTATTATGGCACTTTCCTGCGCACCCCGGGCACCGATGAGGTGTTCAGCGCGGCGGGGGTGGATTCCTGCAAGACTTGCTTGCACCAGAACCATACACCCGGTCTATTGCACGCCGATGTGGGTACCATGTTCTCCTTTAACCACTGCGATTCCATCACCGTGCGCGACCTGGAATTGAACGGGAACATCGATGGGGCGCTCCTTGGTGGCAGGAGTTCGGTCGACGGGATCCAAACGTGGTACGATGGCATCGTGCTCTATGAGTCCAGCAACTGTGAGATCAACAACGTGGCTGCACATCACTTCGGCCGGGACGGGCTCATGCTCCATGGCACCTACGCGGATACGCTGGTACCCTTTGCCACCGTGTACCCCGACCTCCATGTGGGCATCGACCCGGCCGACAGCAGCACCACGCCGGGCAAACGCACCGTGCTTTTCAACAACCGCGTGCTGAACTGCCGGTTCAATTGGAACGGCCGCCAAGGCTTCTCCTGGACCGCGCTGGCCGGCTTGACGATGCACGACTGCGACCTCAATTACAACGGCGCCGGCCGCATGGCCAGCAAGCCCGGATCGGGTCTGGACATCGAAGGCAAAGGCGGGCAGCTGCGTGTGCGCCACGGTATGTTCACCAAATGTCGCTTCCTGCACAACAGGGCGGTCGGTATCACCGCTTTTGACAACCCTTGTCTAGGCCAACAGGATTTTCACTTCACCGGCTGCGTGGTGAAGGCCGGCTTGGAGGGTACCGCCCTTTTACCGAGCGCCCGGCAAATGGCCTTCGACAGTTGCGACATCTATGGCAACGTGGGCAGGTTCTTCGAGCGGCCGGAGAACCTCTTGGATACGGCTTTCGACCTGGTGTTCCGCAACACCGACTTCTACGAGGAGGACGACCAGTGGGCCTACATCTCATGGACGGAGAGCGGGCTTCACGATACGACCAATTGCGTGGCTGGCCCGCACATGTTCCGCTTCACCAAGAACCTTTCCCAAAGCTCGCGGGTGACCTTCGATCACTGCGGCTTCTACACCAACTGCAGGGCCGTCGTGCGCTTTTACGGCAGGGAAACTTCCTATGCGGCTTTCCCCTATTGCGCCCCGTGTGACACGTGCGGCCCGACGAGCGGACCCTGCATCGGATGCGACAGTCCGGAAGACCGGTTCATTTTCGTGACCAATTGCACCTTCGTCAATACGGGGCGATCCGATTGCGACACGCTCACCGAGGTCTTTTCCGGCAAGCACACACTTGTGGATAGCTTGACGTCCTTCACCATTCCCGACCACGTGCGCGGTGGCCTCCCCAGCGACCAGTACGAGGTCGCATTCGGTAACTGCGCACCTTATTGCTCGGGCTATACCATCGATACCATCCCCATGACCGTGTTCCCGGCGTGCAAGCCGTTCTTCTACCTGCAAGACACCGTGACGCATTGGAATTTTTGCGATCCCGCCAACAACGTGCTCATGCAGCCGTGCAGCAGCGATGCCAACTGCTATTCGCTGACCGTCATTCCCGATAGTGCCTTCGCGAGCTTGGTGGGCGATGTCTTCATCGGTACCGTGAACATCAAGGGTAGGTTCTTCGTGGATGTGGATGTGCTCTTCCAGAACGCCGAAGTGCGCCTTGAACCCGGCGCGGAGATCATCGTGCAGAACGGCTGGACCCTCGACATCGAGAACAGCTCCTTCACCGCCTGCAACGGCGTGATGTGGAAGAGCATCACGGCGGAGGACGGTGCCACCGTGCGCATCCGGGGATCTTTCTTGGACGATGCGGAAAGTGCCGTGTCCGCCCTGGACGGCTCCACCGTGTGGATCGACGGCACCCAGTTCCACAACAACCGTGTGGGCGTGTGCATCCCCGATGTGGGCCTGCCGTACAACAACGTGGCCTGCTGGGTGAGCAACAGCACCTTCTACAGCGCGGGCGCCATGCCGGTGCCCTACCCCGGGCAGACCACGGCCGTGGGCGACCGGGGATTCGCGGCCTTCGAGGTACACCGCACCACCCTGGACCTCGCCGGCGGCCAGAACATCCTCCACACCTTGAGCAACGGCATCGTGGCCCACCAAAGCGATGTGCAGGTGAGCGCCTGCCGCATGCAGGGCATCCAGCCCGATAGCGCCTACACCCTCACGGGCAACGGCGCGGGCATCTACGCCCGGGGCGACCAAGGCTTCCACTTCCTGCGGCAGCAAGGCTACGGCATGGTCGGCACGCCCAGCTTCGACGGTTGCCGCTGGGGCATCTATGCCGAGTACATGAACGTCTACAGTACGGACAACAACATGCTGGACATGGGCACGGGCCACCGCGTGGAGCGCAGCGGCTACCGCTATGTGGACATCCTCAACAACGCGGTGACCGCCCATCGGCACGGCATGGAGCTGCGGGCCAACGACGGCGCGGCGCACATCCTGGTGGAAGGCAACGCCATCACCTTCGGCGATCACCCTTGCGCCAATTGCAAGGGCTACTCGGGCATCCTGGTCACCGAGGGCAACCAGCAGGCCCACGACGCACGCATCCTGAACAACAGCATCCACTTCACCAACGCCCCCACCTCGCGCTTCGGCATCGCCCTCACCGCCGCCGATGCCTGGCTGGTGGCCGACAACACGGTGCTGATGGTGAGCAACGCCCACAACCGCACGGGCATCCAGCTGGAGGGCTGCCGGGCCACGGAGGTGAGCTGCAACAACATCAGCAGCAGCGACAACACCTATCCCAAACGGCCAACGGGATCCTCTTCAACGGCGTGGCCTACGGCACCGACGTGCGCGGCAACTTCTTCCACGACCACCAATGGCCGCTGCACCTGGATGCCACGGCCATCATCGATGCGCAAACGCTGAAGGGCAACCTGTGGGACCCGAACGCGGCGCCGCCGGTGTGGGGGGCGTGGTATGAGGACACCGTCAATGCTGGAATCTATTTGTTCCAATACAGCCCCGCCACTATTAGCGGGGGGAATACGCAGCCGCCTTCGTGGTCGCCGAGCAATTGGTTCGATCCAGTTTCTGGGTCGAACTATGACTGTGCTGACCACCATGGTGTGCCCTATTGCAGCCAGTTCGAGGGCCAGCGGTGCGCGCACTGCCTGCACGCGTTGGACGCGCAGATCGCCGGCGACAGCCTGGAGAACGATCCGTACACCGAGGAGACGAAGTGGATGCTTGCCGCGGATCTGTACAAGAAGATCGACGATGAACCCGCCTTGTTGGACAGCCTGCCGGTGCTGGAGGATTTCTACACCGATCTGCAAGGCAGCACCACGGCCGACCTCAAGGCGATCGATGACGACCAGCGGGCGCTTTACGACATGGACAGTTCGGTGGTGGCGCAGTTGCTGACCAACCGCGCACAGATCGAAGGCTATTTGGCCTTGGTGAAGGACGGCTTGGAGCAGCTTGGTGATAGCAGCCTCACCCCTGTTCAACGTGAAGCCATTCTGGCCGGATTGAACGGCTATCGCGATGACATCCGGGACCTATTCACCTGGAGCTCGACCGCGCTTCAAGTAGCTTCGAGTTCCAAGGCATTAGCCGCGGACAACGTTATAATAGCCAATGCGGGCGTGATTACCAGCGAACTGATCGAGGAGAATGACAAGACCGTGAACGACATCTATCTAGCCACAATCGGAAAGGATGTCGACGGGTTCACGACCACGCAGGCGGATGACCTCTTTGCCATCGCGAATCAATGCCCGATGCTGGGCGGGAATTCCGTATTCAAAGCCCGCTCCTTGTATTGGTTGATCGATGATCCGTACGACTTCGACAATGCCTCGATCTGCCTGCCTTATGGCATCATCGTGAAGCATCTCGTCGAGTTGCAGGCCAATGAGGGGAGCATAGTGCCTAATCCTGCCACCGATGAAGCCACCTTAGTACTGACCAGGGGAACAGACGCATTTGCATACCTCACATTGTACAATTTGCTGGGCTCCGAGGTGCTTCGCGTGCTTGTTCCGAAAGGTGTCACGCACCACGCCTTCAGCACCGCGAACATTGCTCCTGGCCTTTATCACTACAAGGTCTTGGGCGATGGCAGCCGCATAGGTGGCGGTAAACTCACCATCGCCCGCTGAACACAACGAACAATGATGCGGTGGTGCGCGTTTCGTCGGGCAATGCTGGCCATTTGTCTGTTGCATGGCTTTTCGGCTGTGCAGCAGGCGCGAGCCCAACAGGGTTTGAACAACCTATGGTTGATGGGGTTCGATAGCGATGCCGGGATACCATGGGGCGGAACGAACATCGATTTCATCACAGGCATTGCGGACATTTACTACCAGAACCGTGCGATCGGCTTTAAGCGCACCGCCGCCACCATCTCTGATATGAACGGCAACTTGCTTGTCTCTACAAATGGTTCTTTCATCGCCAATACCACGGGCGATACGCTATTGAACGGCACTGGGCTCAATCCGAGCAACTACACATCTCTTTACCCCGAAGGCTTACATCTACCACAAGCCTGCCTGATCCTGCCCAAACCCGACGCGCCGGGCATCTACTACCTCTTCCATGGCACCGTTGATGATCAGACAGGTCCGCACGCTCTCTACCTCTATCAGACCACCATCGATATGACTTTGGATGGTGGGCTA
>JABWBQ010000112.1 GCA_013360395.1 Flavobacteriales bacterium
CGGTGCACGGCCGGGTCCGCGGCCCCGGTCCTCTTCCTGCTGCTGCGCGGCGACGGGCCCCATGACCATGCGGTGGTGCCGGACCGCTGGACGGACGAACTGCGCACCAGGCTGCGGGGGACCGCGGACCTGCGCCCGGGCCTGCATCCGTCCTACGCCACCCGCGACGATGCGGCCCGGATGGCGGCGGAGGTGGCGTTGTTCAAGCAGCACCTGGAACCCCGTGTCCTGGTGAGCCGCCAGCACTTCCTGCGCTGGCACCTGCCCGACACGCTGCGTTCCCTGGCGGCGGCAGGCTTCGCCGAGGAGCACAGCCTGGGCTTCGTGGACCGCAGCGGCTTCCGGGCGGCCACCTGCACCCCGTTCCCGTGGTACGACCTGGAGCACGAGCGTGCCACCGACCTGGTGCTGTGGCCGTTCGCCGCCATGGACAGTGCGCTGATCGCGCAGCACGGCGGCAAGGTGCACGCAGTGACCGCCGCCATGTGCGCTGCAAGCGACCATGTGCGTGCCGTGGGCGGCACCTTCGTGAGCGTATGGCACGACCGCTACCTGAGCGGTCACCGCGAGTTCGCCCCCTGGCCCGCCGTCCTCGAGCGGGTGGTCAAGCACGCCAAGGCATGATCCAGCACCTGCGCCACGACCGCATCGACAAGGCCGCATGGGACGCCCTGCTGGACCGGTGCGACGGGCCGGTGTGGTATGCCCGGAGCGCGGTGCTCGATGCGGCCTGTCCCGGCTGGGAAGCCCTTTGGGACGCGGAGCGCGGGGCGCTGATGCCGCTCACGCATCACCGGCGATGGGGCATCCCCTACCTGTTCCAGCCCTTCCCGTTGCAGCAGCTCGGGGTGTTCGCCGCCGTTCCGGACGCCCGGTTGACGGGGGAGTTCCTCCGTGCCGTGCCGCAGCGCTTCCGTTTGGTGGACATCTACCTCACCAATGCGGTCGTGGAAGGGGCGGGGACGGGTTGGCGTTTCACCCCGCGGCAGGACCAGTTGGTGCGGTCGGACCGTTCCATCGCTGCGGTCCGGGCGGGATACAGCGAGAACCATGCACGCAGCGTGCGCCGCGCGGAGCGCTCGGGGTTGGAGGTGGACATGGCCTTGGGGGCGGAGGCCTTCCTGAGCTTCCTCACCACGGCACCGCAATGGGCCGGCTGGAACGTCGGTGCACGGCAGCTTGCCTCGTTGCAGGGCCTGGTGCGGTCGGTGGTGGGGCGGGGCGAAGGCCGGTGCGTGGCCGTGCGGCGCGACGGACGCGTACTGGCGGCGGGCTGCTTCGTGCAGCACGGCGACCGCATCATCTTCCTCAAGGGGCTGGCGCTGCCCGAGGCGCGGCCGGTGAACGCCATGCACCTGCTGATCGACCGCATGCTCGAGGCAGGGGCCGGCCGGGTGCGCTGGCTGGACCTGGCCGGCAGCAGCGATCCGGCCCTGGCGCGGTTCTACGCGGGTTTCGGCGCGGAGCCCACCCTATATTTACACGCCTTGCTGCGACGCTTTCCCGTCGGCCTGCGAGGTCAATCAACACGGGCATGATCGTCGAGCTGGGCAAGGAGCGAACGGTGGTGAACCAGTACCTCGCGGAGATGCGGGATGCGGAGGTGCAGCGCGACCCGTTGCGCTTCCGGTACAACCTGGAACGGCTCGGCATGGTGTTCGCCTACGAGCTGAGCCGCACCCTGGAGTACGAGGAGCGCGAGGTGACCACCCCGCTGGGCCAGGCGCGTGTGCCGGTGCTCCGCGAACAGCCGGTGCTGGCCACCATCCTACGGGCGGGGTTGCCCCTGCACCAGGGCATGCTGTCGGTGTTCGACCGTGCCGACAACGCCTTCATCAGTGCGTACCGCAAGCATCGCAAGGGCGAGGACGGCTTCGACATCGAGGTGGAGTACCTCAGCAGCCCCACGCTGGAGGACCGTGTGGTGGTGCTCTGCGACCCGATGCTGGCCACCGGGCAGAGCATGCTGCTGGTGTACAAGGCGCTGCTGCGCCTGGGCCGGCCCAAGGCCCTGCACGTGGTATCGGTGATCGCCAGCAGCGAAGGGGTGGAGTACGTGCGCAGGCACCTGCCCGCCGAGACGCGCATCTGGATCGGCGCCATCGATGAGGAGATGACCGCCCAGGCCTACATCGTGCCCGGGCTGGGTGATGCGGGCGACCTGGCCTATGGCCGCAAGGTGTGAGCGGTGCATGAACCGGCGCAGATAGCGGTGGTCATCGCCTGGGGCATGGTGAAGCTGCTGGTGGCGGCCGGCTTCGGTGTGGGCTTCGGATTCACCTTCATGGAGACCTTCGTGTGGACCTCCGTGGGCGGGTGCATGGGCGTAGTGCTGTTCTACCGGTTGAGCGAGCGGCTCAGCGAGCGCTGGCGCCTGCGCTGGCTGCGGCGGCGCCACGAGGCCCTGCGGCGCGGCGGTGTGGCGGGGCGCATCTTCACGCGGCGCAACCGGTGGATCATCCGGGTGAAGCGCGCCAGCGGCTACCTGGGCGTGGCGGCGCTCACGCCGTTGGTGCTCACCATCCCGGTGGGCAGCATCCTGGCGGCGCGCTTCTTCCACCACGATCGCCGGGCGCTGCCGGCCTTGCTCGTCTCCGTGGTGGCCCAGGCGCTTGGCGTGTCGGCGGCGCTCACCGGTGTGGTGGGCGGCATCATCCGGGTTTTCGAGTGAAGCACTACCGGCACATCTTCTTCGACCTGGACCACACCTTGTGGGACTTCCGGGCCAATTCACGGGCCACGCTGCGGGAGCTGCACGCCGACCTGGCGTTGGCCGGACAGGGCATCGACACGCCCGAGGCGCTGATCGAGGTGTACGAGGAGGTGAACGCGGGCCTGTGGCGGGGCTACGAGGCGGGCCGCATTCCCAAGGAGGTACTGCGGGTGCTCCGGTTCCGCGACACCCTCGGCCGTTTCGGCGTGCGGGGCGGGCGCCTGGCGGAGCGCATGGCCACGGCCTACCTGGACCGTTGCCCGCGCAAGCCGGCCCTGCATGACGGTGTGCGGGCGCTGCTGGAGGACCTTTCCACCGACCACCGGCTGCACATCATCACCAACGGGTTCAAGGAGGTGCAACGGTTGAAACTGGCGTGCAGCCGCATCGATGGACATTTCGAGGTGGTGCTCACCAGCGAGGAGGCCGCGGCCGCCAAACCGGACCCGCGGATCTTCCGGCGGGCGCTGGAAATGGCCGGTGCGGCGGCACACGAAAGCCTGATGGTGGGCGACGATGCGCGCAACGACACCGGCGGCGCGCGTGCGGCCGGCCTCGATCAAGCGCACTTCGTCGGGGAGGCGGGCACGGTGCCCGATGCGGAGGCCACCTACCGCTTCGCGCACTTCAGCGAGCTGCACCGCCTACTGCGCGGCTGAGCTGTCGGCCTCGAAGAAATACGTGAGGGTGGCCTCGCGGCCGTTGATGTGACTGTACTTGCGGAAGCGGATGGAGTCGGTGCCCAACCGCAGTCCGAAGTAGGCGATCTCGCCCTTCATGCCCTGGGTGACGAACAGCACGCTGTCGCCCTTGATGAGCACGGGGGAACGGTGCACGGAGCTGCGACCGTCCGTGGGCGTGGAGGGCACCAGCAAGGGTTTGAGGCCGGCCCTGTCGGACACCATGCCGGCGGTGTTCATCACATGGCCGTCCGGGAAGAAGCGCATCACATAGGCCACACCGCCCATGGTGGCGTTGTACACACCGTCGGTGCGTACGATGCCTTCGGGCAGCGGGGTGGCCCCGGGGTCGGCGGGCCCCTGGGTCACGGTCCCGGGGGCTGCGGGTGCGGGCGGCGGGTCGCCCGCGTCGTTCCCGGAGGTGCAGGCGAAGAGCAGGACGGCGGCGAGCAGGGCCAGGGGGATCGGTCGGCGCATGGTCAGGCGTTGTGGAAACGGGCGATCACGGTGGTGGAACCTTGCACGTTGTCGCCCAGGGCCACCTTCACTTGGGCGTCCAGGGGCAGGAACACGTCCACCCGCGAGCCGAACTTGATGAAGCCGAACTCGCGCCCCTGCGCGGCATCGGCACCGGCGGTGCTGTACGTGCAGATGCGGCGGGCCAGTGCCCCGGCGATCTGGCGGAAGAGCACCTCGCCATGTCGTGCGTGGCGCACCACCACGGTGCTGCGCTCGTTCTCGGTGCTGCTCTTGGGGTGCCAGGCCACCAGGTACTTGCCGGGGTGGTAGCGCGCATAGCTCACGGTGCCGGCCACGGGGTACCAGTTCACGTGCACGTTCAGCGGGCTCATGAAGATGCTCACCTGCAGGCGCCGGTCGCGGAAATGCTCGGGCTCGTGCACCTCCTCGATCGCCACCACCCGGCCATCGGCGGGGGCCACGATGGCGCCGTCGTCCACGGTGACCTTGCGGTGCGGCACACGGAAGAACCAGAGGACGATGAGCAGGAGCGCGACCAGGACGACGGCGATGGCGATGCGCAGGGCGGGCGGGGCTGCGGACCACTGTGCCAGCCCGTACAGGGCGAAGCACACGACGGCGAGGACCAGCAGCAGGGTGGCGGTGCCTTCGCGGTGGATGCCCATGGTGCGGTGACGGCCAAATATAGGCGCGGTGTTCCGGGCGTTCAGGATACCGCCAGCAGGTACGCCCAGGTGGCGGGCAGGGCCAGCAGGAACCCGTCGAAGCGATCGAGCAGGCCGCCGTGGCCCGGCAGCAGGGTGCCGGAGTCCTTCACCCCGGCAGCGCGTTTGAAGGCCGACTCCAGCAGGTCGCCCAGGGTGCCGGTGATGGTGACCACCACGGCCAGCGCCAGCCAGTGGGTGAGGGGCAGCGCGGTCCAGAAGCGGGCGATGACCCAGGCGGCCAGCAGGGTGAAGGCCAGGCCGCCGAGCAGGCCTTCAACGGTCTTCTTGGGCGATACGCGGGGGAAGAGGGGATGGCGGCCCACCAGGCGGCCCACGACGTAGGCGCCGGTGTCGCTGGTCCACAGCAGCACCATGAACCCCAGGAAGAGCTCCCAACCCCGGGCCACCAGGGGCGGCACCAGGCCGAAGGGCAGGGCCACGTACAGCAGCACCAGCAGGTGTGCGCCGAGTTCGTGCAGGGGTGCGGTGCCGCCGCGGAAGAGGGTGAGCGCAGCGGCCAGCAGCACGGGCAGCAGGGCCGCGAGGGCCGGCAGGCCCG
>JABWBQ010000113.1 GCA_013360395.1 Flavobacteriales bacterium
CGCGGATGATCTGCGATAATGCGCGGCCCTGCAACACCCCGGCCGTCCCTCCTTGTCCGCCCCTCCCTCCCCTGCCTTCGCGCGTGCCTGGCGACTGTCCGCCATCCTGGTGCTCGGCTTCGCCTCCGGCCTGCCGCTGGCGCTGACCGGCCAGGCCATGCAGGCCTGGCTCACCACCGCCGGGCTGGACGTGGCCACCATCGGCTTTCTGAGCCTGGTGGGCCTGCCCTATACGTTCAAGTTCCTCTGGGCACCGCTGATGGATCGATTCGATCCCCTGGCGTGGCTGGGCCGCCGCCGCGGCTGGCTGGTGCTCAGCCAGCTGGCGCTGGCCGGCGCCTTGGTGGCACTGGCCGCCGTGCCGCCGCAGGGCGCGCTGCAGGCCTTTGCGTTGCTGGCGTTGACGGTGGCGTTCCTGTCGGCATCGCAGGACGTGGTGATCGATGCCTACGGCACCGACCTGCTGCCGCCGGCCGAGCGCGGCTTGGGCTCATCACTCAAAGTGGCCGGCTACCGGCTGGCGATGATCCTGTCGGGCGGCGTGGCGTTGATCTGGACCGACGCCGCCACCGGCAGCGGCTGGACCTGGCCCGAGGTCTACCGGCTGATGGCGGGCCTGATGGCTGGTGCAGCGGTGTTCTCGGCGCTGGCATTGCCGCGCCTGGTGCCGCTGCCGGCGCCAGCGGAAGCAGCGGCCACGCCCGCGGTTTCCGTGCGCACCGACTTGCAGGGCTTCGCGGCCGTGATGGCGGCCGTGGCCTGCGGCGACCTGCTTCCCGAAGAGGGGGACCAGTGGGGCCCGCGGCTCGCCGCCCTGCTGGAACGCCCGGAGCTGGCACCCTGGTTCGGACCCGGTCTGGACGTGCTCACCGAAGCCCCGCTCATCCGGACCGACGGCTCCACCCGGAGACCCGACCGGATCGTCCGCAGCGCGCAGGGCTGGGGCGTGCTCGACATCAAGACCGGCGACCCGCTCCCCGCCCATGCCGACCAGGTGCGCGGCTATATGCACATGCTGCACACCGTGACCGGCACACCCGTCCACGGTGCGCTGCTCCACCTGGCCACCGGCACGCTCGAACCCGTCGCATGACCCATGGTCGCCTGGAGCACCCTTCCCTTCGAGGCCCTCGACACCCGCACGCTGTACGACCTGCTGCGCCTGCGCACCGACGTGTTCGTGGTGGAGCAGCAATGCCCCTACCTCGAACTGGACGACCGCGACCGAACGGCGCTGCACGTGCTGGGGCGCGATGCGGACCGGCGTGTGGTGGCCTATGCGCGCATCCTTCCGCCCGATGCCGAGGGCCTGCCCGTCGTGGGGCGCGTGGTGGTGCAGGCCGACCGGCGCGGCACCGGCCTGGGCCATGCCTTGATGCGCGAGGTCCTCACCGCGCTCCGTGCACACTATGGCCGCGTGTCCAGCAGGATGTCCGCGCAAGCCCACCTGGAAGCCTTCTACGCCGCGCACGGCTACCGGGCTCAGGGCACCGTGTTCGACCTCGACGGCATCCCGCACATCGCCATGCGCCTCAGCGCACCAGCGTGATGGAGCCCACGAACGCGCGCCGCTCGGGCCCGTGCTCGGCCAGCCACGCCTTGTAGGTGTACACGCCCACCGGCATCGCCGCACCGTCCCATCCCGCATGCGGGTCCAGCGTGTGGAACACCTGTGTGCCCCACCGGTCGTAGATGGCCAGGTCGTAGGCACGCGCCCCGATCACCACCGGCAGCCATTGGTCGTTCAGCCCGTCGCCGTCCGGCGTGAAGGCCGTGGGCGCATGGAACAACGAACCCGTGACGGTCACCCGGATGCTCGCCGTGTCCCGGCAACCCAGGCCGCTGGTCACCACCTGCACCACCTCATAGGCGCCCGCATCCGCGAACGCGATGGTGAACTCCGGTGTGGTGTACGTGCTGCCCGCCACCGTGTAGAGCCAGCTGTCCGCCCCTGTCGAGGCGTCGTGGACGGTCACCACCGGATCGAGCACATCCACCACCGGGGTGCTGGTGTACAGCCCCGCCACAGGCTGTTCCCACACCCGCACGGCCGCGGGTCGCAACAGGCTCACCGTGTCGATGCACCCGCTGTCGGTCATCACCGTGAGCCGCACATCGAACTGCCCTTCCGTGGTGTAGGTGTGCACCGGGAAAAGGTCGGCGCTCGCCGTGCCGTCGCCCAGGTCCCAGGCGTAGCGCATCGGTGTCCAGGCCGTGCTCTGGTTGTCGAAGCGCACTTCCAGCGGAAGGCAGCCCATCGTGTCGGTGGTGAAGAGCGGCACCGGCGGTGGGAACACCTGCACCGTGTCCGTGTAACTGTCGGCACAGCCATGGTCGGAGACGGTGACGGTGACCACTTGCTGGCCGGGCTGTACGAAGGTGGCGCCGATGGACGGCCCGGCCATCTGTTGCGGCGCCGCGCCGGGGCCGAGGTCCCACGCCACGGTGGCCTGCGGGGTGAAGTTGCCCGTGGCGAGCAGCGGCACCGCCCCGGCGCCCAGGCATTGGATGGGGGGCGGCACGAACACGGGGTCCAACGGCGGATGGACCTGGAAGCTGGCATAGCTGGTGTCCGCACAGGGCCAGCCCGGGTTCACCACCAGCATCACGTTGAAAGTGCCGGTATCGCTGTAGGTGTAACTGGGCGCGAACAGGGCGCTGGTGTCGGTGCTGCTGTTGGGGTCGCCGAAGTCCCACAGGTAACTGCTGCCTCCAAGGCTCTGGTTCACCATGGCCACCTGGTAGCCGTCGCAGAAGGTCTGCTGCTGCTGGATGGAACTGAGGATGGTGACCATGCAGGGCACGGCATCGAAGCGCAGGTCGCGTCGCACTTCGCTCAACAGCACCCCGGCGCGGTACTCCTTCACGCACACGCCCACCACGTAGCTGCCCGCCTGGCTCGGCGTCACCGTCAACAACCCGCTCACGGGGTCGATGGCCAGCGCCGGGTTGGCGTCCATCTGATAGGCCTGCGAATAGCCGGGACCCCAGAGCACGGGCGTGTACGGCGGCCCGGTGGGCGGCGAGGGCGCCGGGTTGCCCGGTGCGCCTCCGGTGAAGGGCGTGCACAGCTCGTACACCAGCACGTCGCCGTCGGGGTCGGTGGCCGAATGGTCGAAGCTCATGTGCTGCCCCACGCACAGGGCGATCGGCGGGTAGGCGTTGAAGGCCGGGCTCGAATTGGCCCCGGTCTGGCCCACGTCGGGCACGGCCACCGTGCACGTGAGGCCCTCATCGCCCGGGGTGGCCAGGTTGAGGATCGTGGGTGTGCGGCAACAGCGCTGGTAGCTCACCACATAGCCGCCGGGCATGGGCGGCAGGTCGATCACGATGCTGTACGCCGCCTCCTCCACGCAGATGGTGGGCGGTGCGGTGAGGCAGGGGTTGTTGAGCACCACCGGCACGGTCGTGGCGCCCGGAAAGGCGGCCATCTCCGAGAACAGATAGGTGCCCGAAGCATCGAAGACGCCCAGCTCGGCCTGCGCGTCGAAGCCCGTGCCGTTGGCGTTGCCCGGCCCGCAGTCGCGGTACAGCTTCAGGGTGAACAGGTAGCTGTCCCCGCCCTGGTGCACGTACCAGAGCTCGCCGCCCAGGATGTGCGTGGCCAGGGCCGCCGAGGCCCGCAGCATGATCCCGACCAGGACAAGCGCGCGCATCATCCGTGGGAAAGACGACAAGGTAAGGCTCCGGGTTGTTCGGTGCGCTCCGCTCCGGGATGCCGCTCAGCCCAGGGCGCGCAGCGCCACCGCCTCGTACTCCGCGGCCGACACGGGCAGATAGGCCCCATCGCCACCGTCGAGCATCTCCATCACCCGCACCCGCTCGAGATAGGCCCGGGCCTCCACACGGTGCCGCACCACCCGCGCACCGATCACCTGCAGTTCCTCGAACCGGTCCGGCGCATCGATGCGGTAGTAGTTGGTGCCGTGGGCCGAGCGTCGGTATTGAGGCAGCGTGCCGGACATGCCGGGGGCGTTCGTGCCGCTAATTTGCACGCCCCATGGCATTCCTGCGCCTCCTGGCCGAGCGCCTGCACGCCCACCATGGCGCCGACCTGGCCCGCGTGGCCGTGGTGCTGCCCAGCCAACGCGCCGGCCTGCACCTGCGGCGCCACCTGGCCCGCGTGCATGGCGGCCCGCTCTGGAGCCCCGACCTGCTCACGCCCGACAGCTTCCTGGAACGCCTCTCCGGCCTGCGCGAACAACCCGCGCACCTCACCCTGCTCGAACTGCACGCGGTGCACCGCAGTCTGAAGGGCCCCGCCGCGGACGACCTGCACACCTTTCTCGCCTGGGCCACCACGGCGCTGCACGACATGAACGAGGTGGACGAGCACCTGCACGAGCTCGAACTGACCTACCGCGACCTGCGCCACTTCGAGGAGATCGACGCCTGGAGCTACCAGGGCGGGACCTTGAGCGAGGGCCAGCAGCGCCTGGCCCACCATTGGGCCCACCACGCGGCCCTGCATCGCGGGCTCGCCGAACGGCTGCTGCCCCGCGGCGTGGGCACGCGCGGTCTCATCGCACGGCGCGCGGCGGGCATGGTGGTGGAGGAGGCCTGGACGCCGCCCTGGCACGCCGTCTGGTTCGCCGGCCTCAACGTGCTGTCGCCCGCCATGCATCGGGTCATGGACACCCTGCGCGAACGTGGCCGCGCGCATTTTGCGTGGGACGCCGACGCGCACTACCTGCACGATCCGCTCCAGGAGGCCGGCCGCGCCCTCCGCACGGCCATCGCCCGCCACGGGCCCGGGGTGGTGCCCCTCAGCGACCGCATCACCACCGACCCGCCCACCGTGCACACCGTCGCCGTGCCCAACACGCTGGCCATGGTGCATGCGGCCGTGCAGCAGGTGATGGCCCTGCCCGACGATGAGCGTGCCCGCACCTGCGTCCTGCTGGCCGATGCGGACACCCTGCTGCCCTTCCTGAGCCTGCTGCCGGAGGCGTGCGGCCCGGTGAACATCACCATGGGCCTCGCCCTGCCCCAGCTGCCGCTCCACGGTCTGTTCGGTCTGCACGCCCGCCTGCGCGCCGATGCCGACCCCCGCGGGGCCCGGCTGCGCGATCTGGCGGCCTTCCTCGAGCATCCGGTATGGGCGGGCGCGCCTGCCGTTGCCGACCTGCGCGAG
>JABWBQ010000006.1 GCA_013360395.1 Flavobacteriales bacterium
GCACCAGGCCGCCGCCGGTGCCGCACCATACCGAGCCGTCCGGCCGGGGCAGCAGGGCGTTCACCTGCGCATCGGGCAGGCCCTGCTGCAGGGCGTGGTTCACGAAGCTCCGGCCGTCGAAACGGCTCGCCCCGCCCAGCGTGCCCACCCAAAGGAAACCCTGCCCGTCCTGGGCAAGGGTGCGCACCTGGCTTTGGGCGAGGCCCTCGCGGGTGCTGTAGTGGATGAAGCCGTAGTGCTGGGCGCACAACGGGGCCCAGAGCGCGCCGAACAGGGTGAGCAGCGGGGCCGAGCGCCGCATCAGAAGGTGGGGATCAGCGCCAGGAAATCGGGCAGCTTGCGGCGCGAAACGGGGATCATGGCCCCGTTGTCCAGCACGGCCATGTTGCCCTCGCCGCGGCTGAAGGCACGCAGGTGCTCCAGGTTGATGATGTACGACTTGTGCACGCGGAAGAAGCGCTTGGGGTCCAGGTTGTTCTCGAAGACCCGGATGTGCTTGCTGCTGATCTGGCGCTTGCCGTCGCGCGTGTGGATCGTGGTGTAGCTGTCGCTGGCCTCCAGGTAGAGGATGTCGTCGTGCTTCACCAGGGTGAGGCCGTCGCGGCCGGGCACGGCCATGCGCCGGCTCAGCGGCGATGCGGGGTCCTGGAGGAGCGCCGCGATGGCCCCGGCCTGCTGCGGTGCCGCGCCGGGGTCGCCCGCCATCCGGCAAAGCTTGGCGGCGGCACGTCGCAACTCCTCGATGCCGATCGGCTTCTCCAGGTAGTCCAGCGCGTTCTCCTTGAAGGCCTGCAGCGCGAATTCGTCGTAGGCCGTGGTGAAGACCACCGGCAGGTCCTGCCCCTGCAACGAATGGAGCAGGTCGAACCCGTCCTCGCCCGGCATCTTGATGTCCAGGAACAGCCCCTGCGGCGCCTCGGCCGCGATCAGCTCCCGAGCCTCCGGGGCGCTGCCGGCAAGGCCCACCACCGTCAGTTCCGGGCAGTGCTCCCCGATCATCATCCGCAGGTTATCCCGGGCGTCGGGTTCATCGTCCACGATCAGTACGCGCATGGCCATGGGGTTTTGTCGGGCTCAAGCTAGAACGCCGTGTTGTCGGCTCCCGGGCCGTCGCGTGGCCCGTGGTCCCGATCGAGCGAACCGTCGGTCCCGTGGTCCGGACCGTCAGCGCACGCGCTCCAGGAACTCGTTCACCCGCTCGCGTGCGATCGGCACCCGCCGCCCGTCGTGCAGCACGGCCCAGTGCCCGTCGTCGCGCAGGTATTCGCGCAGGTGTTCCAGGTTCACGATGTGGGAGCGGTGCACGCGCAGGAACACGGCCGGGTCGAGCAGCTCCTCGTACACCCGGAGCGTCCGGGTGTCCAGGTAGCGCGTGCCGTCGCTGAAGTGCAGCCGGGTGCAATTGCCCTCGGCCTCCAGGTGGGCGATGGTGCGGGGGTCGAAGAGCTTGAAGCCCTTGGCGTGGTCGATCACGATGCGGCCTGCCGGAAGGGCGGCATCACGTACGGCGGCGCCCAACCGTTGCCGGTAGGCGGTGGCTTCGGCGGGGCGCTCCTGCAGCACCCGCACCCGGGGGCCTGCCTTGGCGACCGCCGCCCGCAGCTCCCCGGCATCGATCGGCTTCAGCAGGTAGTCCACGGCATGGGTGTGGAAGGCCTGCAACGCATAGTCCTTGAAGGCGGTGACGAAGATGACCAGGGCACGCAGGTCGGGCAGTTCGGCCAGCAGGTCGAGCCCCTCGGTGCCGCTGGGCATGCGGATGTCCAGGAAGAGCAGGTCCGGGTCCAGGGCGCCGATGCGCTCCCTGGCCGTTGCGGGCCCATCGGCCACGCCCACCACCTCCACCCCGGGGCAGTGGTCCTCCAGCATCAGCCGCAGGTTCTCCCGCGCCGGCTCCTCGTCGTCCACGATCAGCGCATGCAACCGCTGCCGCCCCATGCGGGCGAAAGTAACCGTGGCGCCGGAGCGACCGTTCTTGCGACCGTCGCCGCCGTTGCTCGCGCGCTGCTGGCGTTCGGCGTGGGAACAGGGTAGGTTGGGGTCCTCGTTGAACACGCAAACCCTGTTGCCATGGCCACCACGAACTTCCCCGGCAACCCCTGGATCCTCTCCGAACAGGGCAGTTGACCCGTACCGCGCTCATCCGGGTTTTGGTGTGGAGGGTCGGTCCGCCGTGCGGTGGGTCGGCCCTCCGGCGTTCCCGGGGCAACCCTGCGGGCGTTCCCGGCGTAGAACAGGCCGAAGAACCGGCCCATGGACCCCCGGCAGAACCCCTCCGCGATCCGCGTGCGCATCGATCAGATCGAGCGCCTGCTGATGTTCGACTACGACCAGGCCTCCGGCGATGCCCTTTTCGACATCGTGGACCCCAGCGGACGCATCGTCAAGACCGGCGATGTCAGCGGCCCGGTCACCCAGGTGCGCCTCACGGACCTCGACGGGGAGGAGTACTACCTGATGGTGCTCGATGGCGAAGTGAGCACCGTGAGCCCCATCCGCCTGCGCCGCGCCGTCTGATGCACCCCCGGCCCAAGACCCCTGCCGGCCAGCCCGCCGTACCGGTTTACCGCAGCCTGACCATCGTGGGCGGGGTGCTCCGCATCGACGCCAACGGCACGGCGCATGTGGTGTACCGCACCGACACCACCTTGAACGCACCGGTGGCGGTGGTGTACGCGCTGCGCTAATACCATCCATCCTTGCAGCGCTCGGCGCTGCACGTCCCTGCGATCCGCCCCGACCGGAGCGACCGCGTATCCGGGTCCCAAGGATCAAGCCGGGACCTTCCGCCGGCTCATCAGCTCCTCCACGGCATCGGCCTCCACGGGTATGTCTTTGAAGAGGTCGATCGGATCGTCGCGGGTCACCAGGATGTTGTTCTCCAGGCGTTTGCCCCAGGTGTTCAGCGCTTCCGCGCCTGCCGAATGGCGTTCTTCAGAGCAGGTAGGTGCTTCTGGAGGATGGGCCACACGAACGTGTCATCGATCGTATCGTATGAATGGATCAGTCGGTTCCGGAACTGTACGATCCGGTCGGCTTCCGGGATGGGATGTGCGGGATCCAGCTTCCGGATCTTGTTCACGGCTTCACCAATGATCCCGAGTTGGCGCTCCACGGCACTCTTCACGAGGGCATGCCTGGTGTATGCCTCGAAACCCGTCGATCCGACCCTGCACCATGAAGGCTTCGATCAGCTCGATCGCCCGCAGCACATCAGCATAGAAGCCTTCCAGTCGCTCCATCGTAGATCAGCTTCATGGAGGCCTCGATCGCGCGCTTCTTCACCGGGTTCTGCAAGGAGCGGGGCGTCAGCAGGTCCACCTTGCGCTGGAAGAATGTTTCCATCCGGTCCCAGAAGGACCAGAGCCGCTCCCCGGTCTCTACGGGATCGCCCTGCTGCACATCCACGAGCAGATCCACATCGCTGTTCGCGGTGAAGGGGCCGTTCACCGCCGAGCCGAAGGCATACAATTCCTTCACGCGGTGCGCCTTGCACAGGTCGATGAACTGCTGGCGATGGCCATTGATCAGGTCGGCGAGCATGCAGCGAAGGTAACGGCACATCGCGTGCGATCCGCCCCGACCGGAGCGACCGCGTATCCGGGTCCCAAGGATCAAGCCGGGACCTTCCGCCGGTTCATCAGCTCCTCCACGGCATCGGCCTCCACGGGTATGTCCTTGAAGAGGTCGATCGGATTGTCGCGGGTCACCAGGATGTTGTTCTCCAGGCGGATGCCCAGCTTCTCCTCGCGGATGTAGATGCCCGGCTCCACGGTGAAGACCATGTCCGGCTGGATCATCTCGTTCCACAGGCCCACGTCATGCACGTCCAGGCCCAGGAAGTGGCTGGTACCATGCATGAAGTACTTCTTGTAGAGCGGCTTCTCGGGGTCCTGCTTCGCCACATCGTTCTTGTCAATGAGGCCCAGGCCGATCAGTTCGCTCTCCATGATCTTGCCCACCTGTTTGTGGTAGTCGGCGAGCAGGGTGCCGGGGCGCAGCATCTGCGTGGCCTCGTTCTTCACGCGCAGCACGGCGTTATACACATCCTTCTGCCGCTTGGTGAAGCGGCCGTTCACCGGGATGCACCGCGTGAGGTCGCTCGCGTAGCCACCGTACTCGCAGCCGAAGTCCATCAGGATCACATCACCGTCGTTGCACACCTGGTCGTTGGTGATGTAGTGCAGCACGCAGGCATTGTACCCGCTGGCGATGATCGGCGTGTAGGCATGCCCGCGCGAGCCGTTGCGCACGAACTCGTGCGTGATCTCCGCCTCGATCTCGTACTCCTTCACGCCGGGCTTCACGAAACCGCACACGCGCTCGAAGGCCTTGCCTGTGATCGCGATCGCGCGCTGGATCTGCGCCACTTCCTCCTTCGTCTTGCGGCTGCGGATGCGGTGCATGATGGGCGCGCTGCGCTTCACGCTGTGCAGCGGATACTGCGCACGCAGCTCCTTGTTCTTGCGCTCCTCGCGCGTTTCCACCTCGTTGCTCTGGCGCAGGTGCTCGTTGCTGTTCAGGTACAGGTGCTCGCATTGCGGCACCAGCCGCTTGATGGTGGCCTCGTAGCTGCTCGTCCACAGCACCGTGGCGATGCCGCTCAGTTCGCTCGCCTCCTTCTGCGTGAACTTGGCACCTTCCCAGATGGCGATCAGCTCGCTGGTCTCGCGCACGAAGAGGATCTCGCGGTCCTTCGGATCCGCCGCGTCGGGGAAGAGCAACAGGATCGTCTCCTCCTGGTCAATGCCGCTGAGGTAGAAGATGTCGCTGGCCTGCTTGAAGGGCATCGTGCCATCGGCGCTGGTGGGCATGATGTCGTTGCTGTGGAACACGGCCAGGCCGCCTTTCTCCATGGCCTGGCGGAAGCGGGCACGGTGCTCGCGGTAGGTGGCGGCGCTGAGGGGTTGGTAACGCATCGAGGGAAAATTGAAAGGCGAAGGTAGAATGTGTGCGTGTGCGCTCAAATGCAGGTCCCACATTGCTTGTCTGCGTAGGCCGTCATGTGCTACCTAGCCCACACAATTTTCATCCCGATAACTTCGCCCTCAGCGAACAAACCATCATGCAACGCATCCTTGTCTCCATCAAGCTCGCCCCCGAAGGCATGGCTCACATCCGGGCCACCCCGGAACTGCAAAAAGCGGAAAAGGATTACGTGGACCGCTGGAAGGAAGAGGGCCTGCTGGAGAGCTTCTATATCTCCACCGACAGGACCGGGGCCATCCTGGTGTTCGCCGGTGTGGATGAAGGGCGGACGCGGGAACTGATCGGAACGCTGCCGTACTTCCCATACATGGCGAAGGTGGAGTACTTGGACCTGATGAAGCAGTTCTGAGCGTGGCGGGGGGGGCACCAAGGACCCGGGCCGCGAAGACGACCACGGATCACTTCGAGGTACCCTGCTGCCTGAAGCACCTGGCCGACGCCGACATGGGTCTGCCGGGGCGTGGGTTCAAGCGGTCCGTCGCGGCCGCCCGGAATGGACGTCCGCGTGCATGACGGCCACGGACGGTGGGGTGGCGGGGAGTTGATCAGAATGGTTCTAAACAAGGTCCGGTCCGTTCCGAGCTTCCGCCCCAACCGCCTGCCCCGTAAGTTTGCCGCCGAACGGACCTCAATGGCCCGCCGGTAGAAAGACATGGCACGATCCGCCCTCCTCGGCTCCTCCCTGACCAAGAAGTACTGGATGGCCCTCACGGGCCTTTTCCTTTGCCTGTTCCTGGTGGTCCACCTGGCCGGCAACCTGCAATTGTTGGACGCCAGTCCGGAAGGCCGGCTGAAGTTCAATGCCTACGCCAAGTTCATGACCACCTTCCCGCTGATCAAGGTGGTGAGCTACCTGCTCTACTTCAGCATCCTCTTCCACGCCTTTGACGGCATCCTGCTCACCATGCAGAACCGGAAGGCGCGGCCGGTGCGGTACGTGAAGGAGCGGTCCTCGACGAACCGCACTTGGTACAGCGGGCAGATGGGCCTGCTGGGCGCCCTGCTGCTGGTGTTCATCGTGTTGCACATGAAGCACTTCTGGTACCGCATGCACTGGGGCGGCCTGCCGCTGGACAGCGCGGGCAATACCGACCTGTTCACGGTGGTGGCCGAGGCCTACCGGAGCCCGGTGTACGTGCTGCTCTATGTGCTCTCGATGGCCGTACTGGCCTTCCACCTGCTGCACGGGTTCCAGAGCGCCTTCCAGAGCCTGGGCCTGAACCACCCCCGCTACACGCCGGTCATCAGGAACGTGGGCGTGTTCTTCGGTGTGGTGGTGCCCGTCCTCTTCGCCCTCATCCCGGTGTGGATGTTCGCTTTCCCCGGTTGATCCACAAGCTCCGTCGCATTTCCATGAGCAAGCTCGACAGCAAGATCCCCCCCGGTCCCATCGACAAGAAGTGGACCTACCACAAGGGGCACGCCCGCATCGTGAACCCGGCCAACAAGCGCCGCATCGACGTGATCGTGGTGGGCACGGGCCTGGCCGGTGCCGCGGCCGCCGCCTCGCTGGCCGAACAGGGCTACAACGTGAAGGCGTTCTGCTTCCAGGACAGCGCCCGCCGCGCCCACAGCATCGCCGCCCAGGGCGGTATCAACGCCGCCAAGAACTACCAGAACGACGGTGACAGCACCTACCGGTTGTTCTATGATACGGTGAAGGGCGGGGACTACCGCGCGCGGGAGGCCAATGTGTACCGGCTCGCCGAGGTGAGCGCCAACATCATCGACCAGTGCGTGGCCCAGGGCGTGCCCTTCGCACGTGACTACGGTGGACTGCTCGACAACCGCAGCTTTGGCGGCGTGCAGGTGAGCCGCACCTTCTACGCCCGTGGGCAGACCGGTCAGCAGTTGCTGCTCGGCGCCTACAGCGCGCTGATGCGCCAAGTGGGCAAGGGTGCCGTGCAGATGTTCGACCGCCACGAGATGCTCGATGTGGTGGTGGTGGGCGGCAAAGCCCGCGGCATCATCGCCCGCAACCTGATCACCGGCGAGATCGAGCGGCACGGCGCGCATGCGGTGCTGTTGTGCACCGGCGGTTATGGCAACGTGTTCTTCCTGAGCACGAACGCCATGGGCAGCAACGTCACCGCCGCGTGGAAGGCGCACAAGCGCGGGGCCTTCTTCGGCAACCCCTGCTACACGCAGATCCACCCCACCTGCATCCCGGTGAGCGGCACGCACCAGAGCAAGCTCACCCTGATGAGCGAATCGCTGCGCAACGACGGTCGCATCTGGGTGCCCGCCAAGCTCGAGGACGCCAAGGCGATCCGCGAAGGACGCAAGAAGGGCAGCGACATTCCCGAGGCCGATCGCGATTACTACCTGGAGCGCCGCTACCCGGCCTTCGGCAACCTCGTGCCGCGTGACGTGGCCAGCCGCGCCGCCAAGGAGCGCTGTGACGCGGGCTACGGCGTGAACAAGACCGGCGAGGCCGTGTACCTGGATTTCGCCGCGGCCATCGAACGGTACGGCAAGCAGCAGGCCAGCATCCTGAAGATCGCCTCCCCCAGCAAGGAGAAGATCACCGAGCTGGGCCGCGCCGTGGTGAGCGAGAAGTACGGCAACCTCTTCGACATGTACGAGAACATCGTCGGCGAGAACCCCTACGACCACGCGATGAAGATCTACCCCGCGGTGCACTACACCATGGGCGGCCTGTGGGTGGACTACAACCTGCAAACCACCGTGCCGGGCCTCTTCGCACTGGGCGAAGCGAACTTCAGCGACCACGGGGCCAACCGATTGGGCGCCTCGGCCCTCATGCAGGGCCTGGCCGACGGCTACTTCGTGGCGCCCTACACCGTGAGCGACTACCTGGCCGACGACATCCGAACGGGACCGATCGATACGAAGAGCCCGGAGTTCGAGGCCGCGGAGAAGGAGCAGAAGGACCGCATCAACCACTTCCTGAACAACAAGGGTTCCAAGCCCGTGGACGACTTCCACCGCGCGCTCGGCAAGGTGATGTGGGACAAATGCGGCATGGCCCGCAATGCGGAAGGGCTCAAACAAGCAATCCAGGAGATCCGCGCCATCCGGGAGGATTTCTGGAAGAACGTGCGGGTTCCGGGCAGGGCCGACGAGTTCAACCAGGAACTGGAGAAGGCCGGTCGCGTCGCCGATTTCCTCGAGCTGGGCGAGCTGATGTGCATGGATGCGCTGCACCGCAACGAGAGCTGTGGCGGCCATTTCCGCGAGGAATCACAGGAACTCGACGGTCCGCAGAAAGGCGAGGCCAAACGCGACGACGCGAACTTCGCCTACGTGGCCGCCTGGGAATGGCTGGGCGAGGCCGGCAAGGCGGAGCTGCACAAGGAGCCGCTGACCTTCGAGGAGGTGAAGCTGACGCAGCGGAGCTACAAGTAGGTGAATGGCGCATGGTCATTGGTGAATGGGAAATACCCGGAGCTGACATGAGCCAGGAACGCTTGGATGCCTTCAATGGGTTCTGCGTGGAGGAGCCGAACGAGCCCTATGGGTCCATCAGCAGCTACCGTGACCTCATCATCTGGCAACACTCCATGGACACCACAGAGATGGTGTATGAGTTCGCGGCGCTGCTGCCCAACGAGGAGCGTTTCGGCCTGGTCAGCCAAATGTGCCGGGCGGCGGTTTCCATGCCTGCCAACATTGCGGAAGGATGCGGCCGCGGCACCAGTAGTGATCGCCAACTGCTCAGTTACCTCCGGATCACGCGTGGTTCACTGTACGAGCTCGAAACTCATCTGGAACTTGCTCGTCGGCTATACCGCAAGCTCCGCTTGGACCCTACGCCGATCACAACGCGCCTCACCTCGATCGCGCGGATGTTGAATAGGATGATATCGAAGATCGAGGCCCGTTACGAAACATTGCACAAGGACCGTGGTGGCCGATGAGACTTGCCCCATTCGCCATTCACCATTGACCATTCACCATGAAACTGACACTGAAGATCTGGCGCCAGAACGGTCCGAATGACAAAGGCAGGATCGTCGACTATCCGGTCAACGACGTCTCCGAGGACATGTCCTTCCTCGAGATGCTCGACGTGCTGAACGACGACCTCGTGCGCAAGGGCGAGGAACCGATCGCCTTCGATCATGATTGCCGTGAAGGCATCTGCGGCATGTGCAGCCTGTTCATCAACGGCGAGCCGCATGGACCGGGCCGCGGCATCACCACCTGCCAATTGCACATGCGCAAGTTCAAGGACGGGGACACCATCTATGTGGAGCCCTGGCGCAGTGCGGCCTTCCCGGTGATCAAGGACCTTGTGGTGCACCGCGGTGCGTTCGACCGCATCCAGGCCGCGGGTGGCTTCGTGAGCGTGAACACCAGCGGCAATCTGGTGGATGGCAACGCCGTTCCGATCCCGAAGGACGATGCCGACAAGGCCTTCGACGCGGCCACCTGCATCGGCTGCGGCGCCTGTGTGGCCGCCTGCCCCAACGGCAGCGCCATGCTGTTCGTGGCCGCCAAGGTGAGCCAGCTGTCCCTCCTGCCGCAGGGCAAGCCCGAACGCAAACGGCGCGCCCTGGCCATGGTGGAGCAGATGGACAAGGAGGGCTTCGGCAACTGCAGCAACACCGGCGCCTGCGAGGTGGAATGCCCCAAACAGATCAGCATCGCCAACATAGCACGATTGAACCGGGAGTACTTGGTAGCTACGGTGACGAAGGAGTGAGTCGCTGGGGGATCGGGTACGGCCGCGGCCAGAACGGATCCGCGCGTGAACTTGGATGGCATCTCGGCCAGGCGACCTGGCCCCCGACCTTGTTGTGATGCTGTCGCACCTTGATCGTTCATGGGAACATGATCCATCTCGATAGCAAGCTCCCCCGCGTCGGCACCACCATCTTCACGGTGATGAGCAGGCTGGCACAGGAGTGCGGCGCCATCAACCTGAGCCAGGGCTTTCCGGACTTCCCCATCGACGGCAAGCTCATCGACCTGGTGGACAAGGCCATGCGGGCCGGGCACAACCAGTACGCGCCGATGCCGGGACTTCCCGCCCTGCGCGAGGCCATCGCGGCCAAGGTGCAACGGCTGTACGGCTTCAGCTACGACCCGGAGAGGGAGGTGACGGTGACCGCGGGTGGTACGCAGGCCATCTTCACGACGATCGGCGCCTTGGTGCATCCCGGCGATGAGGTGATCATCGTGGATCCGGCCTACGACTGCTACGCGCCAACGGTCGAGCTCTTTGGGGGCACACCGGTCCATGTGCGCTTGGGCGCGGACATGCGGTTCGACGCAGAGGGAGTGAAGGACGCGATCACGGCGCGCACGCGGATGCTGATGATCAACACGCCGCACAACCCGGCAGGCACCATCCTGCGCGATGCGGATATGCGGCGGATCGCCGACCTGCTGCGCGGAACGGACATCGTCCTGCTCAGCGATGAAGTGTACGAGCACCTGGTGTACGATGGTGCGCCGCACGCCTCGGCGATACGCCTCCCGGAACTGCGCGAACGCGCCTTCGTGATCTTCAGCTTCGGCAAGGTCTTCCACGCCACGGGCTGGAAGATGGGGTATGCCCTCGCCCCGGCGGAGCTGATGGCCGAGTTCCGCAAGGTGCATCAGTTCAATGTGTTCAGCGCGAACACCCCGGTGCAGGTGGCCCTGGCGGAGTACCTGAAGCAACCGGCGCACTACGAAGGCGTGTCGTCCTTCTACCAGGCCAAGCGCGACCGCTTCGCGAACGGGATGAAGGGATCCCGGTTCAGCTTGCTGCCCTGCCAGGGCTCCTATTTCCAGACCGCGGACTACAGCGCGATCTCCGATGAACCGGACCTGGCCTTCGCGCAGCGTGTGACCCGCGAGTTCGGCGTGGCGAGCATCCCGCTTTCTCCCTTCTACAAGGAACCGCCCGCCGGCCAGCGACTGCTGCGCTTCTGTTTCGCCAAACAGGACGCTACCTTGGACGCGGCCATCGCCAAACTATGCGGGATCTGAACGTCTCCATCGTGCAGTGCATGCTCCATTGGGAGGATGCCGGAGCGAACCGTGCGATGCTCCAGGAGCGGCTCGCCGCCTTGAAGGGCACCACCGACCTGATCGTGCTCCCCGAGATGTTCACCACCGGCTTCAGCATGCGCAGTGGCGAGCTGGCCGAGGGGATGGAAGGCACGACGGTGGCCTGGATGCGCGACCGGGCGGCGGACCTGGGCGCGGCCCTCTACGGCAGCGTGATCATCGGCGAAGGCGGGCGGCGGTACAACCGCGGCCTGTTCGTCATGCCGGACGGCCGGATCACCACCTACGACAAGCGCCATCTCTTCCGCTTCGCGGGCGAAACGGAACATTACAGTCCCGGCAGGAAGCGCGTGGTGGTGGAGTGGCACGGCTGGCGCATCCTGCTGCAGGTGTGCTTCGACCTGCGCTTCCCTGTGTTCGCGCGGAACCGGCGCGACTATGACGCGATCCTCTACGTGGCGAACTGGCCCGAACCGCGACGCTTCCCCTGGAGCCAGCTGTTGATCGCCAGGGCCATCGAGAACCAGTGCTACGTGGTGGGCGTGAACCGCGTGGGGATGGACGGCAAGGGCAACCACTACAGCGGCGACAGCGTGGTCCTCGACCCGCGCGGGGCCTGCATCGCGTCGGTGGCGTCCGCCAGGGAGGGCCTGGCCACCGCGCACCTGGACCGGGCCGGTCTGGAGGAGTTCCGGACGAAGTTCCCGGTGGCCTTGGAGGCGGACGACTTCGCGCTGCGGGACTGAAGTTCAGCGCAGGATGGTCACGTGCCCCATGCGCTCCTGTTCCATGCCCACCCCGCCCTGCGCATCGTCCACGAAACGGTAGCGCATGCGCCACACGTAGATCTCGCTGGGCACTTCGGTGCCGTGCGCGGTGCCGTCCCATTGGTCCGTGGGGCTGTTGGTCTGCCACAGCACACCGCCCCAGCGGTCGAACACGATGAGCTCCAGGCTGGCCACGTTCCTGCCCACCGGCCCCCAGGTGTCGTTGATGCCGTCGGCGTTGGGGGTGAAGGTGTTGGGCACGTAGATGCTCGCCGGGCAGAACTCGGTGACCTGCACCGAATCGCGCAGACCGCAATGGAAGGTGTTGGTGATGTCCACGAAGTACCAGCCGTACGCGCCGGCAAGGATCACCTGGCTGGTCTGGCCGGAGCTCCAGTCGAAGGTGGAGCCGGGGTTGCCGGCATCGATCACCACATAGTGCGGGTCCTCGTCCAGACAGGTGAAGATCCGGTGCGCAGGCAGCCCGGTGGGGCGGGGGTTGAACCCGGCCGTCACCGCGTCGCTCACGCTGCAATGACCGTTGTCCACGGCCACGCTGTACGTACCGTTCTGCACCACATCGATCGTGCGGGTGGTGGCTCCCGTGCTCCAGGTGTACGTGGCCCCGGGGTTGCCGGCGTCGAGGGTCAGCACATCGCCCTGGCAGAGCGCCGTGTCCGGACCGAGGTCCACTGCGGGCCAGGGCACGAAGGCCACCACGGCGTCGAACGTGCCACTGCAACCCAGGGGGCTGGTCACCACCACCGTGTAGGTGCCCGGTGACGCGGGCGCGATGGTCCGTGTCGCCGCACCCGTGCTCCACGCGTAGGTGCAACCCGGGTTCCCCGCATCGAGCACCACGGGCTCGCCTTCGCATTCGGTGGCATCGTTCAAAGCATCCACGGGCCCGGGAAGCAGCGTGATCGACACGCTGTCCACCACCTGACAGGCCGCGTTGCTGACGATCACAACGTAGGTGCCGCTCTGCACGGGCGCGATGGTCTGGGTGGTGGACCCGGTGTTCCACAGGTAGGTGCTTCCCGGCGCGCCTGCATCCAGGACGATGCCCGTGCCGGCGCAGAGGGTGCTGTCCGGGCCCAGGTCCACCACAGGCGGGTCCACCAGGGTCACCTGCGCGTCGAAGCTGGCGCTGCAGCCTTGCGCATCGGTCACCTCCACCGTGTAAAGGCCGCTGGTGGTGGCCTGGACCACCTGATCGGTGGAACCGGTGCTCCAGGCGAAGGAGGCGCCGGGGTTGCCGGCATCCAGCAGCACCGGTGCCGTGGTGCAGGCCGTGACGTCCTGCAGCTGATCCACCGGCATGGGTGCGAAGGTCAGCGTGACCGCATCGGTGCTCGTGCAGCCCTGCGGGCTGGTGGCCGTGGCCGTGTAGGTGCCGCTGCCGGTCGCCTGGAACTGCGGACCGGTGCTCCCATTGCCCCAGACCACGGTGTTGCCGGGGCTGTTGGCCTGGATGGTGAAGACCGCAGCACCGCAGAGCAGACTGTCAGGCCCCAGGTCCAGTGCGGGCAAGGCGTGCAGGAGCACGTTGAACGTCTTGGTGGTCTGGCAACCCTGCGCGTCGGTGATCTCCACCACGTAGGTGCCCGTGGCGGCCACCGATACCGTTTGCGTCACCGGGCCGTGGGACCAGGCATAGGTGCTTCCGGGGAATCCGGCGTCGAGCACCAGGCTCTGCCCGGCACAGCCGCTCAGGTTCACCGGGTTCACCATGCTGTCGAACGCATCGGTGATGTGGACCGAGTCGCTCACCGAACAGCCGTTCGCATCGGTGACGGTGACCAGGAAGGACATCGACGTGTCGGCCATGAGCGAGGGCGTGGCGATGTTGCCGGCGTTGAGCAGGTTGGCCGGCGTCCAGGCGATGGCGAACGGCGCGGGGACGTTGTGCTGCACGTCCAGCTGGAATCCGAGCGTGTTGCACAACGTGGTGTCGGGTGTGGCTGCGATGCTGTACGCCGTGGTCACCGCGATGGTGATCGGGGCCTGTACGCTGCACCCGGACTGGGTGTCCGTGAGCGTGGCGGTGTAGGTGGTGGTGGTGGTGGGCGAGGCCACGGGGTCGGGGATCGTGGCGCTGCTGAGCGTGCCGGCGTTGTCCCAGACGATCTGCAGGGTCCCGGCGCCCTGGATCACGGCGTTCAACTGGCTGCTCTCCCCCTGGCAGAGGGTGAGGTCGCTGGCGGTGACACCGAGGCTCAACTGGGGGCCCACGGTCACGACCACGGCATCGCTCGCGCTGCACCCGATGTTGTTCGTGGCCGTGGCGGTGTACGTGGTGGTGGCGGTCGGGCTGGCCAGCGGTGCGGCGACGACCGTGCTGCTCAGGCTGCCGTTGTTCGGCGCCCAGCTCCACTGAATGCCTTGCCCGCCGCTGGCCGTGGCCTGTAGCTGCACCTGGCCTCCGCCGCACAGCACCGTATCGGCGCCGGCGTTGATGCTGAACGCGGGAGCCACCTGGACGAGCACGGGGTCGCTGAACGAACAGCCGTTGCCGCCTGCGACCTCCACGGTGTACCAGGTGTCGGCCGTGGGCGTGGCCATGGGGTTCGCGATGGTCGCGTTGTTCAACGTGCCCGCCGGGGACCACAACAGGGACAGCCCGCTGTTATCCACCCGGGTCACGGTGACGTTGTCCAGGGCCCATACGTCCTGTGCCGCACCACTGTGCACGGGCTGCCTCCAGCGGAAGTGCGTAGCCGTGGACCAGGCCGCAGGAGGTACCGTGAGGGTGACGGAGGTGAAAGCCGGATACTGCGCTTCGTTCAGCGTATGGAACACGGTCCAGGTGGAGCCGTTCAGGCTGTACTCCACCACCACATCCTCACCGGGTTCGGCTCCGTCGCACGGGGCGCTGCCGGTGGCGATCCAAATGCCGAACACCAGGCTGCCGCCCTGGGCCACATCCACCGGGACGGTGCGCGCCGCGCGTGTTCCGGCGGCATTGAACAGCAGGGCGTTGCCCGTGGCCGCTCCGCAGGTCCCGCTCACGTTGCCGCCTTGCAGTTGCGCCCACAGCGCGGTGGTGCCGTTGTCCAACGGGTCGAAACCGATCACCCGCTGGATGCGCGTGCCCAACTGCACCGCGTCGCCCAGGCAGATGTTGCTGTCCGCCGCGATGGCCTCCACGCTCTGCACCGTGTTGGGGGTCACCTGCACCAGCACGCTGTCCAGCGCGGTGCCGCAACCCAACGGACTGGTCACGCTCAGCTTGAACCAGGTGTTGGCCATCGGGAAGGCCACGGGATCGGGGATGGTCGGGTCGCTCACCAGGGCGGCGGGGGTCCAGCTCAGGGTGTAGGCACTGGTGTCCAGGTTGGGGGTGGCCCCCAGCTGCACGGGCTGGTACTGGCAGACGGTGGCGGTGTTGGCGCCGTTCGCGGTGGCCTCCACCACCGGCGGCACCTGAACGCCCACATGGAAGGTGAACGCCAGGGGGCACGTGGACCCGGGCGCAGTGCCCGAGACCGTATAGCTGTCGTTCGTGGTGGGCGTGAAGCTGTAGCTCAACCCCGTGGCGAGCACGGTCCCCGGGGTGCTGGCCGCCTCCCACTGGGGATTGTCCATGGGCCAGGGTGCGGTCAGGGTCACCGGGCCGCTCACGCAAAGCACCGAGTCCTGCGGCACCACCGGCACCACGGTGGCGTTGGCGTTGAAGGCGTAGCTCTCACCGGTGCCGAAGCCGGTGGCGTACACGTGGATGCCCAGTGGAGCGGTGACGGTGTGGCTCCCGGCGCCGATGATGCGGCTGGCGTGCGACCAGGTGGGGCACGCGGCGAAGGGGGCGAAGATCCCGGAGGGGACCGGCACACCGTCCACGGCCACTTGACCCACCACGGCGGTGGGCACCACCAGTTCCACGCGGTGGCCGGTAAGCTGCGGCGAGCTCACCGTGCTGAAAGTGGTGGCCGTGGTGCTGCGGTCGTCCGGCTCGATCACCAGCATGGAGGGATCGCCGGCGTTCGCGCAGTTGTACCCTTCGTAGATCACCACCACCGAGACGGGCGCCGAGGCGCTGATGCAGGCGTCGCCGACGAACCCGTTCAGCTCGTGGGCCTGACCGGCGTTGAGGGTGACGGGAGCCCCGCCGTTCACGGTGACGTTGGTGCCGTTCTGGCCGGCGAGGATGCGGACGGTCCCGTTCGCCAGGCCCGTGGGCAGGAAGCTGTGGAATTCGGTGCCCCAGCGTTCCAGCGGGACCATCTGCTCCACCAGGTGGTCGCAGGCCGGGCAACCCACGGGCACGTTCGCGCACATGCTGCCGCTCAACACCACGAAGGGCCTGCAGGGGCCGCTGGCGGTGGTGGCACGCACCCGGGTGCCGGTGAGGTCCAGCGACGAAAGGGCGGACTGCACCTGGTAGCTCTGGCCCGCATCCAGCGCCACCGTGAAGGGTACGCCCGCCGGCCTGCCGCCCACGGTGTTCACGCTCGGGGTGATCTCCACCTCCGTGCCGTCGGCGGTGGCCACGATCAGCAGTTCACTCTTGTAGAATTCGTTGAAGCCGGGCAGACCGCGATAGGCTTCCGCGAAGTAGTCCGTGCCCAGGGCCGTCACTGGGAGGACTTGCGTACCGTCCTGGGTGTAGCTCTGGTAGCTCACGGCCGTCACGGCCACCGGGGAGGCGGCCTGGATCAGCACGCCTTTGCCGGACACCGTCTCCGAGCCGACATGTTCCGCGGTGAGCGGCACGTTGACCTGCACCACGCTGTTGGCACCCACGCTGAAAGGCTGGCTCCAACCCGCCTGGGGGATGCTCACCGTGCCGGAGGTCGCCGTGGGAGCGCTGATGTACAGCCTGGCTTCCTGGGCACCGTAGGCGTTCTGCATGAAGCCGGTCCACAATTCGGTGCCCAGGGTGGGCATGGGGTCGTTCACCTGGGCATGGACCCCGTTGAAGAACAGGGCCGCCAGCACGCAGGCCAGTGACCGTACGACGCGCGGAGGAGTGGGATGCAGGCTCATGGCCACCGAAGAGCGGGGTGGTTCGCGCCGTGCATACGCGATCCGGCCTCCAAGGTTCCCGCCCTGAACGGTGAAGGGCCGGGAAGCTCCCGGCCCTTCACCACGATGCCGCTCCTCCGGTCAACGCACCAACGTCACATGCCCCACGCTCTCCCGTTCCGCCCCCAGGGTGCCGTGGACGTCCTCGATGAACCGGTATTTCAGCTTCCACACGTACACGCCGTCCTGCACGTCCGTGCCGTTGCGCTTCCCATCCCAGGCCACCTCGGCGTCCTGGCCCACGAAGATCTGCTCACCCCAGCGGTCGAAGACCCGCATCTCCATGGTCGCGATGTTGTACCCGTTGGGCATGAACAGGTCGTTCACCCCGTCGCCATCGGGCGTGAAGCTGTTCGGCACCCAGCACTGTGGCGGGCAGAACTCCACCACTTCGATGGAATCGGTGATGGTGCAGTTCAGCGGGGTGGTGATCTCCACGATGTACCAGCCGTAAGCGTTCACCTCGATGGTCTGCGTCTCCTCGTCGGTGTTCCACAGATAGGTGCAGCCGGGGTTCCCCGCATCCAGCAGCGTCTTCTTCGGCCAGTGGTCCAGGCAGAGCACTTGCTCCTCTTCGGTGATGTAGTTCGGCAGGGGGTTGAACACCACCGCCACCGAATCGCGTGTGGTGCAGTAGCCGTTGAACACCTCGGCCCAGACGTCCTGCGTGGTGGTGACGAAGGTGGTCTGTGCGGTGGACCCGGTGCTCCACACATGGGATTGACCAGGGTTCCCGGCGTCCAGGTGCATGGTGTCCGTGTCGCACAAGGCCGTGTCCGGCCCCAGGTCCACCACCGGGAAGGGGATGATGTCGATCACGGCATCCGCCGAATCCACGCACCAAGTGGGCGTGGTCACCACCACCGAGTAGGTCCCGCTCACACTGTCCACTTGGATCACCTGCGTGGTCTCCCCCGTGCTCCACAGGTGGCTGCTGCCCGGGTTGCCCGCATCGAGCGGGATCGTTTCGCTGATGCACACGGCGGTGTCGCTGAGGACGATCACGGGCAGCGGGTCGAACACCACGTCGATGCTGTCGCTGTTCACACAGTTGTTCCCGTCGGTCACCTCCACCTGGTAATTGTCGTCCGTATTCACGGTGATGGTCTGGGTGGTGGCCCCGGTGTTCCACAGGTACTGGCTTCCGGGGTTGCCGGCGTCCATGGTCCAGTTCTGGCCGATGCACAACGAGGTGTCCGGACCAAGGGTGACCACCGGCAGGGGGTCCACCGTCACGTTCGTGGTGAAGGTGGCCTGGCAGCCGAGCGTGTCCGTGATGGTCACGGTGTAGGCCCCGGCCGTCGAGACCGTGATGGTCTGGGTGGTGGCGTTGGTGCTCCAGTCGTACGTGCTTCCCGGGTAGCCCGCATCGATCACCATGCTCTCGCCAGCGCACAACGATGAGTCGGCGATGAAGGTGAGGTCGTCGAAGGATACCGTGATGTTCACGGTGTCGCGGGCCGAACAGCCCAGGGCATCCTGCACCACCACGATGTATTGCGCGGTGGAGTCGAAGGTGATCACCGGGTTGGCGGTGTTGGCACCTGTCAACTGGTTGGTCGGTGTCCAGCTGATGACGGCGCCCGGCACGTTGTGCTGCACGTCGAGCACGAAGCCCACCGGGTCGCAGAGCGCGGTGTCCGCCGTGGCCGTCACCACGTAGGCCGTGCTCACCGTGATCTCGATGTCCTCGGTGAGCACGCAGCCGCTGATGGTGTCGGTGACGGCCAGCACGTAGGTGGTGGTGGTGAGCGGCGTGGCCGTGGGGTCCTGCAGCGTGGCGTCGTCCAGGGACCCGGCCGGCGTCCAAGCGTACACCAGGTTGGTGGTGTTGCCGTTGATGGTGGCGTCCAGCAGCGTGCTCTCACCCTGGCACAGGTCGTCGTCCAGGGTGGTGACGGTGAGCCCCAGCAATTGGTTCACCGTGATCGTCACACTGTCGGTGGCGCTGCAGCCCTGGCCGGTGGTCACCGTCACGAAGTACTCCGTGGTGGTGGCCGGTGTGGCGATGGGCGATTGTACGAAGGTGGCCGAAAGGGTGCCGTTGTTGGGCGTCCACGTCCAGGTGTGGTTGGTGCCGGAGCTCGGAACGGCGTTGAGCTGGATGCCCCCCAGGTCGCAGATGGCCGTGTCCGGCGTCATGGCGATGCTGAAGGGCGCGCCCACCTCGATGTACACCGAATCCTGATAGCTGCACTGCGTGCCGGTGAGCGTGCTCTGGACATGGTACCAGCCCGTGGTCGTCGGGTAGGCCATCGGGTTCGGGATGTTGGCGGCGCTCAAGGTGGCGGCGGGCGACCAGTTGATGGTGAGCCCGGTGGTGCCCTGGGCCCCGATGGCCACGTTGTCCAGGCTCCAGTTGTCGTTGCCCGGGCCGCTGCTGTTCAGCTGGCGCCAACGGAACAGCGTGGCGGCGGTCTGTGCCGCCGGTGGGATCGGATAGGTCAACGTGGTGAAGTTGGGGTACAGGTATTCCCACAGGGTGGCCATCACCGTCCAGCTGCCGCCGCCGTTGGTGGAATACTCCAGCACCACGTCCTCGCCCGGGTCCGCATCGTCGCACGGCGGGGCCGCCGCCCCGATCTTGATGGCGAAGCTCACGCTGCCCCCGCTCGCCACGTTCATGGCGGCCGTGGTGGCCTGCCGCGGGTTCACACCGTCGAAGTACAGCGCATCGCCGAACACCGATCCGCAGGCATTGCTGATGCTGCCGCCCTGCACCGCGTTCCACATGGAGGTGAGCACCATGTCCAGGGGGTCCTCGGCGATGATCTGGTGCACCTGCAGGTCCAGTTGCGAGGAATCACCCTGGCACAACGCATCCACGGCCGTGCTGGCCTCATAGAGCAGGATGTCCCCCTGGATCACATCGATGTACACGCTGTCCAGGCTCACCGCACAACCGTTCAGGGTGCTCACGCTCACGTAGAACCAGCCGCTCTGGGTGGGCGTGGCCACGGGGTTCTGCAACGAGCCGTCGTTCAGCTGGGCGTCCGGCCACCAGTTGTACAGGTAGGTGCCCGGTGGGTTCACCAACACGTCCAACTGCACCGTCTCGTACTCGCAGATGGTGATCGTGGCGGGCGAAGGCACGCCGTTCGCCGTCGGGGTCAGCTGGGGCGGCGTGTCCACCTCCACACTGAAGAAGTACTGCTCCTCGCACTGGCTCAGGTTCTCGTAACCCGTGACCACGTACACGTCGCTGCCCGGCGGGGTGAAGGTGTACGTCATCCCGTAATGCAGAGTGTCGGTGGGGTCCGAAAGCGCCGTCCAGAAGGGGTTGAAGAGCGGGCTGGGCGGGGCCAGCGTCAGGGTGCCCGTGCTGTCCACACCGCAGAACACCGAGTCGATGTTCAGGGGCGGCAGCGGGGTGTAGGAGCCCACCGAGTAGGCGTAGCTCTCGGCGCTGCCCATGCCGTACACGTAGGCCGACAACCCGCCCGGACAGCTCAGCGTGTGGCTGCCCTGGGTGAGCGGCACGCTGGCGTAGGCCGCCGTGGGGCACGCCGGGTAGGCGGTGAAGCTCGCCGGGGGTATCAGGGTGCCGTCCAGGGAGACCTGGTTGATGTTCGCCGTCTCGGTGACGATGTTCAGGTAGTGGTTGGTGATCACCGTGGACGACACCGTGCTGAAGGTGATGTTGTCGATCTGCTGTTCCTCGGCGTTGAGGATCAGCAAGGCCGGGTCGCCGTTGCCGCTGCAGGTGATGCCCTCCATGAGCTGCGCCACGCTGAAAGGCACGTTGCCCTCGAAGCAGGCCGCCTGGCCAAAGGCGTTCACCTCGGTGAACTGCCCCGCGTTCAGGTTGATGGGCGCCCCGCCGTTCACCGTCACCACCGTGCCGTTCTGATCGGCCAGGATGCGGTAGGTGTAGCCCGTGGTGGTGGAGTAGGGCACCGAGAAATACTTGCGGCCCCACACGTTGCGCGGCAGGTTCTGTTCATACACGTGGTCGCAGGCATAACAGCCCTGCGGGATGTTGGTGCACACCGAACCGCTGAAGACCGCGAAGGGTCGGCAACTGCCGCTTTGGGCCGTGCCCACCACCGTGGAGCCGGTGAAGTCGTCCGTGATGTTGTTCCCCGCCGCCTTCACCTGGTAGGTCTGGCCCGAATCGAGCTGCACCGTCCACGGCACCCCCGCCGTGTGGCCACCGGCGGTGTTCACCGTGGTGGTGATCTCCACCTCGGTGTCGTCCTGCGTGGACACGATGAGGAACTCGGAGGCCAGGCCCGTGACGCCCGAAAGCCCACCGTAGGCATGGATCCGGTATTCGGTGCCCAGGGACTGCACCGGGTACACCGTGGTGCCGTCGGCCGTGTACTGCTCGAAGTTGATGGCGAAGACCGCCACGGTGTCCTGCGTCTGCACCAGCACCGACTTGTTGTCGATGATGTCCGATTGGAAGTGCATGGCCGTGGCGATCGGGATCGTCACCGTGGTGGTGACGTTGGGGCTCACGGAGAAGGCCTGTGTCCAGCCCACCAGCGGCATGGTCACCACACCCACGGTGGCCACCGGGGAGCTGATGAAGATGTCCAGGCTCTGGGTGGGGTTGCCCTGGTAGTTCTGCATGAAACCGAGCCAGAACTCCTTGCCCATTGTGGGTACCACACCCTGGCCGTGGGCCTGGCCCAGGCTGAGCGCCACCACCACGGGCAGCGCGCGCATGATCGTTCGCATCATGATCCGTCGGTTCGTTCGGGCCACAAGGTCGGCCGGTGCTGAAAGGTATTGCAGGTTGCGCAAACCGGTCCAGCGGCCGGTGGCGGACCCACCTCATGACGCAGGTCGGGGCCGGGACGTTGCCAGCCCATCGCACATCATCAGGGCAGGGTCCAGGTGATCTCCAGGTCCCAGCCAAGGCGCACCTGCACCGGCTCCGGATGTGTGAGCACCACCTCGGGCAGCAGGCCCTCGCGCCAGCGCCCGGGGTCCCAGCGCCCGTTGGCGTTGGCGTCGCGCACCGCTCGGATGCTGTACGTCCCGGGGGACAACCCTCCCCACAGCACGGTCCGCGTACCGCCCTGCAGCACCGCCCGTCGCACCGCCCGGCCCTGGCCGTCCTGCAACAGGGCGATCAGGCTTCCGCCGGGGCCGTCGATGGTGAGCTTCAGGCTGCCCACCGTCCCCGGGTCGAAGGCCCCGAGCGTCACCGTGGTGCTGTCGTTCCAGGCGCCGAACACATCGTGTACCGCCTTGGGTCTCAGCAGGATGGGGCCTCGGTCCCCACCTTGGTGCCGCACCCACAACAACCGTCGGTCCGTCGTGTCCCGGTCCACCGCGAACCGCACGCTGTCCGCACCGGGGCCGATGGCCACCACCCGTTCCGCATCCACCCGGTCGATGGGCCGGGAGGACCGCAGGGGCACGCCGACCGGCGTGGGCGCACCGGCGCGCAGCACCAGGTGGAAGGGCGGACGCAGCGGACGCCGGTAGGTCACCGTGTCCGCCGCGGCGCTGTCCGCCTGCACGATCACCCGCACGCCGTGCAGCAGGGTGGTGTCCGTAGGCCAGGCCAGCACCGTATCGCGGTCGGAGCCCCACTCCAACAGCCACGCCGGCCGCGGGCCGTCCGCCGGGGTGCGCACCGCGAGGCTGTCCACAGGCTTGCTGAAGACCAGCTGCAGCGCGCCTTCCGGCAGCACCCGGTCGTCCATCACCTGCGGTCGGGGGCCCGGTTCGCGGTAAAGCTCCAACGTGTGCCGGATCGTGTCGCCGGGGAGTGCCACCTCTGCCGGGTCGAAGGCGATCTCCTCCCCGGGCAGGTCGTAGCGCAGGTTGCCGTTCAGGTCGCGCAGGGCGCGCAGGTTGTAGCGACCGCCGGCCAGGTAGCGCAGCCTGAAGCGGCCTTCGGCATCGGTGCGTGCGATGTACCGCGGCCGCCCGGCGGTGAACGCCGCGGTGTCGCCGGCCTCGTACAGCAGCACGGCCACGTCCCGCTCCACCGCGCCGGTGTATGCATGGCGCACCGTGCCCGCCACCTCCAGGCTGTCCACCGCATCGCCTGTGGCCACCACATGCACCAGGTCTTTCGCGGCGTTGCCTTCGGTGAGGTCCACCACGGCCTGGCCCAGGTTGATCACATAGGTGGTGCCCGCCAGCAGCGGCCCCGGCAGGTCGATCCGCACTTCACGCGGACCGGTGCGGGTCACTTCCAAGGGCGTCTCCAACGGCGGGGAGACCACCACGTTCTCGCGCACCTTGCGCAGGTCGATCCGTTCGTCGAACCGCAGGATGAGGGCCCCGCCGGCAAAGCCCGTGGTGCCGCTCGGCGGTTCGGCGGACACCAATTGTGGCGGGGTCTCGTCCTTGGGGCCGCCGACCGGTTCGCGCACCTGGGCGCAGGCCGAGAGCGCGAGCAACAGAACGGTCGCCGCGTACCGGCTCATTCGAAGAGGGGTTCCAGCAGGGCGCCCACCTGTGCCAGGGCGTGGGCGTCCACTTCGCTGAAGTCGTTGTGCACGCTGCTGTCGATGTCGAGCACGGCGGCCACGCGCCCGCTGCGATCGCGCAAGGGCACCACGATCTCCGACCGGCTCAGGGGGCTGCAGGCGATGTGCCCGGGGAATTGCGCCACATCGGGCACCACCAGCGTGCGTTCCTGTTCCCAGGCCGCGCCGCATACACCCTTGCCGAAGCCGATGCGCATGCAGGCCACCGGCCCTTGGAAGGGGCCCAGCACCAGCTCGGCGCCCAGCACGCGGTAGAAACCGACCCAATGCCAGCCGAAGGCCTGGTGCAGGGCGGCGCTCACGTTGGCCATGGCGGCGATGGGGTCGCGCTCCTCGGCCAGCAGCGCCCGCAATTGGGGCATCAGCGCGGCGTAGAGCGATACCCGGTCCGTGGTGGCGGGCAGCGTAAGCGTGGTCTCCATGCAGGGGGGAAGGGCCGCAAAGGTATCGGAGGTGGCGGGGTGGGGCGGACCGGTCGTTATAGATCAAGGAACGGTGGATAACACGGATTCAACTCATAAACGCAATCGGATAGACCGACAAGAAGGCTGATCATTTTTTCAGGAGGAGGAGAGGCTCTCGCCCCTCGCTCCTCTCTGAATGGAGGATACGGCCTACCCTTGTGCTGGGGTCCGATCCGTTGCAAGAATGAGCCATATCACCGATGAGCAAAGGTGCATCATACAGCGCATGAAGAAGGCAGGTCGCCAGCAGAAACAGATCGCCGAGGCCATCGGCAAGTCTGCCTCCGCGGTGAGCCGCGAGCTCAGGCGCAACTGCGATGGGCGCAGCGGGGAGTACAACGCCGACCTGGCCGCGCGCAAGAGTGCCCAACGCAAGAGGGACAAACCCAAGGCAGTGCGCTTCACCGCTGCCATGCGTGCCGAAGTGGAGCGGCAACTGGCCCAAGAGTTCAGTCCGGAGCAGATCGTGGGCATGGCAGAGCGCGAGGGCCGCGACATGGTCTCCCACGAGCGCATCTACCAGCATGTGTGGCAGGACAAGAAGCGAGGCGGGACCTTGCACGAACACCTGCGCACACGCGGCAAGCGCTACCGCAAGCGCGGAGCGGCCAAGGACAGCAGGGGCATCATCGTGGGCAGGGTGGATATCGAACAGCGGCCGGCCGTGGTGGAGCAGCGCAAGCGCTTCGGCGACCTGGAGATGGACACGATCATCGGCAAGGGCCACCAGGGTGCCGCACTTTCCGCAGGACACCATGTACCTCACCGGTTACCGGGGCACCCTGTGCGGCTACGACAGCAGCTGCGTGTTCGCTTACGTGGGCGATACCATCGTGCCCAGCCCCTACCGGGCGCCGGTGCTGCACCACGGTCCCACCAGCTACGTGGGCTTCGCCTTCAAGTACCAGGGCGTGCCCTACATCACCGGCCTGTTCTACGACCCCCTGCAAGGGCAGTACTACAGCTTCATGCGCTGGAACGGAGCGGCCTGGGAGGCTGTGCCGGGGTGGAGCACCCTGGACCCCATCAAGGACGTGCTGATCAAGGATGGCTGGCTGTACGTGTGCGGGTGGTTCTTCGAGGCGGGCGGCGCGCCGGGCAACATGGTGGCGCGCTTCAACGGAACCCAGTGGCAGACCTTGGGCAGCGGGCTTCTGTACGACCTGCCGGCCAGCAGCTCGGGTGTGGCGCTGGACCTGCACGCGTGGAACGGCGACCTGTACGTGGCCGGGCAGTTCAACTACGCCGGTGGGGTGCCGGCGGAGAACGCCGCGCGCTGGGACGGCAGCCGCTGGTGCGGCCTGGGGGGCAGCTATGCCATGCAGACCCCGGGTGGGAAAGCGAACGGGTTCACCGTGTGGCGCGATGAACTGTACATGTCAGGCGGCTTCGTCACCATCGACGGGGACACCCTGTGGCACGTGGCGCGGTGGCTGGGCCAGGTGGAGAACTGCAGCGCCCCGGTGGCGGTGATGGAAACGGCGGAGGAGGACCAAGCCCCGTGGTTGATCCCCCTGGAGCCCGGCCGGTGGCGACTTCGACTGCCGACAGGTGTGGTGGGCCAGTTGGCCGTGTGGGATGCGCAAGGCCGCTTGGTGCTGATGCAAAGCAATGCCCGTGACGGCCACGTTGTGGACCTGGCCGCAGCTGCACCAGGCGTGTATCTGGCGCGTTTGGAGGAAGCGAACGGTGCGGTGCGATCGGTTAAGGCCCTGCGATGATGCGTTGATCGCCCTCACGCCGTCGCCGCCGTGCATACGCTCACCCGCAGGTCGGGCACGCACAGCAACGCACGGATGCAGCCTTCCAGGGTGGCGCCGGTGGTGACCACATCATCAATGAGCAGCACATGCGCGCCGGCGAGGGGCCGGGTGTCGCCGAGCTCGAAGGCCTCCTTCACGTTGGTCCAGCGTTCCCAGCGGCCTTTGCGGGTCTGGGTGGTGGTGCGCACCACGCGCATCAGCCCCTGGTCGGGCAGGCACAGGGGCCACAGCTCGCGAAAGCCGTCCACCAGCACCTGGCTCTGGTTGTAGCCGCGCTCGCGCAGCCGCCGCGGATGCAGCGGTACGGCCAGCACATGGTCCACGGTGGCGAATCGGGGACTGGTGCGCAGCGCCTCGGCCATCCACCGGCCCAGCTCGAGCCCCACGGCCTGGTCGCCTTGGTATTTCAGCCGGTGCAGCATCCGTTGCACGCGGCCCCTGCGGTTGAACTGCAACAGGGCTGCGGCCGCCTGCACCGCCACTTTGCCGTGGAAGAGCCGTTCCACCCGGTTGTCCGCCTGCAGGTGCATGCCGGTGCGCGGCAGGTCGTGCAGGCAGGGCAGGCACACGGCCCTCTCGTGCGCCATCAACGGGCGGTCGCAGGCACTGCAGCAGCGCGGAAGGAAGAGGTCGGCAGCATCCAGCAGCCAGCGCCCCATCCCCGTCGTCGTATGCCGGACCATCCCGGTCGCTGTGTTGATAATTGTCATCGAAAGCCCGGAAGCCCGCGGACCGCGGCGGTAATTTAGCCGCCCGAGCCCGAACCCTCATGGACCAGACAACCAGCAACCCCCAACCCTCCAAGCCCCGTTCCAACGTCGCCCTGCTGGCTTTGGTGGTGCTCCTGCTCATCAGCAATGTGGTGATGCTCTACCTGTTGATGCAGAGCAAGCGCCAGGAAGAGGCCACCCAGAGCGAGGTGGTGAAGGTGTCCAGCGAGAAGGAGAACGTGACGCGCATGCTGGAGGACATGCTGGCCCAGTATGACACACTGGAGACCGAGAACGAGCAGCTGCGCGTGGAGATGGACGCCCAGAAGCAGCAGATCGAGAACCTGCTGGAACAGGTGAAGAAGGGCAACTACAGCCTGGCCAAGGCCCAAAAGGAGGCCGCCACCCTGCGCAAGATCATGAAGGGCTATGTGGCCACGATCGACTCGCTCAACCAGGTGAACCTGCAACTCACGGCCGACAAGGCCACCCTGACGCAGGAACTGGGGACCGTGAAGGGCCAGAAGGACGCGTTGGAACAGCAGAGCGCCGAACAACAGGCCCTGATCGCCAAGGGCTCGGTGCTCACCGCCACCACCATCAGCGCCGGCGCGGTGATGCTGCGCAACAACGGCAAGCAGGTGGATACCGACCGGGCCAAGAAGGCCGAGATGGTGAAGTGCTGCTTCACCCTCGGGGAGAACCGCGTGGCCCGCACCGGCGACAAGACGCTGTACATGCGCATCATCAGCCCGGACGGCCAGGTGCTGCCGGCCAGCGAGGCCAACAACCGCTTCCAGTTCGATGGCGTGGAGGGCGAGTTCAGCGTGAAACGCGAGGTGAACTACCAGGGCGTGCCGGTGGATGCGTGCATGTTCTGGACCGCCAGCGGCGAGATGCGCACCGGCCAGTACATCGTGGAGGTGTACGAGAGCGGCGGCAAGGTGGGCCGCGCCACCTTCGATCTGAAGTAGGCCGCGGTCAGAAGAAGGCCCGCACCTGCGCACCACCCACGTGCACCGCGGGGGTGTGCTCGCTCTTGCGACCGTTGTAGGTGAGGTCCACCTGCAGGTTGCGGCTCAGTCGGCGCTGGATGTTGAGGCTCCAGGTCCAGTTGGTGCCCACTTTCAGGCCGCCCAGCATCTCGTTGCCCAGGCTCGTGTTGGGGTCGCCGTCGTACCGGATGTCCACAAGGTCCAGGTTCAGTTGGATGCTGCCCTTGCCGGCGGTGTTCCAGCGGGCCTCCAGGCCCAGGTTCTGCACGGTGGCGGCCTCACCGCCCAGCTCCTCGCGGTTCAGCTTGTCGGTGTACCGGTAGCTCAGGGCCGCACGCAGGTCGGTGTTGGGCCTCCAGGTGACCCGTGGCCGTACCCCGTATTGGCGGATGTTGAAGGTGCGGCCGCTCAACAGGTCCGAGGCGTTGGCCACCCGCCCGGCCTCGCCCTCCAGGTCGGTGGTCCATTGCCGGGTGATGTTCCACCGGATGCGTACCTGGTCCAGCTCGCGCAGCCGTGATTCGAAACCGTTCAGCAGCAGGGTCTTGGTGCGGTCGCTCTGGAAGGTGTGGTCCACGCTCCACACCGGGCTGGTGCGGTCGTAGAACAGCGTGTTGCGCAACGCGCTGGTGAAGGCCGTGAGCAGCGTGTCCGCCGGATCGATGCGGAAGGGGTCCAGCGCCTGCCCGAGGTCGGCCGTGCTGGTCTTGCGATCGCTGCGGAAGGAGGCCAGGTCGGAGAACTTCGCCAGGAAGCGGCGCAGGCCCGTACGCCCCCCCCAGGCCACGGACGGCCGCAGGTCCAGCGAGGCGCTGAGCTGGTTGCTGAAGGTGCGCGCATAGGTGGTGCCGGGCACGAACACCCGCACATAGTTGGCCTCGTATCCGAAGTTGGCCTGCTCGAACTCGTTGAGCTCCTTGATGCCGTTGCCGTTGTAATCGTTCCAGATGTAGAGGCCCTGGCCGGCGGGCACCTCCACATAGAGGAATTCGCGCTGCTGCTCCAGGCCCGAGCCCAGCTCGTAGAACAGGTCCCACACGGCCACCCCCTTGCCCAGGGTGAGGTCGTGGTCGATGCGCATCAGGTAGGTGTCCTCAGGCCGCTGGGCCGTGAGGGTGCTGTCCACGATGCGGAGCTGGCGGTAGGTGAAGGTGGTGGCCAGCCGGTGGCGGGCATCGCGGCCCACGCCCAGGGTGGCCGTGCCGGCGGTGGCCACGGTGCTGCGCGCCAGCCCGCCATCGCGCAGGCCCTGGTCGTAGCGCTGGCCGCCGCCCACGCGGAAAGTGGTGCGGGCCGTGTCGCGGCTCTGGATGAAGACCTCCCAATCGTGGAAGCGGTAGCTGCCGGCGAGCAGCGCGTCGCTCGTGTCGGCCAGGAAGCGGTTGTGTTCGTGCTCGTCCTGCACGCCGATCGTGAACCAGCGCATGCGCCGCGCGAGCCGGGCCTTGTGCCGCAGGAACCCCGTGCGCACCGGGCTCGTGGTGGTGAGCAGGCTGGCGGTGCCCGTGAGGTCGAACCGGCCCGGGTGCAGGTCGCTCAGCAGTTCGTGCCGCCACCCGGCATAGCGGTCGCGCACCTGGAAGGTGTTCAGCACGTACCGCAGGCGCCCGGCCTTGCCGGCCCGCAGGCCCACACCCAGTGCGGCCAGCAGCTGGTCGCCGTCCAGCGGCCGGCCCACGGCGTTCCAGTTGCGCTCGAACTCCACCGCCCGGTACCGCTCCACGGGTGTGAAGGAGGCCGTGAGCGCCTCGCTCTCCAGGCCCAGTTCCAGGGCCCAGGTGCTGTCGGCGGCGCGCAGCGGGATCGCCTGGTCCGCCTTCACACGCGCGGCGAAGGCCTGGTCGTCGGCCGCATCCCGGCCGCTGAAGGTGTTGCGGTCGTACCTCCCGTAGGCCAGCTCGGTGCTCAGCCGCAGCCCGCCGACGGTCCGGTGGTCCGCCCCCACGGTCACCACCTGTTGCGAGCGCGGCGCCACCAGCACCCGCACGGGGGCATGGTCGCCCCGGTGCACCACGGCACCGTTCACCGTGTCCGGCGCCACCCAGCGGTACACCCGTCCGTTGGGGGTGAACTCCTGCTGCACATAGTCCCCCTTGCCCGCACCCACGGCGGAGAAGGTGATGCGGTGCCGCGCGCTGTCCGGCGAGGTGCTGTACACGTACACCGGGCTGTAGCCCAGGGAGTCCACGGCCTTGTACAGCACCTGGTCGGGGTTGTACGCCACGGTGTCCACGCCGGGCACCACGGCGGCCAGGGGGTCGTCCCCCGCTTCGGCCAGGGCGCGCTGCTCCTGGTCCGTGAGGTCCTGCTGCAGCGGCTGTCCCTTGTGGTCCTGCTCGCTGAAGACGTTGAGACGGAGGGTCGTGCGGCCCCGCGTCCAGGTGTCGTCCAGCCGCAGCAGCGTGCGCATGTAGTTGCGGTCCGAGTACTGGAACTCCACGGTGATGCGACGGTCCTTGGTGATCAGGCGGCGCGCGGTGAAGGTGAGCTCGGCCGTGTTGTAGTCGATCACATAGTCGTTCTCCTGGCCGCGCACCAGTTGCTGGCCGTCGATGAACACGCGCTCGGTGCCCGACAGCACCACGATGAAGGTCTCGCCACCATCGCCGCGCAGGCGGTAGGGGCCCTGCACGCCCTCCACACCCTGGATGACGTTGCGCGCGAACTTGCCCTTGGAGATGGCCACGGAGGTGCCCAGCGTGTTGGTGGCCCGCGCCCCCCGCGCCCGGTGGTTGAACGACAGCCCCTTCGACTTCTTGAGGTAGGTGAGGAAGTGGCTGTTGGGGCGCTGCAGCACGAAGTCACCTGCGATCAGCTCCCAGTCGTCCTCGAAGAGCTTGATGAACACCTGGTCGAAATCCTGCAACTCCAACGTGTTGCCCTCGGCCTGGATGGGGATGCTGTTGTCCGTGATGGAAGCCTGCACCTGGATGCGGTCGGTGATGCGCCCGCTCAGCTCCAGGTTCAGCGAGGAGTTCACCGACAGGTCCTGGTTGTTGCCGAAGAGGATGCCCCGCGAGATGCTGCCGCTCTTGTTGAGCCCGGCGTTGCCGAAGAGGTCCTCGCGTTCGGCCGGTGCCACGTACTTGAAGGGGTCCCGCCGGTCGGGGTCCTCGCTCAACAGCCGCGTGCGGTCCTTGTGGCGCCGCTCGGCGGCGAACAGCAGGGGCCACACGCGGTAGCGGGCCGTGAGCGTGTCGCCGGCGATGCCGGGGGCCACCCACAAGCGCGCCCGGTAGGGGTCGAGCACGAAGGCACTATCGGGCAGCCGCACGGTGCCGTGCCACAGGGACAGGCTGCCCGGGGCGATCCCCAGGGTGTCCAGCGCGATGGTGTCGCCGGTGAGCACCACGGTGCGCATGCGGCGGTTGTCGCCGGGGCCCTGCCCGCGGACCGGGAGCGCGGCCAGCAGCACCAGCCACAGGGGCATGCGCACGATGGCCCGGAAGCGGGCCGGGCACGTGGCGGCGATGGACGGGTGGGGCCCCAAGGGCGGGAAAATTACCCAGCCCGTCCGCGTCCCCGCCCCCATCAAGATCCGATCGTTGATGAGCGGTACGGCGCCCCTCGGGCGGCTGCGGCACGCCCGGGTACATTTGGCCGGTGAGCTTGAAGAACGCACGGATCCCGCGGCTGTTGTTCTTCATCGCCCTGGTGCTGCTGTACGCCTGCGGCGGTGGCGGCGGCGACGAGGTGCGGCGGGTGCGCGGTGGCAAACACTACGGCGGGGTCTTCAACATCAACGAAGTGGGCGGGGTGCGCAGCATCTTCCCCCTCCACCTCTCGCAGGCCACCGAGCACCGCATCGCCTCCATGATCTACCAGGGGCTGGTGCGCTTCGACCCCGGCGACCTGAAGGTGCTGCCCTGCCTGGCCGAGCGCTGGGAGGTGAACGACGACGCCACCACCTTCACCCTGCACCTGCGCAAGGATGTGCTCTTCCATCCGGACCCCGCGTTCAGTTCCCAGGAGGACCGGCGCTTCGATGCCGAGGATGTGCTGTACTGCTTCCGTGCATTGTGCACCGCCGATCCCGCCAACCGCGTGTTCTGGCTGTTCCAGGACAAGGTGTTGGGCGCCAACGAGCACCACGCGAGCACGGCCGCCGGCGGCGATCGCGACGCACCCATCCCCGGCCTCGAAGTGGTCGATCCGTACACCTTCCGCATCACCCTCACCCACCCCAATGCGGGCTTCCTGCAGGTGCTGGCGCATCAGGGCTGCTGGATCCATCCCCGCCAGCTGGCCGAAGCCTACGGCGATGACCTGAGCGCGCACGCCATCGGCACGGGCCCGTTCAAGCTCAAGACCTACGCGCCCGGCGAGGCTTACGTGCTGGAGCGCGATCCCGACCACTGGGACCGCGACGAGCACGGCAACGCGCTGCCCTTCCTGGACGCCGTGCGCATCACCCTGGACCCCGACAAGAACAAGGAGATGGAGGCCTTCCTGGCCGGAAGGCTCTCGTGCATCACGGATGTGCCGGTGGAACGGACCGGCCTGTTCAAGGACACGATGGACGCCACCGGGAGGAAACGCTTCACGGTGCAGTCGGTGCCGGGCTCGGCCGTGCAGTTCTACGGCTTCAACATCAACGCCCGGCCCTTCAACGACCTCCGCGTGCGGCGGGCCTTCAGCATGGCCATCGACCGGCGATTCCTGGTGGACAGCGTGCTCGAGGGCCTGGCGGTGCCCGCCGAGCACGGCCTGGTGGCGCCGGGGCTCCCCGGTTATCCGTATGAGGCGGTGGCCGGGCACAGCTTCGACCCCGCCGCCGCCAGGGCCCTGCTGGCCGAGGCGGGATACCCGGGCGGAACGGACTTCCCGCAGGTGGTGCTGAACGTGAGCCCGGGCTTCGGGTACATCCAGGTGGCCGAGGCCGTACAGGTGATGTTGCAACGCCACCTCGGGGTGCCGCTCATCCTGTCGGTGCTGCCCATGGACCAGCACTACACCTCCATCGAACGCGGCCGGGCCCGCTTCTGGCGCGAGGGTTGGGTGGCCGACCTGCCCGATGCCGAGAACTTCCTGTCCCTGCTCTACGGCAAGAACGCCCAGGCCGACACCGCCCTGCCCACCTTCCTGAACACCACACGCTATCGCGACGCGCGCTTCGATTCGCTGTTCGCCGAGGCGCAACGCAACGTGGACGGCGCGCGCCGTTCCGGGCTCTTCGCCGAGGCGGAGAACAAGGCCATGGCCGATGCGCCGCTGACCCCGCTCTACCACGAGCGCATCATCCGCCTGCTGCGCCCCGATGTGCGCGACATGCCGCTGAACGCGATGGACCTGCGCGACATGGCGCGCGTGTGGTCCGATCCCTCGTTCACACGCTGATCCGCTCGGCGGGCCGTTCGGCCATGAGGTAGCGGTGCACCAACTGCTTGGCCAGCGGCATGAAGGTCTCGATGTGCGGCACCTCCCAGGCGCACTCGAACCCGAAGGTGGCCGGCACCGGCAGTTGCGGCCGGGTGGCGATGAGCTCGGCGCGGATCGCCTCGTAGGTGCGGTGCAGGCCCACCGCACGGCTGCCCACGTACTGCGTCACCACGCTGCGCCAGTGCAACCGCTCCTCCGCGTCGCGCAGCAGCGTCACCGCATAGCTGTAAATGCGGGCCTCGCGACCCTGGCGCAGCAACAGGTAGCCGGCGCGCGGGTCCAGCGGCAGCACGCCCACCGGACCGAACTGGATGTGGTCGCAGATCCGCTCGCGCAGTTCGTTGCCCTGCGCCAGCCGTTCGCGCAGCTCGGGCAGTGCGTCGTCGATCACCTCGTCGATCACGCCCAGGGCCCCTTCGGGCTGCGGCAGCGCGGCGTAGGTCACCGTGCCCGTCCGCGGGTCCAGCCCCGTGATGTCGCGCGGCATGGTGGACCGCAGTTGGTCCGTGCATTGCTGCAACCGCTCCAAGCCGTCCAGGTGCCCCGCCACGTCCAGCAGGTAGGGGTACAGCTTGCGCTCGGTGAAACGCCGCCCCACTTCCTGCAGGTAGGCCAGCAGGGTGTAGCGCTTCAGCTCCCGGTCGATGGCCGGGACCAGGATCCAATCCTTGGCGAGCAGGGCTTGGGCCATGGCGCTCGATGAACGGTGTGTTCACAAAAAAGGTTGCGCCCCGGCGGTCCGAAAGCCCCGGGACGGGACCTTTGCACGACCCGAAAGGTACTGCCATGAAGTCGCGTTCCATCGTTCCGGCCGCATTTGTTGCGGCCCTGCTGTTCACCGCCTGCGTGCCGCACCGCAAATACGAGGAGCTCCGGGCTTCCATGGAGACCATGCGTGCCGAGAGCGAAGCCGCCTCGGCCAAGGCCCGGGACGCGCAGGCCGCGCTGGATTCCCAGAACACGGCCCTGAGCGACCTGCAGCGCCGCGTGAAGCTCCTGGAACAGGACACCACCACCCTGGGCACCTCCCTGCGCAAGATGCAGCAGCAGTATGACAAGATCAACGCCCTCAACGACGAGCTGCTGGACAAATACAACAAGCTGCTGGCCGGCGACCGCAGCGAGAACCGCAAGCTGCTCACCGACCTGGAGGCGCTGCGCCTGGACCTGCAGAACAAGGAGGACTCCATCGCGCGCAGCAGCAAGCGCCTGGCCGAGCGTGAGGCCCGCCTGGCCGAACTGCAGGCCGAGCTGGACCGCAAGGATGCCGCCATGCGCGACCTGAAGGACCGCGTGAGCCGTGCGCTCACCGGCTTCGAGGGCAAGGGCCTCACCGTGGAACAGCGCGAGGGGCGCATCCATGTAAGCCTGGAGAACAAGCTGCTCTTCCCCAGCGGCAGCGCCACGGTGGACAAGCAGGGGCGGGAGGCCCTGGTGCAGCTGGCCAAGGCCATCGAGGCCGACCGCGACATCAGCATCCTGGTGGAGGGCCATACGGACACCGACAAGATCCTGCCGGGAAGCAGCTTCAAGGACAACTGGGAGCTGAGCGTCGAACGTGCCAGCAGCGTGGTGCGCATCCTCCAGGAGAGCAGCGCCATCGAACCGCGGCGCATCACCGCCGCCGGGCGCAGCGAGTACGTGCCGGTGGACCCGACGGACAAGGCCAAGAACCGCCGCATCGAGGTGATCCTCACCCCGGACCTCACCGCGCTGTACAACCTGGTGAACGACTGAGCGCCCCGCGGTCACCAGCGCAGCGGGCCTGCGGTGCGCCCGCTACTTTTGCCGCATGAGCCGCCCGTGGCCGCAGCTGGACCTGCTTCCCCTGGAGCGGTGGGGTCCGGGGATCGAACGGCCCCTGCTGATCGCCGGTCCGTGCAGCGCCGAGAGTGAGGAACAGCTGATGGCGGCCGCGCTCGGCATCCGCAGCCATGCGCCCACCGTGCGGGTGCTGCGCGCCGGGATCTGGAAACCGCGCACCCGCCCCGGGGCCTTCGAGGGGGCCGGCGAACCGGGCCTGCGCTGGCTGCGCGATGCCGGTAACGCCACCGGCCTGCTCACCGCCACCGAAGTGGCCACGCCCCAGCACGTGGAGGCCGCCCTCAAGGCCGGTGTGGACCTGCTGTGGATCGGCGCCCGCACCACGCCGAACCCCTTCAGCGTCCAGGCCCTCGCCGACGCGCTGGCCGGGGTGGATGTGCCCGTGCTGGTGAAGAACCCCGTGAACCCGGACCTCCACCTCTGGGTGGGCGCCCTGGAACGGTTGAACCATGCCGGCATCCGGCGCCTTGCCGCCGTGCACCGCGGCTTCAGCTGGTCGGGCCGCACCACCTTCCGCAACGCGCCCATGTGGGAGTTCCCCATCCGGCTGATGGCGGCTTGCCCCGGCCTGCCCATGCTGTGCGACCCCAGCCACATCGCCGGCCGCACCGACCGCCTGGCCGAGGTGGCCCAGCAGGCGCTCGACCTGAACTTCAGCGGGCTGATGGTCGAGGCCCACCCCGACCCCGGCAACGCCCTGAGCGACGGTGAACAGCAGGTGACGCCCACCGCCCTGGGTGCCCTGCTCCAAAGCCTGGCCCACCGCGCCGCACGCCCCGACCCCGTGCTGCGCGACCTGCTGGACGAGCTGCGCGACCAGATCGATCAGCTCGATGCCGACATCGCCCAAAAGCTCGCCGAACGCCTGGATATCGCCGAGCGCATCGGCCTGTACAAGCAGGAGCACAACGTGGCCATCCTGCAGCCCGAACGGTGGGAGCGCATTATGGCCGCACAGCACGAGATCGGCCGCCGCTCCGGCCTCAGCCCGGCTTTCATCGAGGCCTTCATGAACGCCGTGCACCAGGAGAGCATCCGCCGCCAGACCGAGGCCTGGGAGCGTGCCCAGGTGCCCACCCAGGCGCCTCCGGCACAGGCCGAATAACAGGCCGGCGTCCGCCGGTGAACGGGCCGCCAGGGGAGGAGGTCCGCCCAAGGGAGAGCCTTGCACGACCGGAAGGGACCGCTTTCCGGTCCCGGGGGACGGGATGGGTGGTTCGACGAAGCGCTATGACGAATGTCATCAACCCCCTATTTTTGATCCTACCTGCGAGGAAAAGGAAACGAACCAAAACCCGAACCGGAACCATGGTCCATCGTTACGCTTCGGCGGCAGCGCTGCTGCTGTCCGCCGCCGGGCTCGTTGCCCAGCCTGTGTTCACCAACCAGTCGGCCATCCTGCCCCATAACGCCAACAGCGGCGGCTGCATGGCCGTGGTGGACATGGACTTCGACGGGCTGGACGACATCGTGCAGCTCCACATGAGCAAGCACGTGTACATCCTCTACCAGAACCCCGACCACTCCTTCACCACCTACGATTACGGGACGGTGGACGGCAGCAACCAGTGGGGCTGGGCCATCGCCGACATGGACCGCAGCGGGCACAAGGACATCATGAGCGGGGTGTCCGTGACGCGCTACCTGCGCATCACCTCGCGTGGCGTAGCGCAGTTGGTGAACCTCAACGGGCCCACCATCTTCCACCAGAACGTGAGCATCGCCGACATGAACGGCGATGGCTGGGCCGACCTGTACGCGTGCAATGACGTGGGTCCGAGCAACATCTGGATCAACGACGGCAGCGGCAACCTGCTCTACGACGGCAACTTCATCGATTGGTCCACGAACCCCGGCTCGGACATGAGCGGCAACTACGGCAGCGTGTTCACCGACTTCGACGACGACGGGGACATCGACCTGCACATCAGCCATTGCCGCCAGGGTGTGAACAACCCCAACGACCCGCGTCGTTGGGACCGCCTGTTCGTGAACGACGGCAACAACAACTACACCGACATGGCCCAGGCGTACGGCCTGCAGAACCGTGAGCAGGTGTGGACCACCGATTTCGGCGACTACGACAACGACGGCGACCTCGATGTGTTCAGCACCACGCACAGTACCTCGCTGATGCTGTTCGAGAACGACGGCAACAACAACTATGTGGACGTCACGGCCGGCAGCGGTCTGGAGAATTACACCGGCTTCTTCCTGCAGGGCCTGTTCCGCGACCTGGACAACGACGGCTTCCTGGACATCATGACGGGTTCGGCCGACCACTACTTCAAGGGCAATGGCGACGGCACCTTCGCGGAGGTCACCGGTCTGTTCCCCGCCGGCAAGAACATGCTGAGCTTCGCTTACGGCGACCTCAACGAGGACGGCTTCACCGACCTGTACGCCAGCTACGGGAACGCCTATGTGGACGGGGATCCCAGCTTCCCGGACCGGCTGTACCTCAACACGCCCAACGGCAACCACTGGCTGGACGTGGACCTCAAAGGCGTGACGAGCAACAAGGAGGCCATCGGTGCCAAGGTCAAGATCTGGGGGCCCTGGGGCATCCAGGTGCGCGAGGTGCGCAGCGGCGAGAGCTACGGCGTGGTGAACAGCACCACCCTGCACTTCGGCCTGGGGGCCCACACCACAGTGGACAGCCTGGTGGTGCAGTGGCCCAGCGGTGAGGTGGACAGCTACACGAACATCGATGCCGATCAGGGCATCACCCTGCTGGAAGGCACCTGCATCGCCCCCGTGGCGGAGATCACCGCCGGCGGCGCCCTGGTGGTGTGCACCGGCGGGGCTCCGCTCACCCTCACGGCCAACCCGGGCTTCCAATACACTTGGAACACCGCCGCCACCACCCAGAGCATCGACGTCACCGCCGCCGGCAGCTACACGGTGACCATCGACGACGGCACCGGCTGCTGGAGCCAGGCCACCGTGACCGTGATCGCCGATCCCGACGAGACCCCCACGGTGTCCGTGGTCGGGGAGACCACCTTCTGCGAAGGCGGGTCCGTGGAGCTCACCAGCTCGTCGGCCAACGGCTACCTGTGGAGCAACGGGGCCACCACGCAGACCGTGCAAGCCACGGCGGATGGGCCCATCACCGTCACCATCCCCGGCCTGTGCGGCAACTTCACCTCCGCGCCCGTGGAGCTCGAAGTGATCGACACCCCCGATGCGCCGGTCACCACCGGTGCCACCCTCATGGGCCCGGGCACGGCCGACATCCAGGCCACCGGTGCCAACATCACCTGGTACGACCTGCCCGCGGGCGGCACCGCCCTGGGCACGGGCAACACCTGGACCACGCCCTTCGTGAACAGCACCACCAGCTTCTGGGCCGAGGACCTCAACAGCTTCGGCGGCGGGGTGGTGAGCGGCGGGCGCGTGGACAACACCGCCACCGGCCAGTACCACCAGAACGATGCCTTCTACCTGTTGTTCGATGCCTATGAGCGCTTCACGATCAACTCCGTGAAGGTGTACGCCAACGGGGCCGGCACGCGCACCATCGCCCTGGTGGACATGAGCGACAACAGCACCGTGGCCAGCGTCTCGCCGAACATCGCCTCCGGCACGCAGGTGGTGACCCTGGGCCTGGAGGTGCCCGGCCCCGGCAACTACGCCCTGCGCTGCGTGGGCACGCCCAACCTGTGGCGCGATGGCCAGGGCAGCAACCCGCAATACCCCTACGCGCTCGGCTCCCTGGGCAGCATCACCGGCACCAACATCGGTGGGCAGAACGCGCTGGCGTACTACTACTTCTTCTACGACTGGCAGGTGGAGGCCTTCGGTGTGGATTGCCCGGGCCCGCGCACCGAGACCGTGGTGACCGTGACCTCCGTGGGCCTGCCCGAGCAGGGCACCAACGGCTTCCTGCACCTGATGCCCAACCCGGCCGATGAAGCGGTGACCGTGACCTTCCCCACCACGGGCGGCACCGTTGCCGTGGAGGTGACCGACCTGAGCGGACGGGTGGTGCGTCGCATCACCGGAGCCGGTGCCACCGGTAAGGTCCAGCTGGAGATCGGCGACCTGGCGCGCGGACAATATCTCGTGCGCCTGAACAGCGCCGAAGCCCAGCACGTGGCGCGCCTCACCGTGCGCTGACCGCGGATACGACCATCCGAGCCTCGGAGCCCCCGGCATCGCCGGGGGCTCCCGCTTTTCCGGGCCCGGCCATACGGCATACCTTGGACGCATGGGGTGACGGTCGTACTTGCACCGCCGGACCGCCCGCCCGACCTTGTGTGCCGAACACCACCATGAGCACGATCGGACTCGGGCTTCTCTTCGCCGCCATCGCGCTGATGTACGCCTCGGTGGGCCATGGCGGGGCCAGCGGCTACCTGGCGGTGATGGCCCTGCTGGGTTATTCGCAGGACGTCATGCGACCATCCGCCCTGCTGATGAACCTCTTCGTCAGCGGGATCTCCTTCCTGCAGTTCGCGCGGGCGCGCCATTTCCGCTGGAACCTCTTCTGGCCTTTCGCGGTGGCCTCGGTACCCATGGCCTGGATCGGTGCGCGCATCACCATCGATCCCCTGCTCTACAAACGCATCCTGGCCGTCTGCCTGCTGATCGCCGCGGCCCGGCTGTTCGGCCTGTTCGGCAAGGCCGACGACCGGCGTGCGACGCTGGCCATCCTCCCGGCCATGGGCATCGGTGCGGTCCTGGGCCTGGCATCGGGGATCATCGGCATCGGTGGTGGCATCCTGCTGAGCCCCCTGCTGCTGCTCTTCCGCTGGGCCGATGCCCGTGAGACCGCCGCCGTGAGCGCACTGTTCATCTTCGTGAACAGCCTGGCCGGCCTGGTGAGCGCCATGGGCAACGGGGAGCGCGTGACGCCCGACGTGCTCGCCTGGGTGGCGGCGGCCGTGGCGGGAGGTCTGCTCGGCGGCTATCTCGGTGCGCGACGCATTCCCGAGCTCCGGCTGCGACAGGCGCTCGCCGTGGTGCTCGCCCTGGCCTCCGTGAAGCTCATGCTCCCATGATCCGCGTACAGGACGCGCGTACCGCGCTGTTGGAACGGGTGCTGCCCCTGCCGCCCGAGCAGGTGCCGCTCGCCGTGGCCGTGGGACGCTTCCTTGCGGCCGATGCCGTGGCCGAGGACGCCTTCCCCCGCTTCGACATGAGCGCGGTGGACGGATACGCCGTGGGCGATGGCCCGGGTCCGTGGCGCCGCATCGGCGCGGTGGCCGCCGGCGAGGTGCTTCATGCCCCGCTCGGCGCTGCGGAATGCGCACGGATCTTCACCGGTGCGCAGGTGCCCGCCGGGACCGCCGCGGTGCTGATGCAGGAATATTGCACCGATGAGGGAGGGCTGGTGCATGGCCCGGCGACCGCGCCTCGTCCGGGTGCCAACATCCGCCGCCGCGCCGAAGGATACAGCCCCGGCGATGTGCTGCTGCGGAAGGGTGAGCGCCTGGACCCCGCCGCCATCGGCCTGCTGGCCTCGGCGGGTATCCGCATGGCCACGGTGGCCCGCCGTCCGCGTGTGGCCCTGGTGCGCACCGGCGGCGAATTCATCACCGGGGGCCTGCCCACCGAAGGACGCATCCACGGCAGCAACGAGGTGATGCTGCAGGCCGCCGTGCAGGCCGCCGGCGCCGATGTCACCGGCCCGCCCATCACCATCCACGATCAGGAAGGCCCCATGGGCGATGCGCTTGCCCGCGCCTGCGCCGATGCCGATCTGGTGCTCACCACGGGCGGTGTGTCCGTGGGCGACCACGACCTGGTCAGGCCCGTGCTGGAGCGGCTCGGGGCCACCGTCCACTTCCACGGGGTGCGGCAGAAACCCGGCAAGCCCATGCTCTTCGCCACGCTCGGCACGCTGCCGGTGATCGGCCTGCCCGGCAATCCGCGTGCGGTGCTGGTGCTGTTCGACGTGTACGTGCGCAGCGTGATCCGCGCCCTGCAGGGTGCGAACGATCCCGGTCCCTGGGAGGAAATGCTGCCCCTGGCCGCCCCCCTGCGCCGCAAGGGCGAGCGCGACGAATTCCGCGGGGCCCACGTGCGCCAGGGACGGGTGGAGCTGCTGCGCGACGAAGGATCGCACCTGCTGGGAGGCCTGGTGGGCAGCGGTGCGCTCTGCCACCTGGAGGCCGAACGCACCGTGTTGGAGGCCGGCGATCCCGTGCGCGTGATCCGCCCGCTGCCATGAGCGACCGCGCGTGGACCGGTGTGGTGCTCACCGGCGGACGAAGCAGCCGCATGGGCACCGACAAGGCGCTGGTGCCCATCGACGGCGTCCCCATGCTGGCGCGTGCCATCGCCCTGTTGCGGCCCCACGTGCGCGAGCTGCTCATCATCGGCGACACCCAGCACCACCGCCATCCGCACGCCACCACCGTGGCGGACGACCTGCCCGGCCTCGGGCCCATCGGCGGGCTGATCACCGCGCTGGACCGCAGCCGGTACGGCCGCATCCTCGCCCTGGCCTGTGACATGCCCGGGGTGAACGACCGCCTGTTGCTGCGCCTCAAGGAACGCTTCGACGGTACGGTGGACGCGGTGGTGCCCGTGCACGAAGGCCGCGCCGAACCGCTCGCGGCCGCCTACCACCGGCGCTGCGCGGATCCCTTCCGGAAGGCGGTGGAGGAGGGCCTGCTGAAGCTCACCGCCGCGCTGGACCGCCTGCACTGGGCCCCCGTGGACGTGCGCCCGGGCCATGAAGGCTGGCCGGCCGACCTGTTCCGCAACGTCAACCGGCCGGGCGATCTCTGAAGCGCCGGTACCTTCGCCGTCCCGCCGCCATCAGGCGGTGGCGCACAACGCATGATCAACGCCAGGGAGGCGATGGTGGAGGAACTGGTGCTCCACCGGGTGGGCACCGACGGCTCGCCCACCGTGCTCACCGACGTGAGCGCCGTGCTGCAGGGGCCCGAGGAACAGGAGTTCCTGCGGCGCCTCTTCCTGCGGCCCTTCGCCACGGCGACGGCCACGCACACTTTCCGCAGCGGCGAGGGCCGCGACGGGAACGCCCTGCAGGCCCTGTGCACCAAGGCGATGAAAAGCCGCGACCTGGTGGGCGTGTCGCGCGCCATCGCCAAGCTGTTGGTCGACACCGCCGCCGAGCACGAGGTGCGTGCCGGGGACCTCTTCATCGTCCGCTTCCATGCCGTGGAGCTGGCCGGTGCCGTGCACGACGCGGTGGGCATCCTCAAGTTCGACGACAAGGAGGTGTTCCTGGAGAGCAAGCTCAGCGGCAGCAACATCGGCATGCGCCTGCGGCGCGGGCTCGGAGGACGGCGCCCCGACCAGGCCCTGCTGGTGCTCTTCACCCCGGAGGAGCCCACCGTGCTGACGATCGACGACGACCCGCGGAGCGGCTTCTGGCAGCAGGCCTTCGCCGGGCTGCGTGCCAGGCAGGACCACGTGAACAGCACCAACAACCTGCTGGAGATGACGCGCTCCTTCATCACCGAGCAGCTGCCCCAGGACTACGAGATCCCCAAGGCCGACCAGATCGACCTGCTGAACCGCTCGGTGCAGTACTTCAAGGAGAACACCGAGTTCGACCGCGGCAGCTTCGCACGCGAGGTCTTCCAGAACGACGAGGTGATCGGCTCTTTCGAACGCTTCGGCGACCGGTTCAAGGAGGAACGCGCCGTGGAACTGGAGGACCGTTTCGCCATCAGCCCCGATGCCGTGAAGAAGCAGGCCCGGGTGTTCAAGAGCGTGCTGAAGCTGGACAAGAACTTCCACATCTACATCCACGGCGACCGCAACAAGATCGAGCGTGGGGTGGACGAGCAGGGCCGGAAGTTCTACAAGATCTACTACGAGCAGGAGCTGTAGAGGCTATCTCAAGAAACCCTTTGGGCTGCGCGAGGAACTTTTGCGCCCATGCTTCGTTGTGAAAAATCTTTCAGAGCTACCGGCCATTCTCGGTTCTCACGCCTCGCCTGGACGCGAAATACTTGTCGCTCGCTTCCAAGATCATTTTTGAGACAGCCTCTGGCCGGCCCGTACCGCCCGCCGCCGTGCGCGATCCCGTGACACCCGTCCGGTCGCGCGCTCTTGCCCTTTGCCCGGCCTGTGCGCATCTTGGTCCCAGCACCCCGCCCATGCGCCTGTTCCCGCTGATCGCCGGAGCGCTCCTCGCACCCGAACTGGGGGCACAGCTGCTCTTTGACCGCATCACGGCGGCCGATGGCCTTCCGAACGAGGAGGTCCATGCGCTGTTCGAGGACCGCGACGGCTTCATCTGGGCCGGCACGGCCGATGGCCTGGCACGTCTGGAGGGCACCAGGGTCCGCGTCTTCCACCACGACCACAACGATACCGCCAGCCTGGCCCACGACCAGGTGCGGGGCATCGCGCAGGACGCCGCAGGCACCCTCTGGTTCGCCACCATGGATGGGCTGTCGCGCTTCGATGCGCAGCGCGCCACCTTCACCAACCTGCGCATCACCGCCGCCGGAACGGATGCGCGGCAGGCCAATCGCATGCTGCAGGTGCTGCCCCTGGGCGACACGCTGCTCTGGGTGGTCACCGAAGCCGGCCTCTACCGCCACGACATCCGCAGCGCCCGCTTCCGCAGCGTGCAAGGCCGCCCGGCCGGAGAGGGCCCCGCGGGCATGGTGAACGCCGCCGGTGCCGTATTCTGGGATGCGCCGCACCGAACCCTGTGGGTCGGCACGCACAAGGGTCTCGCCTCCTGGGATGCGAACACCGGGCGCTGGACCGACCATCGGAACAGCACGGAAGAGCCCTGGGCGGGGACCTCCTCCACCAACGTGCCCGTGGTCCATGGCGATTCGCTCTGGTTCCTGCGCAACGCCCCCTACACGCTCTGTGCGTATGACCTGCGGCGCAGGCGGATGCACGTACAGCCCGACCTCGAGCAGGAGCCGAACCGTTTCACCCTGCGCGCCCAGGGCATCGGCCCGGACGGTACGCACTGGCTCTGTACGTGGACCCACCGTGTCTTCCGCCGCCGGCCACACGGCAACTGGCACGAAGTGCGATCCATGGTGGACCGCCCCGGCGCCATGCCGTCCACCCGGGTCAGTGCCTTGTTGTTCGTGCGTAAGGGCGAGACCTGGTTCGCCACTGCCCAAGGCATCGCCGCCCTGCGCCCGACGGCCGACAAGATCGTTCCCCTGTACGAGGACCCCGACGGCCGCATGGTCTCGGCCCTGGGACGGCTGGGTAAGGACACCCTGTTGGTGGGCAGCGCCGGTGGGGGGGTAAGCCTGGTGGACCTGCGAACGGGAGAACGCACCGCCCCCCTGCGTCGCGTGTCCGCCGCCTTGCCGGAGGAGCTGGAGCTGGCCAACTTCGTGCGTGCCTTCGGCACCGCATATCGGGGCATGCCGCTGGTGTGCACCTCCCGGGGCCTCGCCCTGCTCGATGTGCGTGGCGGTGCGCTCAGGCCCATGCAGGCGCTCGATGCGGCGTTCCCGCAGGCGGGGGAAAGCACCTTCACTTTCGCCGAACGCGCGGATGGGGCCTTCTGGTTCGGCACCTGGTCGCGGGGTCTTTGGCGGCTGGATGAAGGCAGCGGCGACGGTGTGTGCATTGACACCGTGGCCGGACCGTACGGTGCGCTGCCCGGCCGCATGATGCTGAGCTGGCTCACCGACCGTTCCGGCGGAGCTTGGGTGGGCATGAACGACGGCGGTGGGCTGGCGCACGAGGTGAACGGTCGGTTCCAGGTGCTGCGCGAGCCAGGGGGGGGCCATGTGGGCGGTGTGGTGCGTTCCATCGCCGAAGGCCCCGACGGAAGGATCTGGCTCGGCACCCACGAACGGGGGATCCTGGTGTACGACCGCGCGACCGGCGGCACCCGCTACTACACCCGCCGCGACGGCCTGCCCGCCACGCGCATCCACGCGCTCCTGTTCACCCGCGACGGCACCTTGTGGGCGGCCACCGCCGGCGGCTTCGCCTTCATGGAGCCCGGCACGGCGACCTTCCGAACACCCGACCTCCCCGCCGGGCTGCAGGAGGGGGGGGCCTACACGTTGCAGGAACTGGCCGACGGCCGCCTCGCGCTCACCATCGGCGACCGGGTGTTGTTGTATGACCCGGCCATCGGGCCTGCTTCCGTGCCTCCGCATCCGGTGTTCACCGGCCACCGCATCAACGACCTGCTGGTGCGCGGCGCCCCCGGGCCCCTGGAACTGACGTACGATCGCAAGGCCCTGAGCCTGGAGCTCGGGACGGTGGGCCATCACTTCGGGCCACCGCCACAGTTCCGCTATCGCCTGGCGGACAAGGATACCGGCTGGTACGAGCTGGGCCGCGTTGCACGCATCGACCTGTTCGATCTGGCACCGGACCGCTACCATATCCAGGTGCAGGCCAGTGCGGACGGTGTGCACTGGAGCACCGACGTGGCGGCGGTGGAGGTCGCCGTGCGGCCGCCCTTCCACGCCACCTGGTGGTTCAGGTCCCTGATGGCGCTGCTGGCCGTCCTGGCGGCGGTGGCCGGCTCCCGGGTCCATCTGGCCATCCGGCTGCGCCGCCAGCGCGAGGCGTTCGAGCGGGAGCAGGCCGTGCTGGCCGAACGCATGCGGATCGCCAGCGACATGCACGACGACCTCGGGGCCGGTCTCAGCGCCCTGAAACTGCGCAGCGAAATGGCCCTGCGCATGGAGAGGGACCCGTCGAAACGCGACCAGCTCGGCGCGCTGGCCCGGACCGCGGGGGAGCTCATCGGCAGCATGCGCCAGATCATCTGGACCATGAACGCCGACCAGGGGAGCGTGGCCGACCTGTTCGCCTACACCGGCAGCTATGCCCGCAAGTACTGCGACGAAAATCGGGTGGCGCTGACGGTGGTGGCGGACACGGACCCGCCCGCCGTGTCGCTCAGCGCCGAGCAGCGCCGCAACGTCTTCCTGGTGGTGAAGGAAGCCCTGCACAACATCGTGAAGCATGCCGCCGCCCACCGGGCCGAGCTCCGGATGCGCTGGGACAGCGGCGCGATGGATGTGCTCATCTGCGACGATGGGCCCGGATGGCCCGCGAACCCCGAGGCCACCGAAGGCAACGGGCTGCGCAACATGCGGCGGCGCATCGCCGCGCTTGGCGGCACCATCGACCCGGTCCGTGACGGGAGCCCGCTTCCCGGGGCCTGCCTGCACTTCCGGGTGCCGGTGGCCATGCCCCCTAACCTTCGTTCCATTGACCGGTCCGTGGCGGCCGATGACCTTCGTGGCGCATGACCCCCAAGGTGATCCGCACCAGCATCGTCGAGGACGACCCCACCATCCGGGAGACCCTTCGCGCCCTCTTCACCTTCGAGGGAGGCTTCGAGCTCTTCACCGTGCACAGCACCGCCGAGGATGCGCTGCTGCGGTTGCACGACAGGTGCCCGGACGTGGTGATCATGGACATCAATCTGCCGGGAGCGAGCGGGATCGACCTGGTGCGGCAGCTCAGCAGGCGGTGCTGTGCCACGCAGTTCCTGATGTACACCGTGCACGACGACGACCACCGCGTGTTCGAGGCCCTGAAGGCCGGTGCCAACGGCTACATCCTGAAGGGCAGCACCCCGGACGAGATCCTGGAGGCCGTGCGGGAGCTGCACCTCGGGGGAAGCCCCATGAGCGCCCCGGTGGCGCGGCGCGTGGTGGCCCACCTGCGTCCGCAACAGGGTGGCGGGGTGGCCGATGCCGGGCTCACCGAACGCGAGCAGCAGATCCTCGCCCTCCTGGCGCAGGGCCTGCTCTACAAGGAGATCGGCGACCGCCTGGGCATCACCGTGGGCACCATCAAGCAGCACATCCACAGGATGTACGAGAAGCTCCACGTGCAGAACCGCACCGAGGCGGTGAACCGCTTCTTCGGCCGCTGAGCACCGGAACGAACGGTCCGTGGCCTCCGGCACCCCGCTTTCCCGGTTATTTCGTGCCATGGCGAAGCAGGACCTGGTGCGCTGCCCCTGGCCGGGCACCGATGCGCGCATGATCGCGTACCACGACACCGTGTGGGGTGTTCCCGAGCACGACGACCGCAAGCTCTACGCGAAGCTGGTGCTCGACGGCGCGCAGGCCGGCCTGAGCTGGAGGACCATCCTGCACCGCAGCGAGGGCTACCGCAAGGCCTTCCACGACTGGAACGTGGAGCGCATCGCCCGCTATGGCCGCAAGGACGTGGAACGCCTGCTCGCCGATGAGGGGATCATCCGCAACCGCGCCAAGGTGGAGAGCGCCATCAACAACGCCCGGGCCTGGCTGGCGGTCATGGAGGGCGGCCCAGGGTCGTTCAACGACCTGCTCTGGAAGCACGTGGACCACCGCACCATCGTGAACCCCTGGCGCGAGAACGCCCAGGTGCCGGCCAGCACGCCCGTCTCGGACGCGTTGAGCAAGGAGCTGAAACGCGCGGGATTCACCTTCGTGGGCAGCACCATCGTCTACGCCTTCATGCAGGCCGTGGGCATGGTGGACGACCACCTGGTGGGCTGCTGGCGAAAGCCCGGGGCCGGGGCCCGCTATCTTTGATCGGGCATGGCCGCCGGAGCGTACCTCGCTGCGCCGATGGACCGGGAAGCGGAGCACCTTCCGCGCCGGAGCGCGGCCCATCGTACCCATCCATGAGCACGGGAAGGTCATCGGTCTCGCCCATCCGGATGCGTCGTGTGGTGCCGGAGGGCTGCACCGAGGCCGACGACCTGCTGGTCACCGAGGAGCCGCTGGAGATCCGCCTGGGGCACGGGCCCGTGGAGGACCGCAGGGAGATCCGCCTCAGCGTCACCATGCGCACACCGGGCCACGACGGGGAGCTTGCCCTGGGTTTCCTGTTCACCGAGGGACTGATCGCGTCGGCCGACGAGGTGGTGCGCGTCACCGTCTGTGCGAACGTGAAGGAGGAGGAGCGGGGCAACGTGGTGCGTGCGGAACTGCGGCCCGACGTGGCCGTGGACCCCTCGCGCTGGCAGCGCAACTTCTACGTCACCAGCAGCTGCGGCGTATGCGGCAAGAGCAGCATCGAGGCCGTCCAGGTGTTGCGCCAGCACCCGCTGCGGCCTTGGGGCGCCATCGAGCCCGCCCTGATCCGCACGCTGACGGACCGCATCGGCGAGGCCCAGACCGTGTTCCGCCGCACCGGTGGCATCCACGCTGCGGCGATCTTCAACCGCGCCGGCGAACTGTTGCTGCTGCGCGAGGACGTGGGCCGCCACAACGCCGTGGACAAGGTCATCGGTGCGGCCCTGCATACCGGGATGGACCGCACCGACCACATCCTGCTGGTGAGCGGCCGCGCCGGGTTCGAGCTGGTGCAGAAATGCGTGGTGGCCGGCATCCCGTTGATGGCCGCCGTGGGGGCGCCCTCCTCCCTGGCCGTGCGCCTGGCCCGGGAAAGCGGCCTCACCCTGGTGGGCTTCCTGCGCGAGGGACGCTTCAACCTGTACGCGGGGGAGCTCTGAACCACGCCCCGCGCCGCGAGGCTCCTGACCGGTTACCGCCAGTAGTTGTTGGCCGCGGCCACCGTCTGGAAGTTCAGCGCCACCACCTGCGAGGCCATCGTGAGGCTGTCCGCGTTCTCCGCGTAGGCCGGACGCAACCGGTCGCGCACCTCGGCCGAGGGCTGCGTGTACTTCACCCCCATGCGCGCGAGCTTGATGGCCAGTTCAAAGCCTTCCTGCGGGGTCTTGGTGATCAAGGTGGTGAGCCAGGTTTCCATGATGGTCGATGCATTGATGGGACGATGGACAAGGTACTTCATCCGGCACGGGCCGGCGTGCACTTCCGCCGCCGGTGGCGGCGACCAGGTTCAGTACAGCCCCCGCAGCTTCGCCATCCACCACGGCGCCAGCGCGGTCACCACCGGCACCAGCACCCAGATGCGTCCCCGGGTGAGGTCGTAGTCGAGCAACAGTTCGCTCCACGGTTTCTTGAACAGGAAGTGCCCCGCACCGAACTCGAACCCTAGCGTGAGCCCGAGCCAGCACAGCCCGATGGCCCAGGCCTGCGGTGCTGTGGCGGGCCCCAGCCAGCGGATGCCGAGCCACGTGGCCAGCAGGATCAGCCCGCACAGCATCAGGGTGCTGATCGCGAGACCCGCCGTGAGGCCCGTGTACGGGATGATGAACTTCACCCGCACCGTGCCGTTCGCGATCGCGAGCACCATCAGCAGGAACCAGAAGAGCAGGGTCTTCCACCACATGACGGTCGTTTTCCGAAAGATGGCGATGCCCCACCGCGCGGGGAATGTCGAAGGTCAGGCCGCGGACCGGCGGTATTCATCGCCGGCGTTCACGGGAACACGACCTTACGGCAGTCCGGCAGGTGGCGACGGTGCGGCGGGTGTTGCGGGTGCTTGTGTGAGCGGGATGATCGGCGGGCTCTTAACGCTACCATGTCGCCCTCGGCGATGCCGTAGTCGGCGGTCGCCCTAAGGCTTGATCGTGAGCACATGCTCGGTGGGGATCACCCCTTCGCTTGTGCGGTATCATGGGGTACAGCGCCAATGGCGCGGCCTTCGTCTATCTTTGAGCATCATGCTCGACTGGCATCAGCATATCGCGGCCGATCCCCAGGTGATGTACGGCAAGCCGTGCATCAAAGGCACGCGCATTCCGGTGGACCTGATCCTCGACAAGCTGGCCGCCGGGCAGAGCGTGGATGATCTGCTGGAGGGTTACCCGCAGCTTACCCGGGAGCATGTGCAGGCCTGCCTGCAGTATGGTGCGGACTCCGTTCGGAACGACATCGACCTACCCTTCGCTTCCTGATCGGCCATGCGTTTCGTGGCCGATGAATGCCTCGATGCGCGCATCATCAAGCGCCTCGTTGTCGATGGACATGACCTCGTGGTCGTACGCACCGAGCTGACCGGCCGCAAGGATGAGGATGTGTTGCGCATCACACGGGACCGCGACGCCATGCTCATCACGGAGGACAAGGACTTCGGTGAACTGGTCTTCCGGCTCAAGGCCGTTCACGCGGGCGTGGTGCTCGTGCGCATGCACGGGCTTACGGGAGCCGAACAGGCCCAGCGCGTTTCACAAGCTGTGAAGGACCACGGTGCTGAATTGCTGAACGCATTCACCGTGATCACCGGGAAGCGGCTGAGGATCCGCCGGGGTTAGTTCCTCAGCGGTACATCACCAGCCTTCCGCAAGCCGGCCTACGGCAGGAAAATGCACCAGATCAGGCTTTCACCGTCACCTCACCGGCCTTTATAATTGATAGGGCGGATCAATGCTTTGATCGACACGCCGCTGGCTGGGCACGATTCGTATAGAACGAGCAACGCTGATCGAAAACTTTGACCCACCGACTCAATAGGTGCGCCTTTCCCGCTTCACAGGACTTCGCTCGTTCCTCGCTCAGCCCCGCATGGCGGGATCTCGCTTTGCTCAACTTCATTTCAAAAGGACTTCACCCGCGTTCCGCGTGTGGGCTTTCCGCGCCTTCCTGATCCTGCAGCTCACCACCTTGTATTCAGGACACTTGGCCTCACTGTCGTGCACGTCGCTGGTGATCACGTTGAGCATGATCTCCGGGAAGTGGAAGGTGCTGCTGAGGATGCCGGGCCTCACCTCATCGGTGATGCGCGCCTTGATGTCCACCTTGCCGCGCGGGCTCTCCACGCACACCATGTCGCCCTCGGCGATGCCGTGCTTGGCGGCGTCCTCGGGGTGGATCATCAGCACGTCCTCGGTGAGGATGGTGCTGTTGGCCGTGCGCCGCGTCATGGTGCCGCTGTTGTAATGCTCCAGCTCGCGGTTGGTGGTGATGATGTAGGGGTAGTCCTTGCCGTGGTCCAGCACCTCGCGGCTCTCCTGCCAGTGCGGCGCGATGAACCGGCCTTTGCCGCGCTTGAAGGTCTCGGTGTGCAGGATCTTGGTGTCGGTGCCGTCCGCCGCCACGGGCCACTGCTTGCCGTTGTCGCCGAGGTTCTCCCAGCGGATGCCCTTGAAGAAGGGCACGATGGCGCTGATCTCCTTCAGGGCCCAGGCGGGGTGGTAGCTGGTGCGCGTGACGGTGCGCCCGCCCTCCTGCACTTGTTGCTGGTACTTGGCGATGCTCGGTGCCGCCCCGCGGCCGTTGCTGAAGGGGTTGGGCAGGCCCAGGCGTTCGGCCAGGCGCTCGGTGATGTCCACGATGATCTGCCCGTCGGACCGCGTGCCGGGCAGCGGGTCCACCGCGGCCTGCACACGCTGCACGCGGCGCTCGCCGTTGGTGAAGGTGCCGCTCTTCTCCAAGAAGGTGGCGCCGGGCAGGATCACATCGGCGTAGCGGGCGGTCTCGGTCATGAAGATCTCCTGCATCACCAGCAGGTCCAGCCCCTCCATGGCGCGGATCACCTTGTTGGTGTTGGGATCGGTCTGCACCACGTCCTCGCCGATGAGCCAGAGCGCCTTGAGGCGGCCCTCGATGGCGGCGTCGAACATCTCGGGGATCTTCCAGCCGTTGCGGTCCGGCACGGGCACGCCGTAGTGCTCGCGGTAGATCCGGTTCACGTCGGCCTGCTCCACCTCCAGGTAGCCCGCGCCCTGGTGCGGCTGCGCGCCCATGTCGGCCGCTCCCTGAACGTTGTTCTGGCCCCGCAGCGGGTTCACGCCCACACCGCGCCGGCCGATGTTGCCGGTCATCATGGCCAGGTCGGCGATCTGCATCACCGTGAAGGTGCCCTGGGAGTGCTCGGTGACGCCCAGGCCGTGGAAGCTCATGGCGGCCGGTGACTTGGCGTAGGCGATGGCCGCACGGCGCACCTGCTCACGGTCCACGCCGGTGACCTGCTCCATGCGGTCCACGTCCAGCGCCAGCAGCTCCTTGCGGAAGGCCTCCCAGCCCTCGGTGCGCCGGGCGATGAACTCCTTGTCCACCAGATCCTCCTTGATGATGTAGTGCATCATCATGTTGAGCAGGGCCACGTTGGTGCCGGGCCGCAACTGCAGGTGATGCGTGGCGTAGCGCGCCAGGTGGATGCGACGCGGGTCGATCACGATCAGCGTCTTCCCCTTCATCACCTGCTGCTTGATGCGTGCGCCCGTCACCGGGTGCGCATCGGTGGGGTTGGCGCCGATCAGCAGGATGGTGTCGGTGTCGCTCAGGTCGTCGATGCTGTTGGTGGCGGCGCCGGTGCCGTAGGTCTGCTGCATGCCCAGCGCGGTGGGGCTGTGGCACACGCGCGCGCAGCAGTCGATGTTGTTGGTGCCCACCACCGCGCGCATGAACTTCTGCATCAGGTAGTTCTCCTCGTTGGGGCAGCGCGCGCTGCTGATGCCGGCGATGGCGTCGGGGCCGTGCTCCTCCCGGATCCGAGCCAGACGGTCCACGATGAAGGCGTAGGCCTCGTCCCAAGTGGCGGGCTCGAACGTGCCGTTGCGTTTGATCAGCGGGGTGCGCAGGCGGTCGGGGTGGTCGTAGAAGCTGAAGGCATAGCGGCCCTTCAGGCAGGTGTGGCCCTGGTTGGCCTCGGCGCTGTACGGCGCGCGGATGCTCACCACCTTCTCGTCCTTCACGTTCACCTCCAGGTTGCAGCCCACGCCGCAATAGGTGCACACGGTGCGCACCACCTTGTCCGGGATGTTCTCCTTGCTGCGGAACACATCGGTGATGGCGCTGGTGGGGCAGGCCTGCGCACAGGCGCCGCAGCTCACGCAGTCGCTGTCGAAGAAGCTCTCGTCGGTGCCCTTCACGATGTGGTTGTCGAAACCGCGCCCGGCCATGGTGAGCACCATTTCCCCCTGCACCTCATCGCAGGCGCGCACACAACGGAAGCAGCCGATGCACGCGCTGAGGTCTGATACCATATAAGGATGGCTCGTGTCCATCGGCGTGTCCAAATGGTTCCTGCCTTTCGGGTAGCGCACGCTGTCGATGTCGAAGCCCACCTGTTGCACCACGTTGTACAGTTCGTTGCGGCCGTGGTCCTCGGTCTTCAGGCGCTCGGTATCATAATCGGTGAGCACCAGTTCCACGATGTTCCGGCGCAGCCGCTCCATGCGGGGGCTGTTGGTGGTGATGTACATGCCCTTGCCCACGGGGGTGTGGCAGCTGGCCATCACTTTGGAAGGGCCATCCTCCTGCAGGGCCACTTCCACCGAGCACACACGGCAGCTCCCGAAGGGTTCCAGGTTGGGCGCATCGCAGAGCGTGGGCACGGGGTTGGGCCCGATGTGCCGCCGCATGAACGCGAGCATGGTCTCCCCCTTGCGGATGGGGTACGCCTGGCCATCGATGAAGGCGACGTCCACATCGGCGGCCACCTGGTTGGACGTGGTGGGCGCGCCTTGCGTGCGTGCGACGGGAGCAGCGGCGGTTCCGTGCTTGGCTTGGGGCGTGTTCATGGGCTGCTGGGCTTCAAGGACGAAGATAGGAAGCACGTCAAGGTAGGCGTTGGGACAGCTCGACAGGAGCCTTGGGTGATCGCGGGGGGGGGAGAGGGATCTGCGATGGAATGCTCATCTTCGTGGGAAACCGCATCCGCATGAAACGCGTGATCGACCTGCACGCCATCGGCGAGCGCATCCAGTTCAACGACGCGCGCGAGCGCACCAACGGCCAACGCAGCGAGGCCACCTTGAGCCTGGGACCGGGCAACAAAGGCCCGGGAGCGCACATCCACATCGGGCAGGATGAGGGCTTCAAGGTGAACAGCGGGAAGCTCATCGTGACCATCGGGAAGAAGGAAGTGACGCTCGGCCCGGGGGAAAGCGCGGTGATCCGCTCCGGGGAAGCGCACAACTTCCGCAACGCGAGCGATACCGAACGTGTGGAGGCCGATTTCTGGTACGAGCCCGCCTTGCACATCGAGTGGATGCTGCAATCCATGGGCGACACGGCCATGGAACGCGGTGGCGATTGGCACAAGGTGCCGCCCCTGGCCGCCATGCACCTGCTGTGGAAGATGCGGATGGAATACCGGCTGGCGGGCATGCCGTTCTGGTTGCAGGATGCGCTATTCGGCTTCGCCTCGCTGCTCGCACGGCTCACCGGGGCGCACAAGCTATGGCCGCTGCCTCCGGATCTCCGTTAGGTTCCGGGCTGTAGTGGCCCGGTTGGATCCGGGTTGCGCTGGAGGATGGGAAGCAGGTACTCCCCCTTCTTGATGGGATACACCTTGCCATTGATGCGGGTGCCGTCCACCTCAGCAGCACTTGGTCGGCGGGGGCGGCGGAGCGACGGGCATGCGCACGGCCGGTGCAGCAGGGCACTTGGATGTGTCGAGGCCGACGACAGGCGAAGTGATCCGGCGGTGTTCCACCGCGCATTGCACGATCGATCCGTGGTGCGCCACAGCGCGCTGGAAGAGCTCCTTACATGTCGCATCGATGCACAAGGTGTGTCACATGCGGTCGCATCATCGCGCGTTGGATCGCCAGTCGAAGTGATGTGATGATCGTGTCGGAACACGGATGCGCGAGCGATGAGGATGAAAGGCACGATGTGCGGAATGCCGCTTGCACCAAGGGTTGCGTGAGGTCGATGCGCAGCGCATCATGCACATCGCATCGTGTGCATGCGCGTGGTCGGGGATCGGTCCGCATCGTTATCAACAATATTTGGTTGGAACATCTTTGCAACCTTTTGATGCGCACAAGCGTTCGAGGTGATACGTTTGTCTCAAACCCTTAACCGTCATGGCAAAGAAGGCAGCTAAGAAGGCCACGAAGAAGGCCGCGAAGAAGGCGACCAAGAAGGCCGCCCCGAAGAAGGCCGCGAAGAAGGCCACGAAGAAGGCCGCGAAGAAGAAGTGAGGAGCTGTGCTCCGAACGTTCGAAGGGCCCGGTCTCCGGGCCCTTCGCCATTTCCGACGCACCGCACCGCGGTGCGTCGTGCTTTCAAATGGATCGTTCCTCACGGGCCGCGCCGGGCATTGCCGGCGGGTCGTGCGCTGCTCAGGCGAAGGCGGTGCGCAGTTCGTCCGCGAAGTAGCGCAGGGCGTTCCGCACGCCGAGGGGCAGGCCGCCGCCCAGGGCGCACAGCGAACCGATCTCCATGGTCTCGATGAGGTCCTCGAAGAGCGCGCGGTCCATCGGGCGGCCTGCACGCACACCCTGGATGAGCTCCCGGCCCCGCACCGAACCGATGCGGCAGGGGAAGCACTTGCCGCAGCTCTCGGCTTCGGTGAACGCGAAGAGGTGCTCCAGGTATTCGATCATGGGAAAGCCTGCCGGGATGCTCAGCACGCTCGCATGCCCGAGCAGGAAGCCTTCCTTCTGGAAGCTCTCGAAATCGATCGAGAGGGCGTTGACCTTCTCCAGCGGCACGATGCCGCCGAGCGGACCGCCGATGTGCAGCGCCTTGGTGGGGCGGGCAAAGCCCTGACCGAGCTCGTCGATCACACGGGCGAGCGGCGTGCCGCACTCCACCTCGTACAGGCCGGGGCGGTTGAAGCCGCTGTCCAGGCACACGAGCTTGCTGCCGTTGCTCTTCTCACTGCCGAGGCGTGCGAAGGCCGCCCCGCCATGTTCCACCACCCACGGTACGCACGCCAGCGTCTCCACGTTGTTCACCACCGTGGGCCGGTTGAACAGGCCCTGCTGGGCGGGGTAGGGGGGGCGTGTGCGCACCTCGCCACGCTTGCCCTCGATGCTGTTGAGCAGCGCGGTCTCCTCGCCGCACACATAGGCACCCGCCGCCTTGATCACCTTGAAGCGCCAGTTGACCCCGCTGCCCTTGATGTCCGTGCCGATCCAGCCGTTCGCCTCCAGTTCGTGCACCGCGTGGCGCACCGCGGCGATGGCCTCGGGGTACTCCGCCCGGATGTACAGCACGCCGGTGTCCGCCCCCACGCAACGACCGGCGATCATCATGCCCAGGAGCACGCGGTGCGGACGCTGTTCGAGCAGGTACCGGTCGCTGAAGGCCGCCGGATCGCCTTCGTCGGCGTTGCACACGATGTACTTGCGCGGGGTGCCGTTGCCGGTGACATCCTCCGCGTTGCGGCACGCCTCGAGCTTGAGGCCCATGGGGAAGCCCGCACCGCCGCGCCCGCGGATGGTGGCCACCTTGATCTCCTGGAGCACGTCGGCAGGATCGCTCTTCAGCACCCGCTCCCACAGTGCATAGAACGCGGGCAGGGGCGGCATGGGCGCCGTGAGGATGGGGTGCTCCATGGTGGTCCCCACATGGTGCGCGCCACCGACGGGCACGGAGGCGGCGCCCGGAGCCTGCACCAGCTCGTCCAGCCGGTCGATGGCGTCCCCGCTGTAGTTGCGGCCACCCACGTGGAAGGCCCTGTTCTCATGGCAGCGGCCCAGGCAGCACATGTGCCCGATCTCCTCCTCCTTGAAGTGGCGGCGCAGTTCGTGATGCACCTGTTCCTGCGTGCCCGCCACCAAGCAGGCGCTGCCGTTGCACACGTAGGCCTTGAGGTCCTTGTTGCCCGGCTTCAGGAAGTCGTAGAAAGTGCTGGTACCGTAAGTGACCGCCTCGCCCACGAGGTAGTCGTCGGCGATGGCCGTGAGCGCCTCGGTGGACGGTGTGCCCGTCCCCTCCGCCGCCTGCTGCAACCGCTCCCACAGGGCGTCGTCCAGCTCCTTGCCATCCCGGCCGGAGAGGGAGGTGATGTTCTTGGACATGCGCTCCGAAGGTAGAGGCTATCTCAATAAGAACCTTTGAGCTGCGCGAGGGTCTTTGGCGCCCATACTTGGTTGTGAAAAGCCTTACAGCGCTACCGACCATGCTCGGCCCTCACGCCTCGCCTGGACGCGAAGTACCGCTCGCTCGTTTGAAAAAAGCATTGTGGAGATAGCCTCAAGCGGACCTGGCGGCTCAGTGGACATGTAGACCCCCGGCCCCTTGCCCGGCATCCGGCCATTCGCCAACTTCGATGTATCAAACCCCGAACGATCATGAAACTCCTGCTCAAGATCCTCGGCATCCTCCTCGTGCTGGTCGTGCTGGCCGGCCTGGGCGGCTATCTCTACCTGACCCGGGCCCTTCCCGATGTGGACGCCCCTGCCGACCTGAAGGTGGAGCTGACACCGGACCGCATCGAACGCGGACGTTACCTGGCCAACAGCGTGTGCGTGTGCATGGACTGCCATGCGCAACGGGACTGGAGCCTCTTCGCCGGCCCTCCCAAACCCGGCACCCTCGGTGCGGGCGGCGACAAGTTCGACCGCACCATGCAGTTCCCCGGCGAGTTCCATGCGCGCAACATCACCCCCTTCGGGCTGAAGGACTGGACCGATGGCGAGCTGTACCGCGCCATCACCAGCGGTGTGAGCCGGGACGGTCATCCCTTCTTCCCGGTTATGCCCTATCCGAACTACAACCGCATGGCCACCGAGGACGTGTACGCCATCATCGCCTACCTGCGCTCCCTGGACCCCATCACCACCGCGCCTTTTCCGGAGAGCGTCATCGATTTCCCGGTGAACCTCATCATGCGCACGGTACCGGAACCCGCCCGGCCGATGGAACGCCCCGCCCCGGGCGATGCGCAGTACGGCGCGTATGTGATCAATGCCGCGGCGTGCATCGAATGCCACACGAACACCGTGCAGGGCGAGCGCATCGGGGAGCCCTATGCGGGCGGCTTCGCGTTCAACTTCCCCGACGGTTCGGTGCTCCGTTCGGCCAACATCACCCCGCACTCCACGGACGGCATCGGGTCCTGGGACAAGGCGACCTTCATCCGGAAGTTCAAGCAATACACGGACAGCACCTACGTGCCGGAGCGGGTGGCACCGGGTGCGTTCCAGACCGTGATGCCCTGGTCGATGTACGCCACCATGACCGAACAGGACCTGGGCGCGATCTACGACTACCTCGCCGCGCTCAAGCCGGTGGCCGGCAAGGTGGAGAAGTGGACCCCGGCGCCATAGGCCGTTCATGCCCTTTGGACATCCGGTCCCACCGATCCGCCTGCTCTACTTCCTCAGGCCTCCACCGGGAGACCTGTCCTGTAGGCCCCGCTACACATCAGGTCTTCCGTTCCGCTTGTGAGCGAACAGCCACGCATCTTCGGCCGCTCTTGAATGTCCACCTGATGTCATTCGGTGCTGCGGCCGCGGTGCTTGGGCCTGCGCGCGTATGTCTTGCGGCTTCGCACCACGCGCGGGCGGAAACGTCCGTCGAAGGCGCCGGCCTCCTTCTGGGCCGCGCGTTTGGCCGAGCGGTCCAGCGAGGCGGGTGTACGGCGCTTGGGCCTGCGCTTCGCGGTCATGGGCGCAGGATGCCGTAGTAGAGCAGGTCCGTGAACTCGCCCGAGGCGGTGCGGAACTCGCCCCGCAGCACGCCCTCGCGGAGGAAGCCGCACTGCTCCACCACCCGGATGCTCGCCGCGTTGTCCGGTGCGATGCGCGCCACCGCCTTGCGCATGCCCAGCCTGCCGAAGGCATGGTCCACGGCCCACATCACGCCCAGGGTGGCGTAGCCCTGCCCGCCGTGCGCTTCGCTGATGAAGTAGGCCACCTCGCACTTGCCCAGGGCGTGGTCGAACTGTTTGAGGATGAGCGCCCCGATGGGGTCGGATCCCTCGTAGTCGCGCAGCATGAAGCAGTGGAAGCTGCCCGCCTTGGCCGAGGCCACCAGTTCCTTGAGGTACCTGCGCGTGGCCCCCACGTCCGTGCATCGGCTCACGGTCACCGGGAAGTAGGGACGGAGGCGGGCCTGCTCGCGGCTCACCAGGCGGTGGAAGCCCGCATCGTCGGTCTTGCACGCCGGCTCGATGATGACCGAATCGCTCATGGCGCGTCCCTTTGCCGCACCGCCGCCGCACGCAGGGCCGCAGCGCGCTCCGTGCCAAGATAGCGTTCCACGGCGGCGTGCACGAGATAGACCAGCGGTGTGCTCAGCACGGCCACGACCAGCTTGTAGGCATAGGCCGTGAGCACCAGCGCGGTGCACAAGGCGAAGCTCCAGCCCTTGAACACCCAGAAGGCCACATAGGTCACCACCACGCTGTCGATCAGCTGGCTCACCAGGGTGCTGCCCGTGGCGCGCAGCCAGATCCGCCGGTCGCCCGTCATGCGCTTGATCGCCCGGAAGCTGAAGGCGTCCACCAGCTGGCCGACGATGAAGGCCGTGAGCGAACCGACGATGATGTTCATGCCCTGGCCGAAGATGCCCACGAACGCCGCCTGCATGTCCGGCACCCCCTGCTCCACGCTGCTGGTGGTCCAGAAGTCCGCCGGTGGCATGTGGATGGCGCACCACAATACGAAGAACGCGAAGGCGATCAGGGAGGCCGTGAGCATGGTCAGGAAGCGCACCCCGCGCACCCCGTAGTAATCGTTGATCACATCGGTCATGATGAAGACGATGGGCCAGGGCAGCACCCCCACGCTCAGCACGAAGCTCAGGTGCGGCTGGCCCAGCAGCGTGAAGTCCGCCCGTTCCATCCCCAGCGCATCCTCCAGCTGGAAGAGCTTCACACCGATCATCTCCGCGACCAGCGCGTTGGCCACGAAGAGCCCGCCCAGGACGAGGTAGAGGCGTGTGGCCTTGTCGGCCAGGATCGTGCGGTTCATGGTGAGGCGGGGATCGTGACCGGATCGCCCGCCCGGACCAGGCCCTGGGGATCGGCCACGGCGTTCATGCCGAAACGCACCTTGCCGTCCACGGCGCGGTAGGTGGCCAGCGTGCGCAGCGGCTCCTTGCCGCGTTCGCCCGTGCGCTGGTCGGTGGTGGGGATGACGCACCGTGCGCAGGGCTTCACCAGGCGGAACGACGCGTCGCCGATGCGGATGCCGCCCCAGCCGTCCTCCTGGTACGCCGCACCACCCGCGATCACCAGGTTGGGCCGGAAGCGGTCCATGGGCACCGGCATGGTGAGGCGCGCATTGAGGTCGTCCAACGACGCCTGCGAGATGATCAAGTACGGGAACGCGTCGTTGAAGGCGACCAGTGCGGTGGCGTAGTGGGGATCCACTTCGCGCCGGGTCTCTTCCGGCAGGTGGACCGCACGCAGTGGCCGGCCCGACCGCGCGCTGAACCATGCGGCGAGGTCCTTGCCGCCCTCGCGCGCGCGCACGCGCGTTCCCCATATCTCCACGAGGCGGTCGGTGCCGTGTTCGAGCGTCCACGGCAGCCACAGTACGCTCCCATCCCGCCGGTCGGTCACGGTGAAACCGTCGCCTTCCGGTGCGGTGGCCAGGCAGGCCAGTGCCGGCAGCTCGCGCTGGGTGACGAAGCGCCCATCCTCATCCACCAGCATCCAGCGACGGTCGTGCTCCAGGCCACGGTCCGTCAAACGCGCCTGCGTCACCGGGAAGCCGCCGAGCGACTTCACCGGGTGGATGTGGATGGAGGCCAGGGTGTGCATGGTGCCCTGTGCGGACATCGGTCAGGAGGCGCAAGGTAGCCGCGTCGATCCTTGCCGTATGCGGATCGTGGCGCTGCCGTCGTTGTATCCCTCGCCGGGTGCCGATGCTTGCCGATACTTTTGACCCATGCACCTGCTCTTCCATCGCTGCCTCCTGCTTCTGCTCCTGGCACCGGGGGCATCACTGGCCCAATCGGTCCAACCGTTCGTGGACCACTGGGACAGCACCCGCACGGTGAAGCGCAGCGAGGGTCTCTTCGTCAACGGGCGCGAATGGGGGCTGTGGCGCTTCTGGGACCCGCAGGGCCGGCTGTACGAGGAGGCCGAGTTCAAGGGCGGTGAGCGCGACGGCCATGTGCGGCTCTTCTACGACAACGGCCAGGTACGCCACGACGGATGGTTCGCCCGGGGGGCGCAGGACAGCCTGATGCAGAGCTTCTACCGCAGCGGCACACCCATGGAGCGCGGGCACTATGCCCAGGGCCGGAAGCGCGGGCTGTGGGAGTACTGGTACGCTGACGGAAGGCCCTACATGCGGGAGCAGTGCGCCGACACCCTCTGTCTGCTGCTCGACGCCTGGGACACGGTCGGCACGCAGACCGTGAAGAACGGCACGGGCACCCTGCGCACCTGGTTCGCCAGCGGCGCCCTGCGGTCCGAGACCGCCTACGTGGCCGGTGTGCCCAGCGGCCCCTGCCGTGAACTCTACCCCGCCGGCAATCCGCAGGCCACGGGCGCCTACCTCGGCGGTGTGAAGCATGGCGCCTGGTCCTACTTCTACAGCGATGGTCGGCCCGAGAAAGAGGAGCGGTATTTCCGTGGGCGGCTGCACGGACCCTTCCAACTGTTCTTCCGCAGCGGCCAGGCCAACATCACGGGGCGCTATCGCGACGGGCTCAAGGACAGTCTCTGGACCTGGTACACCAGCACCGGCCAGCCCGACATGCAGGGCGGGTTCGCGGCGGACAAGCGGCAGGGGCTGTGGAAGTACTGGTACCCCGGCGGACAGTTGAGCAGCACAGGCACCTATGCCGACGACCGCGAAGAGGGCGAATGGGTGTACTTCTACGAGGGCGGCCAATTCTGGAAGAAGGGCCGCTATGCCGCAGGGGCGAAGCAGGGCGTGTGGACCACCTGGTACGAGAGCGGGCAGAAGCTGCAGGAAGGCCCCTACGTGAACGACCTCAGCGAGGGCCAGTGGACCAGCTGGTTCGAGAACGGGAACATGAAGGACCAGGGCGGCTTCACCGCAGGGCGCATCGCGGGACTTTGGAAGGGCTGGTACCCCGATGGGCAGCAGGAGTACGAGGGCAGCTGGAAGGACGACCTGAAGGACGGCGCCTGGAAGTTCTGGTACGAGAACGGCCGGTTGAAGGAGGAGGGCTACTACGCGGCGGGCAAGCGTGCCGGACGCTGGGTGGCGTTCAACACCGCGGGCCTGCCGATCAGCGAAGGCACCTACGAGAACGGCACTCCCACCGGCCGCTGGACCTATTTCGACGATGCCGGTGTGAAGCTGCGCGAGCAGGAACTGCTGAACGGCGACCCGCATGGACGCTGCGAGGTGTACGACCATCGCGGGCGGGTGGTGCAGCGCATGAGCTATGTGCATGGCCGCCTGCATGGCACCATGGAGTTCCTCGATGCCGACGGCCGTGTCACCCGGTCCATCACGTACAAGGACGGATCGCAGGTGAAGGAGCCCGCGCCGGTGAAGCAGGAACGTGCGCCTGCCGCGGTACCCGGCATGGACCGCCGACGCTGAGGACGGGCCGGTGCGGGGGATCCGGTAACTTTTCCGGACCTATCTGTCGGCCATGAACCCCCGATCGCTCCTGCTCCCGGCCGTGATGGTGGCGGCCCTGCAATCCCATCCCGGCGTCCTGCCCGCCCAGGTGAACAGGATCTACCTGGCCCCCGACGACCATACCGACTACCTCTGGAGCGGAACGGTGGCCGATTACGAGCAGTGGATCCCGCAGATGATCGACCACTACCTCGACCTGAACGACTCCACCGCCGGGTACCCGGCGCCCTACCGCAACAAGTGGAACTGCGACGGCTGGTACTGGGTGGAGATCTACAAGCGCAACCGGCCGGCCGCGCAGTTCGACCGGCTGATCGCACAGTTGCAGAGCGGCCGCATCACCGTGCCGCTCAACGGGCTGGTGTGCACGCACGGCGGCAACACCACCGAGGGCGTGATCCGCTCGGGCTACTACGCCGGCCGGCTGCAACGGCAGTACGGCATCGACATCCCTGTGGCGATCAGCATGGAGAACCAGACCCAGCCCCTTGGCCTGGCCTCGCTGTGGAACGGCATGGGGGCGCGGTACAGCTGGAAGGGCGTGTGCGGATGCGCCACGCAGGTCCCCGGGCTCGGCCAGCGGGAGCACGAGATCCACCGTTACACGGGCCTCGATGGTTCCGGGGTCCTGATGAAGTGGTACAGCCTCACCTACAACCAGGGCCTGGGCGGCTATGCCGAGGCCTTCGACCCCAACACCGCAGTGGACCAGTGCCTGGACAAGCTCAACAGCGTGGCCTTTCCGCACAACTACCCGTACACGGTGGCCGGTGCCTTCGGCCATGGATGGGACAACACCTTCACGCTGGACAGCAGCTTCCCCGCCGTGGCCATGGCCCGCAGCAACGACAGCGTCCAGTGCCACGTGAGCAACATGAAGGACTTCTTCGAGGACTTCGAGGCCACGTACGGCGGAACGCTGCCCGGCCAGTCGTTGAGCTTCGGCAATGAATGGGACTTGGACTGCGCGAGCATCGCCGAGGTCACCGGGCGCATGCGGCGCGGCATTGAGCGCCTGCGCAGCGCCGAAGCCGTGGCCGCCCTCGCCGCGCGGTACGACCCCGCCGTGTGGACGGACCTGGCGGTGCCGCGCGAGCAGGCCCACACGGCCATCGCCCTCTACTGGGAGCACAACATGGGCGGGGGCGGCGTGGTGCCTGCCAACGACAGGGCCCTGTGGCAGCGCGGCCTGGAGGCGCAGGTGACCGGTTATTCGACGCAGCTGCTCAACGACGCCATGGCCTCGCTGGGTGCGCGGATCGACGCGGGCGGCGAGCTGCGCTTCGTGGTGGTGAACCCGCTGGGCCACCAGCGCACCGACGTGGCCGACCTGCCGTACGCGGGCCCGCAACCCGTGCAGGTGGTGGACCGCACCACCGCCACCGTGATCCCCTCTCAGGTGATCCAGAAGGATGGCGCCACCTACATCCGCATCCTGGCCACCGCCGTGCCGGCGGCGGGCTACAAGGTCTTCACCGTGCAACCGGGCGACCCGCCGGTGCTGCCCAACACGGCCACCCTGGAGACGCACCTGTTCGAGAGCGACCGCTTCCGCATCAGCATGAGCGGTGAAGGGGTGATCACCAGCCTGCGCGACAAGCTTGCCAACCGCAGCTACGCCGGCACGGTGAACGGCCGCATCATGAACGACCTGGGCGCCTTCACCGCCCCGGGCGGCATCAAGTACCTGGTGAACAACGGCCCCATCAGCGCCACGGTGCAGACCGAGGGCGTGATCCCCCTGGGACACGATGTGCGCGTGACCCTGTACAAGGACCTGCACCGCGTGGACGTGGAGGACCGCATCACCGACAACTTCAGCGACACGCTGGACTGGGCCTTCGGCGTGCAGATCGTGAACGCCACGGTGCACCACGAGGAGCTGGGCGCCATCCTCACGGCCAGGCTGAGCAACGCCGGCGGCCACTACGCCACGCAGAACGCCCGCTACGACCAGCTCACCCTGGGCCACTTCGCCGACATCAGCAACGCGCAGTACGGTCTTTCGGTGAGCACCTCCGGGCCCGCCTTCCTGCGGCTGGGGAACAGCACCGTGGGTTCCTTCGACAGCGGCAGCAGCCAGCTGCGTTTCACGGCCGGCGGCAACTTCCAGGGCAGTGGCCCGGGCATCCCCGCGCAGCATGGCGACACCCTCTTCCACTATGCCTTCAGCCTGCGCCCGCATGAGGGCCCCTACGATCCGGTGGCGGCCATGCGCGGCGCGTTGGAGCACCAGAACCCCTTGGTGGTGGGCCTCTGCACCGGCACAGGCGGACCCTATCCCGACACCTCGTTCGGGGCCTTCACCTTCAGCGATCCCCATGTGATGCTATGGGCCCTGAAACCGGCCGAGGAGGGCATCGGCAATGGCCTCATCGCACGGCTATGGAACGTGAGCGATGCGACGCACAGCACCACGCTGGCTTCGCCCTGGGGTCTGGAAGCAGCGCAGACCGCCACGCACATCGAGACCAACACCGGAGCCGCCCCGCTCTCGAACGGCACCCTCACCGCCTCCTTCGGTCCGCAACAGATGCGCACCTTCCGGCTCACCCCGGGCGGTCCGTCCGTGCAACTGGCGCTGCGCACCGCGCTCGAGGGGCCCTGGTCCACCATCGATCAACTGATGCGCGATGACCTCCGTGCCGCGGCGCTGCTGCCGCTCACCGAGCCGTACACCGCGCTGGGCTACACGCACGTGGGCGGGGGCGGGGAGACCACCGTGCCCGCCGTGCTGCAGGTGAGCGGTGCCGATGCCGTCGTGGACTGGGTGGTGGTGGAATTGCGCGATGCGGCGACGCCGTCCACGGTGGTGGCCACACGATGCGGGCTGCTTCAACGCGACGGGGACGTGGTGGGGACCGACGGCCTTTCGCCGCTTTCCTTCAACGCGCCCGCCGGCAGCTACCGCATCGCCGTGCGCCACCGCAACCACCTCGGTGCCATGACGGCCGCGGCCTTTGCGCTCGCAGGAGCGCCCCTGGCCGTGGACCTCACCGCGCCCGCCACGGCCACCCACGGCACCGATGCGCGCAAGAACCTCAGCGGCACCATGGCGTTGTGGGCCGGCGACGTCACCTTCAACGGCGTGGTGAAATACGCCGGCGAGGCCAACGACCGCGACCCCATCCTGTCCGTGGTGGGCGGTGCCGTGCCGACGGCCACGCAGGGTGGTTATCTGCGCGAGGATGTGAACATGGACGGGGTGGCACGGTACGCCGGTGGTGGCAACGACCGCGACCCCATCCTGGTGAACATCGGAGGTGCGGTGCCCACGGCCGTGCGCCCGGCACAGCTGCCTTGATCAGGGATCCTCCTCGCGCCGGCCGAAGATGCGGCGGAGCAGGCCGGGGCGTGCGGTGCTGTCGGTGGGGTCCTTGGGACGGCCCTCGAACAGCCGTTCCAGCCATCCCGGATCATGCCGCGGTGGGCAGTCCAGGGCGTACCGTGCCGAGTCGGGCGCGGTGAACGGCCGCATGTAACGTTTGCGTGGTCCGGCCCCGGCCTCGATGCCGTGGAACACCTGGCCCGCGATGGGCAGTGCCAGCTGGGAACCCGTACCCAGGGCCCCGCGGAAATGCACCGCCGGGTCGCGCGCACCCACCCACGTGCCCACCACCAGGCCGGGGGTGTATCCGAAGAACCACGCATCGCGCTGGTCCTGGGAGGTGCCGGTCTTGCCGGCCACGGCCCCGGCCACGCCGTACCGTGTGCGCAGCGCCGTTCCCGTGCCCTGGTCCACCGCGCGCCGCAGCAGGGCGTTCATGGCGTCGGCCGTACCGGGCGTGAGCGCCCGGTGGCCGCGTGGGCGGGGAGCCTCGTACAGCACCTTGCCTTCCGCATCGGTGATGCGGGTGATCAGGCGCGGGCGCGGCCGCTGGCCTCGCGCGGCGAAGGCCGCGTACACCGGCACCATGTCCAGCAGGCTCAGGTCCGACGACCCCAGGCACACCGAGGGATGCTGCACCTGCACGCCGGGGATGCCCAGGGCACGCACCATGTCGCGCAGCGAATCCTTGTCCAGTTGGAAGTAGAGGTCCACGGTGGGCAGGTTCATGCTTTGGGCCAGGGCCGCCCACAGGGCCACCTCGCCACCGGTGGTGTCGCCGTTGAAGTTGCGCGGCGACCAGTCGTCGTATGCGCTGTAGATGCGCGGAGCGTTGCTCAGGTACATGCACGGTGAGCGGCCGGCCTCGAGGGCGGCGGCATAGATCACCGGCTTGATCGCACTGGCGATGGAGCGACGCGCCTCCACCAGGTCATAGGGCAGATAACGATGGTGGCCGCCACCCACCCACGCCCGCACGTTGCCCGTGGCCGGCTCCATCATCAGCACGGCGGCGTTCAGCAGCCGGTGGTAATGCCAGAGGCTGTCGCCGACGCTGATGGTGTCCACCCGCACGCCATCGTGGTCGTACAGTTCGCGCGGCGCACGCACATCGGCCTTCCGGGTCCGGTCGCCTTTCCCGGCCTTCGACCGTTCCCAGGCCGCGCGGGCCTTGGACGCCTTCAGTTCGGCATCGAGCCGGGGCTGCATGCGCGCCAGGTGCGTGCGCGCGGCGGCCACGGCCAGGTGTTGCAGCGCGGGGTCGAGCGTGGTGTGGATCCGCAGGCCGTCCTTGCGCAGGTCGGGGATGGGCGGGTCGGGGCCCACGGCCTTCCCGCGCGCACCCTTGCGTGCACCCTTGGCGGCCGCGGTCCGCGCCGCTTCGCGCAGGAGCGTTCCGGCCTCCCTTTCCACCCGGGCCACGAAGTACCCGTAGGCGTCGTAGGCATCCAGGCCGGTGTAGCGCAGTTTGAGCGGGAGCGCCTGCAGGCTGTCCGCCTCACGCGCGCTCAGGTGACCATGCTTCTCCATCAGGCCCAGCACGGTGTTGCGGCGCTCGCGGGCGCGGTCGGGATGCAGGCGGGGGTTGTACGCCGTGTTCGCCTTCAGCATGCCCACGAGCACGGCGGCCTCCTCCACGCCCAACCGTGTCGTGGAGCGCCCGAAGAAGCGCCGCGCGGCCGATTCGATGCCGTACAGGTTCTCCCCGAAGGGCACGCTGTTGAGGTACAGCACCAGCACGCCGCGCTTGTCGTACACGCGCTCCAGCCGCTGCGCCACCAGGGCCTCCTTGATCTTGTTCACCGGCACGGTGAGCGGGCCGTGCCGCTCGCGACCATAGAGGTTCTTGATGATCTGCTGGCTGATGGTGCTGCCCCCGCCGCCGCTGCGATCGCCCCCCAGGATGGTGCGAAGGAGGACGCGCACATAGCTGGTGCCGTCCACCCCCTGATGCTCGAAGAAGCGGGCATCCTCGGTGCTCACCAGGGCATCGATGAGGTGCTGCGGCAGGTCCTCATAGCGGATGTTCGTCCGGTCCTCGGCGAAGAGCTTGCCGATCAGGGTGCCGTCCTCGGCGAACACCAGCGTGGCTTCCTCATTTTCAATGGCCGCCAGCTCGGCTTCCGAGGGCAGCGGGCCGAACACGTTGAGCGACACCAGGGCCACCAGCAGGAACAGCAGGGCGAGGCCGGTCGCCGTGGCGAACAGCAATGCCCGCAGCAGGAGGGCGCCGCCCCCCGGCGGTGGTGATCCCTTCTTCCTTTTCTTCTTCTTCGCCATGAATGACCGGGGCCGACAGGCGGCTGCGCGGGGCCGCCCATGGCGGACGATCAATGGTGCATCGATCCGCGGACGTGGGCCCTTTCAGGGGGCTGCGAAGTTACCGGCAACGGCCGGAATGGCAGGGGCGAACCCCGTGCGGTCGCCGCCCGTTGCGGTGTGACGTGCGGCCGACCTGGACCGGGCCGCAACCTGATGCGGCGCGGACGGAAGGTCCGACCGGACCGGTGCTGCGGCGAAGCGTTCACTCCGCACCCAACATCCGGTCCTGGAAGAGCAGGTCCTTCTCATAGGGATAGCGCGCGAGGTGGATGGCCTTCACACGTTCGTACAGCGGCTTGCGTAGCAGGTCGATGTTCCTTGCAGCGATGAACGTGGCCACACCCTATTGGCTCCTGGCCGACCGGTTGTCATACACGGTGACCACTTCGATGGTATTCCGGCTTACACGGTAAACCACCGAAATGTTCGGGTGAATGACGGCCCTGCGACAGCCGGGGTAAAGCGATGAAGCCTGATAACCCTTGGGGAATCGGGCCACCGATCGTTCAAACTCGTGCAACAGGTCCAGGATGACTTCTTCCTCGCGTTCGCTCCAGTGGCTGCGCACGTATTCTTTGATCACGTCCACTTGGTCCTTGGCCTCCATGGACCAGAGAACGGATCACCTAACGGCCATGACCGGCCCAGAAATCCGCGCTGCTGATGCAGCGTCCCTTTCGGAGATCCTCCAGACCCCTTTCGATGGAGCGGCGTTCATCCGCCGAGAGGTCCTCCGACCGATCTTTCTGCTGCATCGCTTTCTTGATGCCCAATAGCGTACTCAGCAGCCCGGGGTCATCCAGGGACTTGATCCATTCGATCAGCTCATTCCGGGCTGCAAGCGTGCTCATGGGGTCCGGGTTGGAACAAAGATAGCCCGCCTGCAAGGCGCTTCATGATTCAAAGTCGAGGTCGGCCCGCATCCGCCAGCCCGGCAGGCCCGGCGGGTGGTTCACTCCGCACCCAACATCCAGTCCTGGAAGAGCAGGTCCTTCTCGTAGGGATAGCGCGTGAGGTGGATGGCCTTCACACGTTCGTACAGCAGCTTGCGCAGCTGGTCGATGTTGTCCTTGCGTGCGGCGGAGATGAAGATGGCCTCCTCGTCGCCGGCGATGCGGGCCATCCATGTGCGTTCCAGTTCCTCCAGGGTGTACTGGTCGCGGCGCTTGGGGGCCAGGTCGTCCGGGTCGTGCGGGGCCGGGCGGTAGGCATCGATCTTGTTGAAGACCACGAGAACGGGTTTGTCGCCCGCGCCGATCTCGGCCAGCGTCTGCTTCACGGTGGCATACTGCTGCTCGAAATCGTGGTGGCTCACGTCCACCACGTGCAGCAGCAGGTCGGCTTCGCGAGTTTCGTCCAGGGTGCTCTTGAAGCTCTCGATCAGTTGGTGGGGCAGCTTGCGGATGAAGCCGACCGTGTCGCTGAGGAGGAACGGCAGGTTGCCCAGCACCACCTTGCGCACGGTGGTGTCCAGCGTGGCGAAGAGCTTGTTCTCGGCGAACACATCGCTCTTGCTGAGCAGGTTCATCAGCGTGCTCTTGCCCACGTTGGTGTAGCCCACCAGGGCCACACGCACCAGCTTGCCCCGGTTGCCGCGCTGGGTGGCCATCTGCTTGTCGATGTCGCGCAGCTGGGCCTTCAGCAGGGCGATGCGGTCGTGCACGATCCGGCGGTCGGTCTCGATCTCCTTCTCGCCCGCACCGCCGCGTGTGCCGGTGCCCCCGCGCTGCCGCTCCAGGTGGGTCCACAGCTTGGTGAGGCGCGGCAGCATGTACTCGTACCGGGCCAGTTCCACCTGCGTGCGGGCGTGGGCGGTGCGTGCCCGGCGGGCGAAGATGTCCAGGATCAGGCGCGGACGGTCCAGCACGGGGCGTCCCAGTTCCTTCTCCAGGTTGCGCTGCTGGGCCGGGCTCAGCTCATCGTCGAAGATCACGCTGTCCGTCCCGTTGGCGTCCACCCAGGCCTTCACCTCGGCGAGCTTGCCGCTGCCCACGTACGTGCGCCCGTCAGGCCGGTGCAGCCTCTGCACGAAGCGCTTCACCGTGCGGATCTCCGCCGTGGTGGCCAGGAACTCGAGCTCGTCGAGGTGCTCCTTCACCTGGTCGGTGTCCTGCCCGTCGGTGATCAGCCCGACGAGCACCGCGGTCTCGGCCTTCACCTGTACGTTCTCGATCATGGCCGTGCTCCAGGTGCGCCCGTGCGCATCGCCATCACATGGTCCACCACGGCCTCCAGTTCCGCGGCGGTGAGGCTGTTGCGGTAGCCCGCCATCCGGCCCCGGCCCCCGGCCACCACCACCGCCACCTCTTCGCGGGTGAGCTGCGACAGTGTGAGGTCCCTGGCCCCGCTGAGGCCGAGCCTGCCGTCCTTGCCGTGGCACAGCACGCAATGCGTTCCGAACAGCACCGCACCGTCGGGGGCCGTACCACCCGGGGCCGCACCGTCCGTGGCGCCACCGGCCATGCAGCCCGCCAGGGCCACGACCGCAGCGAGGGCGATCCGCTTCCTCATAGCCATCCCAGCCCTTCGCCGATGGCGGTGAACGGCCATGGCGTCGCCCAGAGCATCAGGGCCAGGGCGATCAGGAAGAAGATGGCGACGAGACGCTGCTTCCGCGCCTCGTCCTTGGCGCGCTTGCTCAAGGCCCGGCCCACGGTCACCAGCGTGATGGCGACCAGCATGGTGCCGATGTGCTCCATCTTCCAGAAACGCTGATGAGCCCCCTGCATCTGCCCGAAGGCCTTGAAGCGCATGAGGTAGAGCGTGAGACCCAGCGCCAGCTGCACGTGGCACAGCACCACCGTCACCACCGCCAGCATGCGCTCATACACCAGGATGGGGCGCCCGCGCAGCAGGCCGAGCAGCGCGGTGATGCCGGCGCCTGCGGTGAAGGCCAGCACCGCGTAGCGCATCAGGCTGTGGAAGAAGGTGATGAGGCTGGTGTCCATGGGCGCCGCCGCGGTGAGGTCGGCAAAGGTAGCGCCCCGACGGCCGGGCCGTCGGGACGGCTACTTTCGCAACCCATGCGGACCCCGCTCGCGTTCACCGCCGCCCTGTTGGCCCTCGTGGCCCAGGCCCAGCGCAACGCCCCCGTGAACGGGCCGCACCAGCGGGCCGAGGTGCCCGTGGCGTTCACCCACGCCGTCGTGCATGTCTCGCCCACGGTGACCCTCCAGGATGCCACCGTGCTGGTCCGGGGCGATCGCATCCTGGAGGTGGGCAAGCGCGTGCGCGTTCCCGACGGCGCCGAAGTGCGCGACCTCGCGGGCAGGCACCTCTGGCCGGGGTTGATCGAACCGTTCAGCGACCTGGGCATCCCGGCACGGTCCAGGCAGGACAAGCAGCCGGTCGCCGGCGCGCACTACTGGAACCGTGCCATCGCCGCGGCCACCCACGCCGCCGAGCTCTACGCACCCGATGAAAAGCGGGCCGCGGAAATGCGGGCGCAGGGCTTCACCACCGCCGTGGTGCACCGCATGGACGGCATCGCGCGCGGTACGGGCTGCGCGGTCTCCCTCGCGGGGCGCACGCCGGCGCAGGACGTCATCCTGCCCCGCGCCTCGGCCCATTTCTCCTTCCGCAAGGGCAACGCACCGGATGAGCATCCTTCCTCGCTCATGGGCAGCATCGCCCTGTTGCGCCAGGCGCTGTACGATGCGCGCTGGTATGCGGCCGGGGGGCACAAGGAACAGAGCGATGAGGACCTGCAGGCCCTCCTCGACCAAACGGGACTGCCGCTGGTCTTTGAAGCGCGCGATCATCAGGACATGCTGCGCGCCGCGCGGGTAGGGCAGGAGTTCGGGCTGCAGTTCATCCTGAAAGGCGACGGCGATGCCTACCAACGCCTGGCGGACATCCTGGCCACCGGTTCCCCGCTGATCATCCCGCTGGCGCTGCCGGAAGCCTACGATGTGGAGGACCCCTTCGACGCCCTGGAGGTGAAGCTCGGGGAGTTGAAACATTGGGAGCTGGCACCATCCAACGCTGCGCGGATCGTGGCCGGTGGCGGGACCTTCGCCTTCACCGCCCAAGGCCTGAAGGAGACCGCGGAGCTCTGGACCAACCTGCGCCGCATGGTGCGCTGCGGCCTCGATACCGCCTCGGCCATCGCGGCGCTCACCACCGTGCCCGCATCGCTCTTCCATTTGGAGCACGAAACGGGCCGCATCGCACAAGGCATGCGCGCGGACCTTGTCATCACCACCAGGCACCTGCTCGATGCCGACAACGAAGTGCTCGAGACCTGGGCCTCGGGCAGGCGCTTCATCGTGAAACCCGAGGTGCGGGAGGACCCGCGCGGCACCTTCGACCTCAACCTGAAGGCCGCCGTGCTGAAGTTGAACGTGGACGGCAAACCCGGGGCGTTCCAGGCCAAGGTGCGCCAACCCGGCGCCGATACCGCGTGGGTGAAGGCCGTGATCGCCATCGAGGGGCCCGTGGTGTCCATCTGGTTCGAGGGGAAAAAGTTCGGCTTCGACGGGCCCGTGCGGCTGAACGGCGTGATCCATGACCGCGGCGCCATCTGGGACGGTCAGGGGCAGCGGCCCGATGGGACCTGGTTCGCCTGGAGCGCCATCCGCCAGAAGGAAGGCCCGCGCCCCAGGGAGCGGGAGCGCACCGCGGCCCTGGACAGCATCTGGTCGCTGCCCACCGGGGAAGTGTGGTACCCGATGAACGCCTTCGGCACGACCCTCTTCCCGGACACCGAGACCGTGGTGTTCCGCAACGCCACGGTGTGGACCAACGGCCCGCAAGGCATCCTGTCCAACGCCGATGTGTGCATCGACAAGGGGCGCATCCTGGCCGTGGGCCCCAGGCTGGACGTGGCCGCACTGTTCCCGCGCGGCAGGGTGCAGGTGCCGGAGATCGACGCCACGGGCATGCACCTCACCAGCGGCATCATCGACGAGCATTCGCACATCGGCATCGCCCGCGGCGTGAACGAGGGATCGCAGGCCGTGACGGCGGAGGTGCGCATCGGCGACGTGGTGAACCCGGACGACATCAACATCCACAACGCCCTGGCCGGCGGGGTGACGGCGGTGCAGCAGCTGCACGGCTCGGCCAACCCCATCGGCGGGCAGAGCTCGCTGATCAAGCTGCGGTGGGGCCGCAATGCCGACGGGCTGCGCATCCACGACGCGCCGGGCTTCATCAAGTTCGCCCTCGGCGAGAACGTGAAGCGCAGCAATTGGGGAAGCAGCGACCGCTACCCGCGGACGCGCATGGGTGTGGAGCAGGTCTTCCGCGACGCCTTCCTCCGCGCCCGGGACCACGCCGCCGAGCAGGCCCGCTATGCTGCCCTGAAGCCCAAGGAGCAGGCCGCCACCACGCCGCCCCGCCGCGACCTGGAGCTCGAGGCGCTGGCCGAGATCCTCGCCGGCACGCGCCACATCACCTGCCACAGCTACGTGCAGAGCGAGATCCTGATGCTCCTTCGGGTGGCGGACAGCCTGGGCTTCCGCGTGAACACCTTCACCCACATCCTGGAGGGGTACAAGGTGGCGCGGGAGCTGAAGGCCCACGAGGCCAACGCCAGCACCTTCAGCGACTGGTGGGCCTACAAGTACGAGGTGATGGACGCCATCCCCTACAATGCCGCCATGATGCATGGGCAGGGCCTGAACGTGTGCCTCAACAGCGACGATGCCGAGATGGGCCGCCGCCTCAACCAGGAGGCCGCCAAGGCGGTGAAATACGGTGGCGTGCCGCCTGCGGAGGCCTGGAAGATGGTGACGCTGAACCCGGCCAGGGCGCTGCATCTGGACGCGCGCATGGGCAGCGTGGAGCCCGGCAAGGACGCGGACCTGGTGCTCTGGGACGACAACCCGCTCGGCATCCGCGCCAAGGCCATGATGACCTTCATCGACGGCACGCGGTACTACGACCGCCGCCGTGAGCTGGACCGGGAGGCGGTGGCCACGGCCGAACGCGCACGCCTCATCGGCAGGATGCTCGCCGCCAAGCAGGCCGGGGCCAAGGTGCGCAAAGTGGAACGGCAGGAGCCCCGGCAGTGGCACTGCGAGACCATCGGGGAAAGGCCATGAGGAACAACCTGCTGCCGATCGCCCTGCTCTTGTCCGCGACCGTGGCCGCACAACGGCCTTCGCCCGCTCCGGCACAGTCGGGATCCATCCTGGTGAAGGGCGGCACCGTGCACGTGGGCGACGGCCGGACGTTCGACGACGGCGCCGTGGGCTTCCGCAACGGCACGATCGACTTCGTGGGTTACGAATACGCGGTGAAGGCCTCGTACGACACCGTGATCGACGCGAAGGGCATGCAGGTCTATCCGGGCCTCATCCTGCCGGACGCCACGCTGGGCCTGGTGGAGATCGACCTCGTGAGCGCCACCAACGACGAGGCCGAGACCGGCGTGATGGAACCGGAGGTGCGGGCATGCACCGCGTACAACACGGATTCCAAGATCATCCCCACGGTGCGCAGCAACGGCGTGCTGCTGGCGCAGATCACCCCGCGCGGCAACCGCATCAGCGGCACCAGTTGCATCGTGCAGCTCGATGCCTGGAGCCACGACGACGCCGTGGTGAAGGTCGACGAAGGCGTTCATGTCAACTGGCCCCGGGCCTTCGTCCACACCGGTTGGTGGGCCGAGCAGGGCGGCACGGACAAGGTGGCGGCCGACAAGCGCGGTGAGCAATTGCAGGAACTGCGCGCGTTCTTCTCGCGGGCCAAAGCGTATGCGGACAAGGTGGTGCCGGAGCGGACCGACCTGCGTCTGGAGGCCATGCGCGGTCTTTTCGGGGGCGGCAGGGTGCTCTACGTTCATGCGGATGGCGCCCGCGAGATCCAGGAGGCCGTGCTGTTCGCGCGGGAGATGGGTGTGCAGCGCACGGTGATCGTGGGCGGGCACGACGCCTGGCGGGTGGCCGACCTGTTGCGCGACAGGAAGGTGGATGTGATCCTGCGGCGCCTGCACAGCCTGCCGCAGCGCGAGGACGAGGCGCCCGACCTGCCCTACCGCCTACCGCTGCTGCTGAAGGAGCGCGGCATCCGTTTCTGCCTGGGTTACACCGGCGACATGGAGCGCATGGGCGCGCGCAACCTGGCCTTCCTGGCGGGTACGGCCGCCGCACATGGTCTGGAGCCCGAGGATGCCCTGCGCGCCGTCACCCTGGATGCCGCCGCCATCCTGGGCATCGACAAGCGCTACGGCAGCCTGGAACCCGGCAAGTCCGCCACGCTCTTCCTGTCCACCGGCGACGCCCTGGACATGCGCACCAACAACGTGGTGGGCGCCTTCATCGACGGGCGCTCCATCTCCCTGGACAGCCACCAGCGGCGCCTCTGGCAGCAGTACGAACGGCGTTAGAGACTATCTCAAAAATGCTTTTGGAAGCGAGCGAGCGGTATTTCGCGTCCAGGCGAGGCGTGAAAACCGAGCATAGCCGGCAGCTCTGTAAGGCTTTTCACAACGAAGCATGGGCGCGAAAGACCCTCGCGCAGCCCAAAGGGTGTTTTTGAGATAGCCTCTGGCACCCCGGCCCTGACGGCCGAGCGCACCGCCCCGCACCCCTGGCTACCTTCGCCGCCGTGAGCACCCGGGCATCCCTGATGGATCGCGCCATCGCCGCCGCGTTCGCCGCCGGGCGGGAGATCCTGGACGTGTACGCCCGCCCCATCGCCGTGGAGCTCAAGGACGACCGCAGCCCGCTCACCGAGGCGGACAAGCGCGCCCACGCCGCCATCGCGGGGGAGCTGGCCGGCACCGGTCTGCCCATGCTGAGCGAGGAGGGCAGGACCCTACCTCCTGGGGAGCGCCAGGCCTGGCCCATGTACTGGCTGGTGGACCCGCTGGACGGCACCAAGGAGTTCATCAAGCGCAACGGCGAGTTCACCGTGAACATCGCGCTGATGGAACGCGACGGGCTGCCCGCCGGCGCCCCCGGTGCCCACCGGCCCGTGGGCGGTGTGTTGTACGCTCCGGTGAAGGACGTGCTCTACTTCGCGTGGGAGGGCGGCGGTGCCCACCGGTTGCAGCGTGCCACAACCCTGGAGGGCCGGGGCACGTATGAACTCGCCGCACAGGCCGAACGCCTGCCCCTGCCCATGCCCTCCCGTCCCTTCACCATCGTGGCCAGCCGCAGCCATGCCAGCCCCGAGACCGAGGCCTACATCGCACGGATGCGCGGGGAGCACGGCGAGGTGGCCCTCACCAGCATGGGCAGCGCGCTCAAGATCGCCCTGGTGGCTGAAGGCACCGCCGACGCCTACCCGCGGTACGCCCCCACCATGGAGTGGGACACCGCCGCCGGCCATGCCATCGCCAACGAGGCGGGGCGCACCCTGGAGGACGTCGGCACCGGCGCCCCCCTGCGCTACAACAAACACCAACTGGTGAACCCCTGGTTCATCGTACACTGAGCAGAAGCATACCCTCCATCATGGCCAAGAAAAGCACGAAGGCAAGCGGGAAGAAGCGGAAGGTCGCCCTCATCACCGGCGTCACCGGACAGGACGGCGCCTACCTGAGCGAGTTGCTGTTGAACAAGGGATACGAGGTGCACGGCGTGAAGCGCCGCAGCTCGCTGTTCAACACCGACCGCATCGACCACCTGTACCACGACATGCACGAGAAGGGCCGCCCCTTCCACCTGCACTACGGCGACCTCACCGACAGTGTGAACTGCCTGCGCCTGGTGCAGCAGATCCAGCCCGACGAGATCTACAACCTCGCGGCGATGAGCCACGTGCATGTGAGCTTCGAAATGCCCGAGTACACCGCCAACGCCGACGGCATCGGCACACTGCGCTTCCTGGAGGCCATCCGTATCCTGGGCCTCGAGAAGAAGACCAGGTTCTACCAGGCCTCCACCAGCGAACTGTACGGTGGTGTGCGCCCCCACGCGCAGAACGAGGAAACACCTTTCCACCCGCGCAGCCCCTACGGCGTGGCCAAGCTCTACGGCTTCTGGATCACCAAGAACTACCGCGAGAGCTACGGCATCTTCGCGTGCAACGGCATCCTCTTCAACCACGAGAGCCCCCTGCGCGGCGAGACCTTCGTGACCCGCAAGATCACCCGTGCCGCCGCCAAGATCAAACTGGGCCTGCAGGACACCCTGTACCTGGGCAACCTCGACGCCAAGCGCGACTGGGGCCATGCCAAGGATTACGTGGAAGGCATGTGGCTCATGCTCCAGGCGGACAAGCCGGACGACTACGTGCTGGCCACCGGCAAGACCTACACCGTGCGCCATTTCGTGGACCTGGCCTTCGGCGAAGTGGGCATCAAGCTCGAATGGAAGGGCAAGGGCGGGAAGGAGAAGGGTTACGACAAGAAGACCGGCAAGGTGCTCGTGGCCATCGACCCGCGCTACTACCGCCCCGCTGAAGTGGACCACCTGGAGGGCGACCCCCGCAAGGCCATGCGCGAGCTCGGCTGGAAGCACAAGTACGATCTGAAGGCCCTGGTGAAGGAGATGATGGCCAGCGACCTGGCGCTCTTCAAGCGCGATGTGTACCTGAAGAAGGGCGGCCACAAGATCCTGCACGAACAGGAGTAGATCGTTGCGTGTTGACGTGTTGGCGTGTTACGTGTTGAATACGCTCCCAACACGTAACACGTAACCAACCAACACGCAACGTATTCCATGGAGAAGACCGACAAGATCTATGTGGCCGGCCATCGCGGCATGGTGGGAAGCGCCATCGTGCGCCGCCTGCAGAAGGATGGATACAACAACATCATCACCCGTACCAGCAAGGAGCTCGACCTGAAGGACCAGGCCGCCGTGAACGCCTTCTTCGCGCAGGAGAAGCCCGATGTGGTGGTGCTCGCGGCCGCCAAGGTGGGGGGCATCCACGCCAACAACGTGTACCGCGCCCAGTTCCTCTACGAGAACCTGATGATCGAGAGCAACGTGATCCACGCCGCGTACGAGAGCGGGGTGAAGAAGCTGCTCTTCCTGGGCTCCAGTTGCATCTACCCCAAGATGGCACCACAGCCACTGAAGGAGGAGAGCTTGCTCACCGGGCCGCTGGAGCAGACCAACGAGCCCTACGCCATCGCCAAGATCGCGGGCATCAAGCTGGCCGAGAGCTACCGACGCCAGTACGGGTGCAACTTCATCAGCGCCATGCCCACCAACCTCTACGGGCCCAACGACAACTACGACCTGAACAACAGCCACGTGCTGCCCGCGCTGATCCGCAAGTTCCACACCGCCAAGGTGACCAACGCGCCCAGCGTGGAGGTGTGGGGCACCGGTTCGCCCATGCGCGAGTTCCTGCACGTGGACGACCTGGCCGATGCCTGCTACTTCCTCCTCAAGAACTACGACGAGGAGATGTTCGTGAACATCGGTACCGGGGAGGACCTCACCATCAAGGCGCTCGCCGAGATGATCAAGGAGATCGTGGGGTACACCGGTGAACTGAAGTGGAACACCGATAAGCCGGACGGCACACCGCGCAAGCTGATGGACGTGAGCCGCCTCCACAACATGGGCTGGAAGCACCGCATCGGCCTGCGTGAGGGGATCACCGCCGTGTATGCCGAGTTCGCCAAGAGCGAACTGGCCAAGGGCTGAGCCGTACGCTCCGAACACCAGCGGCTGTCTCAACAGTGCTTTTCGAAGCGGGCGAGAGGTACCCAATTGGCATCCAGGCGAGGCGTGAGAACCGAGCATGGCCGGCCGCTCTGCAAGGCTTTTCACAACGAAGCATGGGGGCGAAAGACCCTCGCGCAGCCCCAAGAGTGTTGTTGAAATAACCTTTACCGAGGCCCCGGTCCGCCGGGGCTTCCCTTTTCGGGCAGGGCGCGGCCCACAGGACCTGGGCGTACGACCGTGCCCGGGCGCTGGACGAGCCGGGCCACCGATGACGAGTTGTGTACCTTGCGTGGAAACTCCGGCCATGCGACCGTACGCGCACCTCCTGGCCGCCTGTCTTCTGATGGGCGGTGTCCGTGCCCAGACCACCGTGGTGCTGCAACCCGGCCCCGCCGACGGGAAGGACGCCGCCCTGCACGGACTGGTCACCGAGGTGAACAACAACTATGGTCAACTGGACCAGATGCCGGCGATGGCCTGGACCTTCCAAGGCGTGCCGGGTGTGGTGCGCGCCGCCCTCGACTTCGACCTGTCCGCCATCCCGCAGGGCGCGGTGGTGCTGGATGCACGCCTCTCGTTGTATGCGTACGACTCGGCCACGGGCTTCGGCCAGCATTCGGCATTGAGCGGACCGAACGATGCGTGGATCCGGCGCATCATCACCCCGTGGGACGAGGCTACCGTGACGTGGAGCACGGCCCCCACCGCCGTGCCCGCCGGGCAGATCCCCCTGGCCGGCACCACGGACCCGCTCTGGGACTACCTCGACATCGACGTGACGGCCATGGTGCAGGACAAGGTCAACGACCCGGCCAACAACCACGGGTTCCTGATCCAGCTCCAGGATGAGACGTACTACCGCATGTTGAACTTCGCCACGAGCGAACACGCCGACCCCGCTCGCAGGCCCCGGCTGGAGGTCACCTTCGTGGAGAACGAGACCTGCGTCACCCTCAACGGCCACATCCTGGACGCCCTGCTGCACGGCCTGGTCACCGAGGTGAACACGAACTACGCCACCACCCCGGAGCTGGCGTCGTCGGCCTGGACCTTCAGCGGGGTGCCGGGCGTGGTGCGCAGCGTGCTGCGCTTCCAGGGCCTGCAGATCCCGGCGGGCGCGGTGCTGACCAGCGCCTGGCTCGACCTCCACGCCTGGGACCAGTCCGGCGGCCTGGGGCAGCATCAGGCCCTCAGCGGCCCGAACGATGCCTGGTTGGAACGAGTGATCACCCCGTGGGACGCGTGGACCGTGACCTGGAGCACCCAGCCCCAGACCACGCCCGTGAACCGGGTCTCGTTGCCCGGCACTACCGACCCGTGGGCGGACTACCTGAACATCGACGTGAAGGACCTGGTGCAGGACATGCTCGACGATACGGCCAACAGCTTCGGCTTTCTCCTGCGCCTGCAGGACGAGACCTATTATCGACGGTTGAACTTCTGCTCCAGCGAACACCCCGATCCGGCCCGCCGGCCGCAGCTCCGCGTGTGCTATGCCCTCGGCACCGGCCTGCCCGAGGTGGCCGCACCGGCGGTGGTGGTGCTGCAGCCCAACCCCGCTGCGGACCGTTGCCGGGTGGTCTCGGGCGGCCCTGCGATCCGCGGGGTGGAGCTCGTG
>JABWBQ010000114.1 GCA_013360395.1 Flavobacteriales bacterium
AGCCGTTGGCCTGGCTGGTGGCGCCATCGCCGCCGTTGCCGCCACCGGCCGGGGCCGTGCCGCCGCCGTTGCCGCCGGGGGCGTTGCCGCCCACTGCTGCGTAGCCCGCACTGGAGCCACCGCCGCCGCCCCAACGGACGAAAAAGAAGTTACCCCCGTTGGCGCCGTTGCCACCGCTGAACTTCACGGTGCCCACCGAGACGGCAGCGCTGCCGCCGGTGGCCCCGCCGTTGGTGTTGTTCGCAACGCTGTTGCCGCCCTTGGCCATCACCGTGCCGCTGGTGCCGAACCAGGAATCACCGCCGGGCGCGGCCGAGGTGCTCCCAATGCCCACCGTCACCGTGTAGGGGGTCAGCGGCGTCACCGGCACCAGGGCGCGGCTGTACGCGCCGCCGCCACCACCGCCGCCCTGGCCGTTCGTGGTGCGGGTGCCGCCACGACCACCGGCGCCCCAGCATTCCACCACCACCTGGGTCACCCCCGCCGGTGGCGTGAAGGAACCGGAAGTGGTGTAGGTCATTGACACTTGGGCACTGGCCCACAGGGTGGGCAACAGCAAGGCGGCGATCGCCAAATGCGACCGCCACGACCGGCGACGCGGTCGGCGAAGGGGTTGTTGAGCTACCATGGCGTGGTTTCTAAGATGGGACGGAAGGATGTCGATCCCGAACGACAAACGTAGCGGGACCCCGCCATCGATGTCAAGGGGTTTTTCCCTGATGAAGGCCACGTTTTATTAGACGAGTGTGTTGATAACATCGATAAGTCATTTCCAAGCGATGCTGAACGTCGCGCATAACATCCTGAGGCCCACGAAGGAGCCGATGGATGCTGCGCGCCACGGCATCCCGAGATCTCGGGATAGGCCCAGCACCGCGGTCCTCGCACACCCTGGGCATGCCGGGAACAGCGGGTGGCAACGGTGCTCTTGGGCCGACGGGCGCCAGGCCCTGGTCCACCGGAGCCGCGATGCCCACAGGCCCGGATCGTCCCTGCCGGGGGGGCGATGCTGCGGAGCGCCGCGGCGCGCTGCCGGATCGCGGCGCCGATCGGGCGTTCCGGGCCGCACGGATCCCCCCAAAGCAAAGCCCCCCGCCATGGGGCGGGGGGCTTCGACTTCGCGAAGGAGCGTGCTCCTTACTTGTTGATCACCATACGCTCGGTGAAGGTCTGGCTGCCGGCGGTCACCTGCACGGTGTACAGGCCGCTCGCCAGGCTGTTGTCCAGGGCCAGCACCAGGTTCAGGCTGCCGTTCTGTGCACCCTCGGTGGTGCTCATCACGCGCTTGCCGAACACGTCCAGGATGTCCACCGTCACCAGCACCTCGCCCTCGGGCAGGTCGGTGAGGTTCAGCACCACCTGGTCGCCGCGGTTGGGGTTCGGGAACAGGGTGAAGCTGCTGGCGGTCTCCAGCGCACGGGCCTGGGCGCCGGGCGTGTTGTCGATCGTCACCTGGCAGCTCATGCCGTAGGGGCAGTAGTTCGCACCGTTGTCGAAGCTGGCCGCCACGGTCACGTTGTACACGTCACCATCCACCAGCGGCTGGGTCACCCAGCTCAGCACCAGGGTGGCCGTGTTGGAGGCGATCACGCGGGTGAAGCCGCCGCCGTCGCGCTCAAAGCGCCAGCGGTACTTGTTGGCACCGGCCACCGGGTTGGCCCACACCTTGTCCGATCCGCCGAAGGACTTGATGACACCGCAGCTGAAGTTCGGGTTGCTGGGGTTGTCCACCAGGCTGGTGGTGGGGCATGCCGGCGGGGTGCTCGGCATCAGGAAGCGGCAGGCCGGGCCGAACTCGCTGTACACACCGTTCACACGGCTGCGCACACGCACGTTCAGCAGCACATCGTACGGCACCGGGTTGGTCACCATGCTGCTGATCTGCACGTGGCAGGCACGCGTGGCGCTCGGGGGGCCGAAGCCGCCGCTGGTGGCGTGGTTGCGGAAGATGCGGCGGTTGTACGAACCGTTGGGGTCGAAGAACCAGAACTGGTAACCGTCGTCCGTCTGGTCGCCCACGCCCCACTGGGCGCTCACCGCCGGGTTGGCCGTGGCCACCACGAACTCGTTGGCCGTCCAGTTCTCACGGTCGCAGCTCGCATAGGTCAACAGGTCCGTGCCGATCGGCAGGCAGAAGGGCGAACCCGCGCTGCTCACCGAGGTGAAGTTGTCACCGTTGCCCCAGTTGTCGATGATGCGCTCGCCGCCCACGCCGTTGCTCCACAGCCGGTAGCCGCCGGCAGGCAGGCTGATGCCGTCGCCCCAGCTGTCGTACACGTTCAGGTCATAGCAGCCGTCCAGCAGGCAGCAGTCCACGGTCACCGTGGCGTTGTTCGGATAGCCCGAGCCGGAGCACACCGGGATGGTGTTGCCGAAGGGCACGATGTCCCAGCTGGTCTCGCTGGCAAAGCCGTCCGTCTGCAGCTCCAGGGTCACGCTGTTGTCCTGGCAGGGCGGCATGTCGTAGCCCGCGCAGACCACCTCCAAGGTGTACGCACCGCTGCTGCTGCCGTAACCCGTCACCAGGATGTAGTAGGTGGTGCCCTGCACCGAGGTCCAGCTCACCGAGCTCTGGAGACCGCAGTCGTCGTCGTTGCCGCCTTGGCATACCAGCGAACCGCAGGTGCCGGTGAACACGCCGATCTTGGTGTCATAGGCCGAGCCGCACAAGGCCGCCGTCATGGCTCCACCGCTGCCGGTCACCGTGTACCACACGCCGGGGGCCGAGGTCAGCGAGGTCCCGCAGAACGGGGTGCCGGCATCGGCCGTGGCGTATTGCGTGCTGCCGTTGGTGATGCTGTTGCAGTTGATGGTGATGGCGCCGCTGCAAGCGTCGTTGGGCGGCGGGCAGGTGTAGGTCTGCGGCGCCAGGTTCACGTCGCAGCTCGGGTTGTTGTGCTCCAGGGTCACGGTCACCGTGGAACCGCTGGGGAAGGGACCCACCTGCCACACGCCGGCGGCGTTGGCCGTCACCACGTTGCCGTTGAGGCTGTTGGTCAGGTCGATCGTGGTGCTGGAACCCAGGCTGGTGAGGTTCACATCGATGTAGTACTCGTTGGTGCCGCAGGCCGGCACGATCGTCTGGCTGCCGGCCGTGGCCGGGGTACAGGGCAGGATGCGCAGGTTGTCCAGGCCGATGTCGGTGGTACCCCAGTCCGAGGTGGCCTCGAAGCGGATCACCGTGTTCGCCGCCGTGGAGGTGATGGTGCGCGTCTGCCCGGTCCAGCTGCCTACCACGCCGATGTTGGCGCCCAGCTGGGTGAAGCTGCCGCCGCCGTCGCTGCTCTCAAACACCTTCAGCACGTCCGTGCCGCTGGTGTTGATCACATCGAACACCAGGTTCTCCGTGCCCGAGCCTGCGCTCATGTCGATGAACAGGTCCAGGATGCCCTTGGTGCCGCTGGCCGCATCCCAAGTGTGGAAACGCGCCGAATAGGCCCCGTTGCTGGAGGCCGGTGTGTACATGCCGCTGCTGCTGCTCCAGGCCGCGCTGGCACCCTGGTCGTTGCGGCGCCAGCTGTTGTAGCCCGTGTAGGGGTCGTTGTTCCAGCTCGCCGAGGGGCGGTCCGTGGTGCCGCAGCCGTTCACCCAGCTCTCGAAGCTCTCGGTGTAGCTGATGCCGTCATACACCGCCGGCGTCACCGCACCGATCACACCCACCGTCACCACGTTGGACCAGGCCGTGTCCGGGCCGGCGGTGCAAATGGTGCGGATGCGGAAGTAGCGCGTGGCGAGCACCGCCGTGCTGGTGTAGTTGGGGGTGGTGGCACCGCTGCCGCCCACCACATCGCCCCAGCCGCTCAGGCCATCGGGCGATTCCTCCCACTGGTAATTGATGCCCGAAGCCGCCGTGAGCCCGGTGGCGCTAAGGGCGGCGGTGCTGCCGCTGCATACCGTGGCCGGACCGCTGGCCGTGCCGTCGTTCGGCACGCCCGAGCAGGGCAGGTAGCAGGTGCCGGTGAAGGTCACCGTGAAATCAAAGCCGGCGTATTGGACACTTCCATCGGAGGTGAACCGAACGGTCAGGGTCTGGCCGGCCGTGCCCGTGTAGTTCACCGCGCCCGAACCGGCGTAGGTGGCCAGCAAGGTGCCGCCGATGCCCACGCCGTCGTAAATGCGGATGAAGTCAAAGCCGCTCTCCGTGTTGTAGCTCCCGGCAATGTTGATCGTGGCGCCCGTGCCGGCCTCGATCACCGTGTAGCCGGTGGAGCTGGCCGCGTAGTTGCCGCTGCCCCCACTGTCCTGCAGGATGAAGTCGGTGCCGCAGGGCACCGTGTTGTTGCCCGTTTGGGGCACGAGGGTCACGGACAGGGCTTGCACGGCCAGCACGTTGCTGGAGCCCGTGCCGCCGCCGGGTTCGGTGCAGGTCACATCACAGTAGAACCAGCTGTCCACGCTCACCGTGGCGTTGTAGGTGGACGCGTTCGGGCCCACCGGGCTCCAAGGACCGCTGCCCGAGGTGGTGCTCACATACCACTGATAAGTGACCCCGGTGCCTATGGTCGCGTTCTGCAGGCCCAGGCTGGCCGTGCCACCCACCGGGACAGCAGCAGGGCCGGTGGTGTTGCCCGGCGTCGGGGTGCCGCTGCACGGGATGACCAGGTCCGGCAGATCGATGGTCAGGTTCCCCGGACAGGGGCTCGCGGGGCTCGGCCACGTGTCGATCACCAGGAAGTAGGTGACCCCGTTAGTGATGGTGGTGATAAGCGTCTTGGACACGGAGCCATTGTTGATGTTCGCCACGCAGGTGCCCCCGCTGGTGGGGCATCCGGCGAACAGGAACAGGCCGCTCCAAGGTTGTCCGCTGTACGCGAACGAGGCGCTCCCGGATTCCAAGGCGGTGAAGGTGTACACGGCCTCCAAGCCGCCTCTGTACGAGCTGCTGCCACAGGCGGCCGTGTTGGAGCCTGTGATATCGTTCGTGCCGCCACAGGTGATGGCGAATGCGGCGTAATCCTGGTGGGCGAGCACCGTGGCGCC
>JABWBQ010000053.1 GCA_013360395.1 Flavobacteriales bacterium
GGCTTCCGGCCGGGCCTGCGGTACCGGCGGGGCCTCCGCCGGGTTGGTGCCGCCGACGGTGCCGTCGGGCCTTTCGGTGCGCGGCGCCGGCACTTGCTCCCAGGCACTACCCGTGTAGCGCTCGGCGCCGCCGTTGTTGCGGCGGTACACGTTGCCCGCAGCGTCGGTGAAATGGTCGGGCACCGGGGCCTTGGTCGCGTTGGCCGTGGGGGTCGCACGCGTCACCCGGCTCGCCGTGACACCCGGGCGCTGGCGCGCGGCGTACAGGCTGCCGCTCCCCACCGACGGGTTGCTCCGCGAGGCGTTGAGCGGGGTGTGGTGGCCGTAGTAGCTGTCGGCCGTGCCGTGGCAGCAAGGGGGCACGTAGTGGCAGGGACCCCACCAGCCCCAGCCGCCATAACCCCAGCCGCCCCAGCCGCCGTGGCCCCAGCCCCAGTTCCAACCACCCCAACCCCAGCCCCAGCCGGGACCGTACCAGTTGTAGCCCCAACCGCCGCCGAAGCCCCATCCGGTCCACGGGTCGTAGTACATCCCGAAACCCCAGGTGAAGGGGCGCGGACGCCAGAACCGCGGCCATGGCGCATAATAGAAGCCGGTGCCGTACACCACGACGTCGCCTTGCACATAGCAGCCCAGGTAGCCCGGCGTGTAGCCCATGTACACCCAGTCCGGCGTGTGGTCGTAGATGTACACGTAGCGCAGGTTGTAGGCCTCGCTGCTGGGCGGTATGTCGTTCACGGCGGCGGGCACCGCGGTGCTCACCGTCCACGGGCCGTCGGGCGAGGCGGACTCGAACCAGATGCCGTTGTCGCAGGCATGGTAGCGGCCGTTGATGCGCAGCACACTGGTGCTGGCGTTGCGCGCCAGTTCCACCGCGGTGCCCGGCACGGCATCGAACACCGGGTCACCATCATAGGTCACCGTCAGGCTCGCGGTCCGGCGGTCCACCTTGGCCGTCTGCGGGATGCGTGCATCACGCACAGCCTCCCGTGCGGCCGGCGTACCGGCCACGTGCGCCAGCACCCCGTCCTTCTTGCTTCCCTCAGGGATCGCCTGGAAGTCCTTCGGCAGATCGTGCGCGGGCACGAAGCTCCAGGGACCGTTGCGCAGGTCGGCGGTGCGATACCACCGCCCGCTGAAGAGGGCGTAGTGCTGCTGGGTGGCGATCTCCAGGAACAGGTTGCGATCGGTGTTCATCACGGCCAGCAACCCCGTGCTCTCGATGGGCTCGTACTGCGGCGGGCCGTCCAGGTCCAACAGTTCGGCGGGGGTACTGCGCATCACGATCGCGGGCGCCTGCGCACCGGCCTCCTCCGGTGCGGTGAGGGCGGCGCCGTCCCCGGCCTTGGCGGCAAGGTCGCGCAGTACCTGGGGCACCTCACGCTGCACCGCCCACGGGCCCTCCAAAGCCGTGCTGCGGTACCAGAGCCCCGAGCCGTAGAGGTAGTGTTGCCCGTTGTGGCGCAGCACCAGGAAGGGGGTGTTGGACACCCGCTCCACATGCGCACCCTTTGCCGAGCGGTACACCGGGTCATCCGTGTCCGGCACGTTGTCCAACGTCTCATACCGGGGCGTGCCGTCGATGAACAGCAGGGCGCTGGGCGTTTCGGTGTAGATGATCTCGGGCGCCTCGTTCCGCAACCCGTCCCCGCGCGAGCGTTCTTCCTCCAAGGCCGACACCAGCAGGTCCATGCTCAACTGGGGTGTGTGCTTGGGCACCTCGGCGCTCAGGGTGGTGCGCAGGCGCAACAGTTCGCCCTCATCGGTGATGCCGGGGAAGCGTGCGTCGGTGACGCTGAAGGCCACCAACCGACCCCTTCGGTTATCGCGGTCCATCTCCAGCATGCCATCGCCCCACACCGCACCGAAGATGGCCTCCTTGTCCGATGGGCGCTTGATGGAAACGGCCATGCGGGCGGCGAAATGGTTGCCCGACAGGCGTTCGGGCTGCGGGGCGAACACTTGGTACGCCGTGCCCTCGGCCGTGAAGCGGAGCGGCCAATCCTCCTGCGCGAGAGCCGGGCACACGGCCAGCAGGCCGGTGATCCCCAGGGAGCGAAGCATGTTCATGATGTGAGGATGCTTGGAAGGTTCCGAAGGTTGTTCGTCAAATACCCTGCCGGATCGCACGCCGCCGGCCGGAATGCCGACGGCCCCGCGTTCCGGTGAGGAAGCACGGGGCCGTTCAAGGCACCGGGGTCAGTCCCTGCGGTCGTCGTCACCGAAGTTCAAACCCACGGTCAACCCGTAGGTGAGGTAGCGCGAACCGATGTCCTTCACCCGCAGGTTGTCACTGAACACACGGCTCAGGCCGAAGCTGACGCTGGGTTCCAGGGTGAACATGCCCATGTCGAAGCCCAGGCCCGCATCCACGTTGAAGGAACCCTTGTTGAAGTCGCCTTTGTTCCAACCGATGCGGTCATCCCGGTCGTCCACGCTCAGCAGCACGTCGTAGGTGGGGCCCAGGAAGAAGCGCAGGTCGAACTGGTAGCTGTCCACGATCCGGTAGCCGCCCAGCAGCTTCAGCCGCAGGTTGGTCCGCATCAGGTCGCCCTCGGCCAGCACCGAATCGTTGAACGTGGTCTTCACGGCGGTCACGTTCCGGCCGAAGAACACCCCCGGCTGGATGTAGGCCTTGTTCCCGATGCGGAAGTCCACACCCAGCTGCCAGCCGATGTTGCTGCGGAACTCCACGTTGGCGTCGGCATCGTGGGTGAGGTCCTGGTAGGTGAGGCCCAATTGGGGGTTCGCCTGGAACTGGGCGGAGGCCGCTCCGGCCAGGAGCGCGAAGGCGGCGATGAACACGTGCTTTTTCATGGTGTTGGCTGTTCGTGCCCCCTGTCCCAAGCCGTGTGCCAAAGGCCGGCCGCCGCTGATGCCCAGCGGGTTGCAACGACCGTTGGACAGCACAAGTCTCCGGGAGCGCGCGCAGCGCGGTGCATGCCGGCCGGACGTGCTGCCGAACTTCGCCGCATGGGCAACGAGGCAAGATGGCCGGTGGTGGTGGTGGGCGGTGGCGCGGCCGGTCACATGGCGGCCATCGCTGCGGCCCGGGCAGGGCGGCGTGTGCTGCTGCTGGAGGGCAGCGATAAGCCGCTGGCCAAGGTGCGCGTCAGCGGTGGTGGGCGCTGCAACGTCACCAACGCCGGCCTGGCCCGCGCGTCGGGAACGGCCCAGCTGGCCCGGTGCTATCCCCGTGGCGCCGGGTTCCTGCGCCAGGTGTTCAAGACCTTCGGCCAGCCCGACACCGTGGCGCTGTTCGCGTCGCTGGGCGTGGACCTCCATACCGAGGAGGACGGGCGCATGTTCCCGGTCACCAACGACGCGCGCACGGTGATCGAAGCCTTGCAGGCCGCAGCGTTGCAGGCCGGGGTGACCACCCGGCTGCGGCATCCGGTGCGCTCCCTCGAGACCCACGACCGCGGTTGGCGCCTCCACGGCCCGTTCGGCGCGCTGGACGCGACCGCAGTGGTGGTGGCCACGGGTGGAAGTCCCAAGGCCGAAGGGCTGGCATGGCTCGGGCAGCTGGGCCACCGCATCGTGCCCCCGGTGCCCTCGCTCTTCACCTTCAACATCGCGGATCGGGCCTTGCGTGCCCGCATGGGTGTGGTGGCCGATCCGGTGCGCGTGCGCCTGGCGGGGCTCGGGCTGGAGTCCTCCGGGCCCCTGCTGGTCACCCATTGGGGCCTCAGCGGTCCGGCCGTGCTGCGCCTCAGCGCTTTCGGGGCGAGGCAGCTGCACGAACGGCAGTACCGGCTCACCGTGCTGGTGGACTGGACCGGTGGGGCAGGGGAGCAGGCGGTGGTGCGGGCTCTCGCACAGGCCGCCGCGGATCACCCGCGGAAGCACCTCGCCAACACGCCGCTCTTCGGCCTGGCCGCACGCCTGTGGCTTTTTCTCCTCGAGGCCGCCGGGTTGCCGCCGGTCAAACCCTGGAACGAGCTGGGGCGGCGTGGTCGCGACAAGCTCGTGGCCGTGCTCACCAACCAAGGCTTCGAGGTCCAGGGCAAGACCACCTTCAAGGAGGAGTTCGTCACCGCCGGCGGGGTGACGCTCGATGAGGTGGACCCTCGGACCATGGAGAGCCGGGTGGCGCCCGGGTTGTTCTTCGCGGGTGAAGTGCTCGACATCGACGGCATCACCGGTGGGTACAACTTCCAGGCGGCCTGGAGCACGGGTCACCTCGCAGGCCTCCATGCCGCGTGCCGTCCCGCCTGATCTTGTCTCTTGGTCCGGTGCGTCCTTCGACGTGTGAAGGCGATCCGTCGAACGGCACTGCACACCCGTGCAGGGGTCGGGGCGAGCGATCTACTTTGCCGGCCGCAACCCAGCCCATGCGTACACCCCAACTCCTTGTTGTCGCCTTGCTGCCCACGGCGCTTGCCGCCCAGACCGAATGCGGCAATGGCCGGTACACCGATCCTTCCCTGTTCGACAGCCTGCACGTCACCCCGGCGGTTCCCTTCGGCTTGAACACCGGCGTGAACGGGCAGCCGCAGACCCTGTACATGGATGTGTACGAACCGGCAGGGGACACCCTCTCCGAACGGCCGGTGGTGCTGGTGGCCTTCGGCGGCAGCTTCGTGGCCGGCACCCGCGCCGATGTGGCTGCGATCTGCCAAGCCTTCGCGCATCGCGGCTTCGTGGCCGTGGCCCCCGACTATCGCGTGGGTTTCTTCTTCCCCAACGCCACCACCACCCAACAGGCCGTGTTGCGTGGTGCGCACGACATGCGGGCCTGTGTGCGTTACCTGCGCAAGACGGTGGCCGAGGATGGCAACCCCTACGGCATCGACGTGGACCGCATCATCGTGGGCGGGGTCTCCGCAGGCGCCATCTCGGCCATCCACGCCACCTACCTGGACCAACCCGGTGAGGTTCCGGCCGTGCTGGTGCCGGATTCGGCGGCGCTCGGTGGCATCGAAGGTCATTCCGGCTCACCCGGTTATTCCAGCGAAGTGCTGGCCTGCTACAGCTACAGCGGAGCTATCGGCGACACCACGTGGATCGTCCCCGGTGACCCGCCGTTGGTGAGCCTTCATGAGGATGGGGACGGGGTGGTGCCCTGCCACACCCAGGAGGTGAGCGTGTTCGGCATTCCCACCGGGTTGGTGGCCAGCGGCAGCGCGGACATCCACCGCCGGGCGGAGACCATCGGCCTGGAACATTGTTTCCTGCTCTACCCAGGCAACGGCCATGTGGGCTACTTCAACAGCGACCCGGTGGTCGCCGAGAATTTCGTGGCCGATTTCCTGGCCAAGGTGGTGTGTGATCAGCCGGCGGGCTGCGGGCTGCAGGCGGCTTCCGTTCCCGAAGGGGTTGCGACCGCCCCGCTGGTCGTGTATCCCAACCCGGGCAACGGGCGGATCACCATCACGCTCGCACACCGCACCACGCTGGAACTCCTCGATGCCACCGGGCGCTTCGTGGCTCATTTCCCCGGGATCGCCGGCGAACAGACCGTGGACCTTGGGGTACAGCCGGGCACCTACTTGCTGCGCGATCGCCAGCAGCCGGGCTCCTTCATCCGCCTTGTGGTGCAGCAGCCCTGAGGCTCCCACAACACCGGGCGCCGTGGACGGAAACCAAGAACCGCAAACCGGAAGCCAACGTCGAAAGCTGAAAGTTGAAAGTTGAAAGCCGAAAGCCGGTGGCTGGAAGCGGGAGGCTGGAGGCCAACGCCGAAATCTGAAAGTTGAAAGCCGAAAGCTGAAAGTTGAAAGCCGGTGGCTGGAAGCTTGAGGCTTGAGGCTGGAAGCTGGAAGCGGGAGGCTGGAAGCTGGAAGCGGGAGGCTGGAAGCTGGAAGCTGGAGGCCGGAAGCTTGAGGCTTGAGGCCGGAAGCTGGAGGCTTGACGGACCCCTCATTTCCCCGCGCTCGCCCGGTCCACCACCACAGCCCGGCTGGCCCATCCATTGACCTCCATCAGGGATTCCGGATCCACCACCCCATAGCAGCGCTCGGCCAGGGCACGGCCCGCCTCATCGTATCGCTGCCATACCCCGTGCTTCACGCCGCCCACGTATGCGCCCTGGCTTTCCAAAAGGCCGTTCGGATGGTGGTAAGCGAAGATGCCGTGGGCCACGCGGAGGTCGGCATCCCGGTAGGTCCCGGTCATGCGCAGGCTGCCCGTCGGACCGGTGACCCGCACCGCATGACCCTGGTCCGTCGCCGTGACGGCCCGCAGATGGTCCCCGGTGGGGGTGGGCTGAAAGGCCGCGTTCACACGCTCATACCGGACACCGTGGTCCATCAGGAACGACCGTCCTTCCTGCTGCATCCGCGCCATCAGGTCCAGGTCGGCAGGAACGGTGCTGTGCTGGGCCATGGCGGTGGAAGTGCTGGCGAGGAGGACCAGGAGAACGGCGCAGGGGAGGAGCTTGTGGCGCATGGGGTGTCGGTTGTTGATGGTGCGAAACTGGCCCCATCGCCCCCCGGGAGCATGTCCGCATGAGCACTTGGCGGCCGCGATCGATCCAGTGGCGGGGACCGCATTACCTTGTCCCCATGTTGGATCAACTTCTCGCTACGCTGCAGGGCCAGGTGGGCCCGCAGCTTATCAGCCAGCTCGGCCTCAACGAAGGCCAGGCCCAAGGCTCCATCAACGCGGCCGGCGACAGTGTGAAACAGGTGCTCGGCGGCGGCGACGGCTTCGGCCTGGACGACGTCTTGAACCTGTTCAGCAGTGCCCAGAACACCGCCGGGGCCAACGGGATCCTGGACCAGATCGGCCAGGTCTTCAACCAGAAACTCACCGGGCAGGTGGGCCTCAGCGGCCAACAGGCCGGTGGCGTGGTCAACATGGTGCTTCCCCTGCTCACCCAGTTGCTCAGCGACAAGGTCGGCGGCAACGCCGGGAACCTGCAAGGGCTGCTCGGTGAACTGGGGAAGGGCGGCGACCTGGCCGGACTGGCCAAGGGCCTGCTCGGCGGCCTGTTCAAGTAGGCCGTCCTGCCTGAACAGGCGGCACGCTTACTTTGGCCTCCATGCGAACCACCGAGGAGTTCACCCAGGCCATGCAGGCGGGCTATGCCGTGCAGGGCGGATCCATCGTCCTGGGCGCACCGCTGTTCCAGGGCGCTTGTGTGGCGTCCGCTCCGGTGCGGATCCCCATGCGCACCATGAACCGCCACGGCCTGATCGCCGGCGCCACCGGCACGGGCAAGACCAAGAGCCTGCAGGTGCTGGCCGAACAGCTCAGTCTGCAGGGCGTGCCCAGCCTGCTCATGGACATCAAGGGCGACCTGAGCGGCATCGCCGCCCCGGGCCAGGCGAACCCCAGGATCGAGGAACGGCACGGCCGCCTGGGGATCCCCTACGCACCCGCCAGCCTCCCCGTGGAACTGCTGAGCTTGAGCGATGAAAAGGGCGCCCGTCTCCGGGCCACCGTCAGCGAGTTCGGGCCGGTGCTGCTGGGCCGCATCCTGGAGCTCAACGACACCCAGCAGAGCGTGCTGGCCCTGGTCTTCAAATACTGCGACGATAACGGCCTGCCCCTGCTGGACCTGAAAGACCTGCGGCGCGTGCTGCAGTTCACCACCCAGGAGGGGAAGCCCGAGGTGCAGAAGGAGTACGGTGCGGTGAGCCCCGCCACGGTCAACACCATCATGCGCAAGCTGATCGAGATCGAGCAGCAGGGCGCCGAACGCTTCTTCGGCGAACGCAGCTTCGACGTGAACGACCTGCTCCAGGTGCGCGATGGCAAAGGGGTGGTGCACATCGTGCGCCTCACCGACATCCAGGACAGGCCGCGGCTCTTCAGCACCTTCATGCTGTGCCTGCTGGCCGAGGTGTATGCCACCTTCCCCGAGCAGGGCGATGCCGACAAACCCAGGCTCTGCCTGTTCATCGACGAGGCACATCTGATCTTCAGCACGGCGACCAAGCCGCTGCTCGAGCAGATCGGCACCATCATCAAGCTGATCCGGTCCAAGGGCGTGGGTGTGTACTTCTGCACCCAGGACCCCACGGACGTGCCCGACGAGGTGCTGGGCCAGCTCGGCCTCAAGGTCCAGCACGCCTTGCGCGCATTCACCGCCAAGGACCGCACCGCCATCAAGCGCACGGCCGAGAACTACCCGCTCACCGACTTCTACCGCACCGAGGAACTGCTGACATCCCTGGGGATCGGCGAAGCCCTGGTGACGGCCCTGAGCGAAAAGGGAACCCCGACGCCGCTGGCCCACACGCTGATGTGCGCGCCGGCCACCCGCATGGATGTGCTCACCCCGCTGGAGGTGGACGGCCTGGTGGCCCGCAGTGCGTTGACGGCCAAGTACAACGAGGTCATCGACCGCGACAGTGCCTTCGAAATGCTGGAGAAGCGGCTCCAGGGGAACACCGGCGGTGCCGAAGCCCAGGACAAGCAGGAACGGCCCTCGCCGGAACGCAAACCCGCCAAGCCCGAACGCTCGCTCGTGGAGGACCTGAGCCGCAACACCATGGTGCGCCAGGTGGGTAACACCCTCGTGCGCGAGCTCACCCGGGGCCTGCTGGGCGTGCTCGGCGTTCGCACACGCCGCCGCTGACCATGCGTGCCGCCCTGCTGGCGCTCCCGCTGGTGCTCGCGGTCATCGCCTGCGGCCCTTCCTCCGCACCGGTCCACCACGCGGACCCACCCCCCGAGGGGATCACGACCCCGGCCGCCGGGCCGCTGCGTTCCCTCGCCGGCCGCACGTTGGTGAGCTACAACGTGGAGAACCTCTTCGACACGGTGGACGATCCGCGCACCAACGACGAGGACTTCCTGCCCTCGGGTCCCCTGCGGTGGACCGCCAAGCGCTACCGGCACAAGCTGGCGCAGCTGGCCCGGGCCATTTCCTGGACCGCGGACGAACTGCCGCCCGTCGTCGGGCTGATCGAGGTGGAGAACCGTGCGGTGGTGGAGGACCTGGCCCGGACACCGCCGCTGGCCGAAGGGGACTACGCCGTGGTGCACTTCGACTCCCCCGACGAGCGTGGGATTGACGTGGCCCTGCTGGTGCGCAGACCCTTCGCCAAGGTGCTGGAGGCTGAAGCGCTCACCGTGGACCTCCCGGGCAACGACCGCACGCGGGACGTGCTCTACGCCAGGCTGGCCATCGCCGGGGAACAGGTGCTCCACGTATTCCAATGCCACTGGCCCAGCCGCCGGGAAGGCGTGGCCGAGAGCAAACCCAAGCGCATGGCCGCCGCCCGCCTGGTGCGCGAACGCGTGGATGCGATCCTCTCCCGCGACCCGCAGGCCCGGGTGCTCCTCATGGGCGACTTCAACGACCATCCGCACGACCGCAGCATCCGCGAGGGGCTCGGTGCTGGCTGTGACCGCATGGGCCGCACCGACCTCATCGACTTGATGTGCACCGATCTGGAAAAGAGCACCGTGGAAGGCAGTTACCTGCACCAAGGCCAGTGGGGCTACCTGGACCAGATGATCGTGAGCCGGTCCCTGATCTCGGGCCAGGGGCCCGTCGCCGCCCAGGCCGGGGCCTTCGTGGACGACCGCCTGCTGTTCCGGCACCCCAAGTACGGCCCCGCACCGGACAAGACCTACAGCCGGGGCGACCACAAGGGCGGCTTCAGCGACCACCTGCCCATCGTGCTGCAACTGCGGTAACGGAAAAGGCCACCGCCGGAGCAGTGACCTTTCGACCGCACGGGGCAGGGGGGGGTCAGTCCCGGCGGTTCATGAAAATGGAAACGTAGTACAGCAGCGTGGCCAGCGAACCGATGGCGGCCACCACGTACGTGCGGGCGGCCCACTTCAGCGCGTCGGCGCTCATGGCATACTCCCCGGCCGTCACGATGCCTTTGCGCTTGATCCAGGCCAGGGCCCGGTTGCTCGCATCGTATTCCACCGGCAGTGTGATGAAGGCGAACAGCGTGGTCATGGCGAACATGATGATGCCGATGAGCAGCAGCTGCGGGAAGGTGTTGATCAGCAGGATGCCGCCCAGGATCACCCACTGCATGAAGTTGCTCGCCACCTGCACCACGGGCACCAGCTTGCTGCGCATGGTGAGCCAGCGGTATGCCGTGGCGTGCTGCACCGCGTGACCGCATTCGTGCGCGGCCACGGCGGCGGCGGCGGCGTTGCGCGCATGGTACACCGCCTCGCTGAGGTTCACCGTCCGGTTCGCCGGGTTGTAGTGGTCGGTGAGCTGACCGGCCACGCTCACCACCCGCACATCGCCGATGCCGTGGTCGTGCAGCATCTGCTGCGCGATCTCGGCCCCGCTCATGCCGTTGGCCAGCGGGGTGGCGCTGTACTTCTGGAACCGGCTCTTCAATTGCTGGCTCACCAGCAGGCTCACGAGCATCACCACGATGCCGATGAGGTAGGCTCCCATCATGGGTCGTTCAGGTTTGAAGCGGCCTTCCGCAATTCCGGTTCCGATCCCCCGCAGGGGGGCTTTCGGTGCCGTCCACGGCAGCCCGCCTGCAAAGATGGCAGTTCACTGGCCCTCCGCTTCGGCCGCCTTGATCTGCTGGTCCAACAGCTCGTCCATCACCTTCAGTTCCTGCGCGCTCACCTTGGCGTTGGTCCGGGCCTGCTGCTTCATGAAACGCCACATGGCCGCCTTGCGGATCTCGTACGCCACGTACACCGTGTAGGCTTGCGTCTCCGGGTTGTGGTAGGTTTCCTCGCCGATCTTGCGCAGGTCGGCCATCTCGGTGTTCATCACCTCGCGCACCAGCGTCTGGAACTTGTCGCCCACCTCGGCCGCCCCGACGTTCTCGGTCTGCCCGAGATACTGGTCCGTCACGGCCTTCACGGTGGTGCCCACCTGGGCGGCCAGCTGGTTCCGGGCATCCAGGTCGGCCTTGCTGCGCGCGATGTTCTGCTTGGCGCTCACCGCCTGGCCCGTGCCGCGGAAGAAGCGGTTGTTGCTCTCGTAGGCGCTGCCGCTGAAGGGCTGCTTCACCTTGTTCCCGGCAGGGGAGGTGCTCTTGCTGCACCCGGCGACCATGGCTGCGACGGCCACCACAAGGAACGGGAGGCGGAGGGAACGGATCATGGGGAAGGGGTTGGCATGCCCAAAGAAAAGACTGTGCCAACCGTCGAGCCCGTCGATCCGCCCCGATCCCCAGGCGCCACGCATCTTTGTGGAAACCGCCCCAACGCCATGCGCGCCCTCAAGACCATCCTCATCATCCTGCTGGCCCTGATGGGCCTGTTCGTGATCCTGGGCCTGATGGGCCCCCGGGCCTTCCGCGTGGAGCGCAGCACTGTGATCGCAGCCCCGGCGGAAGTGGTGTTCGCCCGGGTGGGCAAGCTGGGCGAGATGAAGAATTGGGGCCCCTGGCAGGCCATGGACAAGGACCAGGTGCAGCACATCGAAGGCACCGACGGCACGGTGGGGGCCGTGTGGAAGTGGGAGGGCGACACCGTGGGCAAGGGCATGCAGGAGATCATCGCCATCGAACCCAACAAGAGTGTGCGCACCCGGCTCACCTTCCTGGAACCCATGAAGGCGGTGAACGAAGGCACCTACGACCTGGAACCGCTGGGGGACAGTACGCGCATCACCTGGGGCCTGCAGGGCGAGAACGGCTTGCTGGGCCGCGTGATGGGCTTGTTCATGGACATGGACGCCATGATCGGACCCGACTTTGAGCGCGGACTCGGCAACCTGAAGCAACTGGCCGAGGCCGATGCCCTGGCCATCGCCCGGCAGCGGGCGAAAATGGTCGATGGGTTCGAGGTGAACATCGTGGAGCGGCCCGCCCTGTGGTACCTGGGCGAACGCAAGCGGGTGAAGTGGAAGGACATGGAGGCGTTCTACAGCCGCACCTTCGGCAAGGCCATGGGCATCACCCACGCGGCGGCAGTGCAACCGGCGGCGGCCCCCAGCGGGCTCTTCTACGCCTGGGACAAGGTCGCGCAGGAAGCGGACATGATGGCGGGCATCCCTGTACCGGCCGGCGCGAAGGACAAGCTGAAGGGCATGACCCTGGTGGAAGTGCCCGCCGGCAAGGCGTACGTGATCGACCACTACGGCCCCTATGCACAAACCGCCCGGGCCCACGAAGCCATCAATAAGAAGATCAAAGCGGACGGCGCCATCAAGGGCGAGGTGGTCATCGAGGAGTACATCACCGACCCCGCCACCGAGCCGGACACCGCCAAGTGGCTGACCCGGGTGGTGTACATGTTGAAATAGGACCGCCCGCCATCCGGGGTCGGGCCCGCCGGGCCAGCCCTTGTTCCGCCGGGGCTGTTCGGAACTCGGTCGGCAGGTCCGGTCGAGCCGGCCGTTGAGGACCGACCTTGGCGCGGTGAAGTTGGATCTCCGGCCTTACCGCCTGCGCTTCAAGCGCCCCTTCGGCACCGCGCACGGCCTGCGCGACGGCACGGACACCGTGCTGCTCCGGGTGAGCTACGACGGCTTCAGCGGCTTCGGCGAAGCCACCACACCGCCCTATGTCAAGGAGTCCCAACGCAGTATCATTGGAACATATAAAAGCATTGATATACAGGACATTGATGCTAATGATTTAAAGTCGTTGACAAGATCGCTCGATAGGCTGTTCGCAGGAAGGTCGGCCCCCGCGGCCAGGGCGGGTCTGCAAATGGCACTCATGGACCTGATGATGAAGCGAATGAATGTGCCTGCTTCAACCATGTTATCGGCGGAAGGCACAACCCAGGGAAAGGCTGCTTATACCTTGGGGATCAGCACTTTGAGTGAGCTGGAATCCAAGTTATCAGAAGTGACCCAAGTGCCTGTCCTGAAAGTCAAGCTCCAAGGCACCGAAATGGACCTGCAAGTGCTGCGGTGGGTCGCCGCGCGGACGGATGCCGCCTTGCTGCTGGATGCCAATCAAGGGCTGAGCACCGTGGCGCAGGCGCTGCAGGCAATCCAGGCCGCAGGCGGACCGGGCCGGGTGGTCGGTATGGAGCAGCCGTTCCATCAGGATGACCTGGAAGCGCATGCCGCCCTGGCCAGGGGAACGGCCGTGCCCGTGATCGCCGACGAATCCGTGCAAGGGCCGGAGGATCTGGAAAAGCGCGGCTGGGCGTTCGGCGGTGTGAACCTGAAGCTCATGAAGTGCGGCGGGCTCGACAAGGCTGCGGAAATGGCCGCCCGTGCGCGCGCCATGGGCAAGCTGGTGATGCTGGGCAGCATGAGCGAAAGCAGCCTGGGCTGTGCCGCCATGGCGGCCCTCGGCAGGCAGGCGGCGTGGTGCGACCTGGACGGACCCTGGCTCATCGCCAACGATCCGTTCACCGGGTTCACGTTGCGGGATGGGTGTTATGAAAGCACCGGAGGTTCCGGCTTTGGTGTGGAACCGGTCCAGGGTCTGTTTGAAAACCCATTTGGCACATAATTTATATTATGTTAAGTTGTATTTTGCTGGATCCCAGTTCCATCGGTTGACCATCCCCACGTTCTTCCCACCCCATCGGGCTGGACTACCTTCGCCGCCCATGTGGCGTGCTCCCCTGCGTTCGGCGGCCCGGCTGCTCACCCGCCTTCCGGTCCGTGGACGGCATCGACTGGCCGACCTGGCAGGCGCCTGGACCAACACGGGCACACCGGTCCCGACGGTGCGGAACGGCGTGCACTTCGAACTGGACCTGGGCGTGCGCCAGCACCGCATGATGTTCTTCGACCTCTATGAGGTGAACATCATGAACTACCTCTCCCGCACCCTGCGCCCCGGCATGGTGGTCTTCGACCCGGGGGCCAACATCGGCTATTTCGCGGCGCATTGCCTGGGGCTGGTGGGTGCCACGGGCCATGTCCATTCCTTCGAGCCCTCGCGTACGGCCAACGCCCAGATCCGCAGGTTGAACGACCTGGGCGCGTTCCGCAACTGGTCGTTGTGGGACATGGCGCTGACCGACCACAGCGGCACGCATACGTTCTACGACACCCCCCGGGTGATGCTGCGCGGCTTCGCCTGCCTGGAGGGGACCTTCGACCCCAAGGACAAGATCCCCTACCCGGTGGAGGTGACCACCTTGGACGCCTTCTGCGCCGGCCGGGGCATCGCCCACATCGACTTCCTGAAGCTGGACATCGAAGGCTCGGAGCTGCCCGCCCTGCGCGGCGCCGCACGCATGCTGGCCGAAGGCCGGATCGACCGCATCATGGTGGAGACCACCCTGGTGGACCGCACGCGCGGCGAGGTGGAGGCCCTTGACCGGCTGCTGCGCGAGGCCGGGTTCCGCTCCTTCCGTGCGCGCATGGACGGCCGCACCGATCCGGTGGTCGTGCTGGACCATCGGGAGCTGCGCGAGGACATTCTCTGGTTGCGCCAGGGCTGACCCCCGGAACGCAGAGAGCCCCGGCCATGACCGGAGCTCTCACCCTTAACGCGCCAACGGCCTTATTGTCCGAGCTTCGCCTTCATGGCGGCATACTTGGCCTGGTCGTCGGTCTTGGCATACAGCTTCATCAGCTGTTGTATCGTGGGCACATCGTCGGGGCGCAGCTCGTGCGCCTTCTCGAAGTAGGGCACGGCCTTCACGAAGGTGGCGTCGCACGCCGCCTTGGCCTTCTCGTAAGCCGCGTTGTCCTTGATGTCGTTGGCTTTGCTGTAGCAGTTGGCCGCCCGGTTGTTGTACAGCACCCCGATGTTGAAGTAGGCATCGAAGAATTTGGGGTCCCGTTCCAGGCTCTTCTTGTAGTTCTCCTCGGCCAGGTCCGTCCACTTGACCACATCGACCTCGGACGGCGCCGCACCTTCCTTGGGGTTGGCCTTGGCGTCGTACAGGCTTCCCAGGATGCTGTACAGCACGGCGTTCTCGGGGTCGGCGGCGATGGCCTCGTTCACGCTCTTCTCCGCCTCCTCGGTGCGGCCGGCCTCCAGCAGGTAGCTCATCTCGTCCAGGATTAGGTCCTTGTGGCCCGCGTGTTTGGTGCGGCCTTCGCGCACCGTGGCGATGGCCCCGTCCACGTCGCCGGCCTTCTTCTGCAGGTTGGCCTTGTAGCGGTAGATCTCGGGCTTGTCGTAGCCCAGGGCGAGGCACTCCCCGTAGCGTTCAATGGCCCGGGCCGCGTCGCCCTTGGTCTCGTAGGCCAGCGCGCTGTTGAAGATGGCGTTGGTGTCGGTCCCGCCGAAGGCCTTGGCGATGCGCTCGCTGTTGGCGTAGAGGGCGATGGCCTTGTCGTACTCCTTGGCGCTGAAGGCGTCGTTACCCTTGTTGAGGGCGGCGGCCTGCAGGGCCACCAGGTTCTGCTGCACCTCGTTGCGGTAGCTGCCCTTGGTGTCCAGCTCCTGCGCCTTCAGGTAGCTGTCGATGGCGCGCTGCATGGCGTCCGGGAACTGGGCCTTCAGGGTCTCGTCCTGCCCCAGGGCCACCATGCGGTAGATGTCGCCCCGGTACCGCCAGGTCTTGTCCTTGCCCATGGTGGTCTCATGGGCGATGGCCGGCTCGATGAACTCGGCCGCCTTCGCCAGGTCGCCGTCCTGCAGGTAGTTGTAGGCGTTCACCACGTTGCTGTTCTGGGCGTTCAGGCCCAGGGCGGTGGCAGCGCACAGAAGAAAGAGGGTCCGCTTCATGGAGGTTCGTTCGTGTCTGGGGTTCAGGCTTCGGGGGACGGGGTATCAACTTCGGTGCCATTCGAGGCGTTCTCCGGCCCTTCCCCGTTCAGGTCCTCGTCCTCGTGCAGGTCGCTGTCCACCTTGGCCACCGCGGCGATGCGGTCGTTGGCGCGCAGCTCGATCAGGCGCACGCCCTGGGTGGCGCGGCCCAGTTCGCGCAGTTCGTTCACCCGGGTGCGGATGGTGATGCCGCTGCGGTTGATGATCATCAGGTGATCCTCCTCGGTGACGTCCTTGATGGCCACCACCTTGCCGGTCTTCTCGGTCACCTGCAGGGTCTTCACCCCTTTACCGCCCCGGTTGGTGATCCGGTATTCGTACTCCCCGTCCTTGTCCTTCAAGGGGGTGCGCTTGCCGTAGCCGTTCTCGCTCACCACCAGCACCTGGCGGGTGCCGGTCTCGGCCTTGTCGATGGTGATCATGCCCACCACTTCGTCGCCGTCCTCCAGCAGCATGCCACGCACCCCGCTGGCCCCGCGCCCCATGGGGCGCACCCGGCTTTCCTCGAAGTGGTTGGCCTTGCCCTCGCGGCTGGCCATGATGATGTGGCAGTTGCCGTTGGTGAGGCGTGCCTCCAGCAATTCGTCGCCCTCGCGGATGCCCACGGCGATGATGCCGTTGGCGCGCGGACGGCTGTAAGCCTCCAGCGTGGTCTTCTTGATCACCCCGTTGCGCGTGCACAGCACCACGTAATGGGCGTTCAGGTACTCCTCGCTCTTGAGGTCCTTCACGTTGATGTAGGCCAGCACCTTGTCGTCGGCCTCGATCTGGATGAGGTTCTGGATCGCGCGGCCCTTGCTCTGGCGCGTGCCTTCGGGGATGTCGAACACCCGCATCCAGTAACAGCGGCCCTTGCGGGTGAAGATCAGCAGGTAGTTGTGGTTGGTGGCCACGAACAGGTGCTCCAGGAAGTCCTCGTCGCGCGTGGTGCTGCCGCGGCTGCCCACCCCGCCCCGGCTCTGGGTGCGGAATTCGGCCAGCGGCGTGCGTTTGATGTAGCCCAGGTGGCTGATGGTGACCACCACGGCGTCGTCCGCGATCAGGTCCTCCATGTTGAGGTCCGCACCGCTGGCCACGATCTCCGTGCGGCGCTTGTCGCCGTACTTCTCCTTCACCTCGCGCAGCTCGTCCTTGATGATGCCCATGCGCAGGCCCTCATCGGCCAGCACGGCCTTCAGGTGGGCGATGAGCTTCATGAGCTCGGCGTGCTCCTCGCGGATCTTGTCGCGCTCCAGGCCCGTGAGGCGCTGCAGGCGCATGTCCAGGATGGCCCGCGCCTGGATCTCGGTGAGGCCGAACTCCTGCATCAGGCCGTCGCGGGCCTCGTCCGGCGTCTGGCTGGCGCGGATCAGGGCGATCACGGCGTCCAGGTGGTCCAGGGCGATCAACAGGCCCTCCAGGATGTGGGCGCGCTCCTCGGCCTTGCGCAGGTCGTACTTGGTGCGCCGCACCACCACGTCGTGCCGATGGTCCACGAAGCGGGCGATCATGTCCTTGAGGTTCAGGAGCATGGGTCGGCCGCCCACCAGCGCGATGTTGTTCACGCTGAAGCTGGTCTGCAGGGCGCTGTACTTGTACAGCTGGTTGAGCACCACGGTGCCCATGGCCTCGCGTTTCACTTCGTACGCCAGGCGGATGCCGGTACGGTCGCTGTAGTCGTTGACGTCGCTGAGGCCCTCGATCTTCTTGTCGTTCACCAGGTCGGCCACGCCCTTGTACAGCTGGACGGCCTTGTTGGTCTGGTACGGGATCTCCGTGCAGATGATGGTCTCCCGCCCGGTGCGTTGGTCCTCCTCGATGTGGCACTTGCCGCGCAGCACGATGCGGCCACGACCCGTGTGGTAGGCCTCCCGGATGCCCTCGGTGCCGTAGATCACCCCGCCCGTGGGGAAATCGGGGCCCTTGATGTGCTGCATCAACCCGTCGATGTCGATATCGCGGTCGTCGATGTAGGCGATGGTGGCATCGCAGACCTCGCCCAGGTTGTGCGGCGGCATGTTGGTGGCCATGCCCACGGCGATGCCGGCGGCGCCATTCACCAGCAATTGGGGGATCCGCGTGGGCATCACGCTGGGCTCCTCCAGGGTGTCGTCGAAGTTGGGCCGCATATCCACCGTCTCCTTGTCCAGGTCGGCCAGCACCTCCTCGGCGATCTTCTTCAACCGGGCCTCGGTGTAACGCATGGCGGCCGGGCTGTCCCCGTCGATGCTGCCGAAGTTGCCCTGGCCGTCCACCAGCGGATAGCGCAGGCTCCAGTCCTGGGCCATGCGCACCATCGCGTCGTACACGCTGCCGTCGCCGTGCGGGTGGTATTTACCGAGCACCTCACCCACGATACGGGCGCTCTTCTTGTAAGGGCGGTTGCTGAGCACCCCCAGTTCCTGCATGCCGAAAAGCACCCGCCGGTGCACGGGTTTCAGTCCGTCGCGCACATCGGGCAGGGCGCGGCTCACGATCACCGACATCGAGTAGTCGATGTAGGCCGTGCGCATCTCGTTCTCTATGTTGATCGGGACGATCTTTTCTCCGTCGGTCATGGGCTGTCAATTCGTCATTGGCACGGTCCGTGCGGACGGGGTGCCGAAAAGGGAGCCCGAAGGTACCGCCAAGAAGGGTTCCGGGCCCCCGGAATTATCCACAGACCACACAGTTTCCTGTGAATAAAAGCGCGTTGGCCGGGCCGGGGGGCTCGAAGCCCGTTGGATAGCTTGGCCCCGGTGCCCCGCGCCATACCTTTCATCCCCGCAAGCACCACCGCCGCAACACCGCATGGACGCCAAATTCTCACCCCGGGTCCGGGAAGTCATCACCTTCAGCCGCGAGGAGGCCCTCCGGCTGGGGCACAACTACATCGGCATCGAGCACATCCTGCTGGGCCTCATCCGCGAGGGTGCAGGCAACGCCGTGAAGATCCTCCACCACCTGGACGTGGACCTGGAGGAGCTGCGCCGGTCGGTGGAGGGTGGCATGGAGCCCGCCAGCGCCATGCGCCCCCCGGACAAGGACAAGATCACCCTGATCAAGCAGGCCGAGAAGATGCTGAAGATCACCTTCCTGGAGGCCAAGCTGTTCAAGAGCCCCCACATCGACACCGAGCACGTACTGCTGAGCATCCTCAAAGATGAGGACAACCTGGCCACGCGCACGCTGCACAAGTTCCATGTGGACTACGAGAGCGTGAAGAACGAGGTGGACGCCATCCTCGCCGGTGGCGGCCCCTCCCCGACCGGCGGCCCGACCAAGAGCCCCAAGGCCCAGGGCCCGCAGAGCGCGGACGACGACGACGACGACAGCGGCAGCAGCTACTCCGGCGGCCCGCGCAAACCCGCCGACAGCAAGAGCAAGACGCCGGTGCTGGACAATTTCGGGCGCGACCTCACCAAACTGGCCGAGGACGGCCGGCTGGACCCCATCGTGGGCCGGGAGAAGGAGATCGAGCGCGTGAGCCAGGTGCTGAGCCGCCGCAAGAAGAACAACCCTGTGCTGATCGGGGAGCCCGGCGTGGGCAAGAGCGCCATCGCCGAGGGCCTGGCCCTGCGCATCATCCAACGCAAGGTGAGCCGCGTGCTCTTCGGCAAACGCATCGTGGCGCTGGACATCGCCAGCCTGGTGGCCGGCACCAAGTACCGCGGCCAGTTCGAGGAGCGCATGAAGGCCGTGATGAACGAACTGGAGAACAGCCCGGACGTGATCCTGTTCATCGACGAGATCCACACCATCGTGGGCGCGGGCGGCGCCAGCGGCAGCCTCGATGCCAGCAACATGTTCAAGCCCGCCCTGGCCCGCGGCGAGATCCAGTGCATCGGCGCCACCACCCTGGACGAGTACCGCCAGTACATCGAGAAGGACGGTGCCCTGGAACGCCGCTTCCAGAAGGTGCTCGTGGAGCCCACCAGCGTGGATGAGACCATCCAGATCCTCAACAACATCAAGGAGAAGTACGAGGACCACCACAACGTGAACTACACGCCCGAGGCCATCGAGGCCTGTGTGAAGCTCACCAACCGCTACATCACCGACCGCCACCTGCCGGACAAGGCCATCGACGCGCTGGACGAGGCCGGGAGCCGCGTGCACATCAGCAACATCGTGGTGCCCAAGAACATCCTGGAGGTGGAGGGCAGGATCGAGGAGGTGAAGGAGGAGAAGAACAAGGTGGTGCGCAGCCAGCGCTACGAGGAGGCCGCCAAGCTGCGCGACCGTGAGCGGCAGCTCCAAGAAGAGCTCGAACGCGCCAAGAAGCAGTGGGAGGAGGAAAGCCGCACCCACCGCACCACCGTGAACGAGGAGAACGTGGCCGAAGTGGTGGCCATGATGAGCGGCATCCCGGTCACCCGCATCGCTGAGAAGGAGAGCGGCAAGCTGCGCCGCATGAAGGAGGAGATGCAGGGCAAGGTGATCGGGCAGGACGAGGCGGTGGGCAAGGTGGTGAAGGCCATCCAGCGCAACCGGGCCGGCCTCAAGGACCCCAACCGGCCCATCGGCAGCTTCATCTTCCTGGGCCCCACCGGCGTGGGCAAGACGCAGCTGGCCAAGGAACTGGCCCGCTACCTGTTCGACACCGAGGAGGCCCTGGTGCGCATCGACATGAGCGAGTACATGGAGAAGTTCTCCGTGAGCCGCCTGATCGGCGCGCCGCCGGGCTATGTGGGCTACGAGGAGGGCGGCCAGCTCACCGAGAAGGTGCGCCGCCGGCCCTACGCCATCATCCTGCTCGACGAGATCGAGAAGGCCCACCCCGACGTGTTCAACCTGCTGCTGCAGGCGCTCGATGACGGCAAGATGACCGACAGTCTCGGCCGCCACATCGACTTCAAGAACACGATCATCATCATGACGTCCAACATCGGGGCGCGCGACCTGGCCGACTACGGCAAAGGCGTGGGCTTCGGCACCACGGCGCGCAGCGAGGCGCAGGAGGAGACCAACCGCGGCATCATCGAAAAGGCGCTCAAGAAGGCCTTCGCCCCGGAGTTCCTCAACCGCATCGACGACATCATCATGTTCAACTCGCTGAAGCGGGAGGACATCCACAAGATCATCGACATCGAGCTGGGGCACCTGTACAAGCGCATCGGCGAGCTGGGCTACGAACTGAAGCTCACCGACGAGGCCAAGGACTTCCTGGTGGAGAAGGGCTACGACGAGAAGTTCGGTGCCCGTCCGCTGAAGCGGGCCATCCAGAAGTTCATCGAGGACCCCATGGCCGAGGAGATCATCAACCAGGCCATCGAGGAGGGCGACAAGATCGTCGTGGGCCTCAACAAGGAGAAGACGGACGTGGCCATCAAGGTCACCAAGGGCAAAAAGAAGATCGGCAAGGCCGAAGGCGGCGAGCCCAAGGAGCTGCCCCCGGCGCCGGGCGAATAAGGGTTTCACCCTCCATGCGAAGCGGCCCGCCATCGGCGGGCCGCTTCGCATCCGGACCCATCACTCCCCCCGGTCCGCGCTCTTTCGGAACCGCGTGCTGAAGCCCAGGCCCACGGTGAGGAATCCGTACGGCGGGCCTTCAGCCTGCACCGTGCGGCCGGGGAAGCTCTCCAGGCCGAACTTGTCCGGGCTCAAGGTCTGGGCATCCTGCTCGTAGCCCACCTGCACGCCGAAGGCCAGGTTGTCCGTGGCGTGCAGGTACAGGCTGAGCTGGCCTCCCCAGTGCAGGCCCGAAGTTTTCACCGTGCGCCGCTCCCCCGCCCCGCTGCTGGTGTAGTGGTAATCGGAGACCCCGGCCTTGCCCGCCAGTTCGATGAAGGTGCGCCCGCCGGTGTACTTCTCCCATTGCAGCTTGCCGAACCACGTGGCCCGGATGATCTCGCCGCTGATGTTCTGCGGGGCGAAGGAGCGCTCCTCCAGCCCGAACCAGGTGGCCCGGCCGCCCAGGCCCGCGCCGAGCCCATTCCAGAACGGATACTGCACGCACAGGTCGATACCGCCCACGCTTTCGGTGAGGGCGTTGAAGAGCGGGATCCCCACGGGCACGGGCAGCACGAGGGTGCCTTTCAGCGTGAAGGAGGGCTCCGGGGTCCCCGGGTCCTTCTGCGCCACCATCGGCGGAGCGAGCAGGGCGGCCCCGGCCAGGACGAACGTGCGAAGGGTGCGGATCATGCTTGTGCCAGCCGGAACCGGCGGATGGTGCGTTGGCTGTCCGAGGCCATCTGCAGGTGGTACACGCCGTCCGCCCGGGTGCCGAGCGCCAGTTCCACGGTGTGCTCACCGGCCTCCAGCCTCTCCCCGGGCCACCGATGCAGTTCAAGATGCCCGTGGTCCAGCAGGGCCCACGACATCACGCGGGGCTGCGGCATGCGCACCCGCACCAGCAGCCGCGTGGGGTGGTAGGCCACTTCCAGGCCGAGCATTTCCACATGCCCGGCCACGGGCAGGTCACGGCGCACCACCCGGTCGCGATAGCGCCTGAACAGCACCAGCACCAGCAGGATGCTCAGCGTGATGGTGAGGGCGATGCGCAGGTTCTCCATGGTCCGCGATCACAGCACGATGAGGCCCGGGATGGCGGAGGCCCGGTCGTACCGCTCCACCACGTCCCCGGCGCTCATCATCACCTCGGTGAACGTGAGGCTGAGGTACTTGCCGCTGGTGGAATACTTGCGCAGCCGCTCGGCCTCGGGCGGGAACAGGGCGGTGACCGCCTCCAGACGGTCGGCATCGGGCTCCAGGATGAATTTGAACATGTACACCGAGGGCCACTCGTGCACCTGGTCCAGCCGCTGCCGCAGCCGCTCCTTCACCTCGTCGCTCAACATGCGCGTACCTTGCAAAGGTAGCCCTGCGTCGGCGATCGAACCGATCGGCACGTGGCGTGTACAGGGCTTCAGGAACCATGCGAAGCCACCTCCTTGCCCTGCTGATGCCCCTCGCCCTGTCGGCGTTCGGGCAGCCGGCCCAGGATGCACCGGCGGTCACGAACACCCTGCAGGGGCCGTGGGATGAACGCGCCTTGCGCCGCAACGGTGAGGCGTGGCACCATGCGGTGAACAGCCGCCCGGCCGATGCGCAGGCCCGCTACCAGTTGTACAACAACGAACGGCAGGCGGCACTGGTGCGTGGCAACGGCCACATCTCCCCGGCGGACGCGGCCCGGCTGAAGGAGTCCGCCGACGCGCTGGCCCGCATCGCCCCGGCGAGCGTGGACGCCCGGCTGGCCACCTATTACCAGGACTTCCCGGAGGCATCGGCCTTCGCCGCCCTGGAAGCGGCGTTGGCCGTAGAGCCCCGGGCCCCGGGGGCGGTGGTGCCGCGGATGACCCTCGCGCTGAAGCGGGGCGATGCGGATGGCCTCCGTGCCGCCGCCGTGGAACTGCGGGAGCGCGGCCTGGTGGCGCCCGGCCTGCTGCTGATGGCCCAGGACCTGCTGGCCTCGGTGGACCGCGGGGGCGTGCTGCTCACCGGCGGTGAACTGGACACCTACCCCACCCTTGCCGTGCAGCATACCGAGGCCGCCCGGAAGGATGTGCTCGTGGTGGACGTGCGCCTGCTGGCCGACAACGACTACCGCCAGCGTGTGTGGCGCGAAGCGGGCGCCGCGGGCACCGCACCCGCCACCGTGCAGGGCGTGGTGAACGCCCTGCCGCAGGCCACCGCCAGGCCCGTGCACCTGGCGCTGAGCCTGCCCGGCGAACTGCTGG
>JABWBQ010000054.1 GCA_013360395.1 Flavobacteriales bacterium
CGGAGGGGGTAGGGGGGAGAAAGGGCTTCAGGTAGGGGCAGAAAGTGGTACTGGGGTTGGATGCCCGGACTACAGTACCTCAGTTGGGCGGAAAAGGGTCTGAGATGACGCTGCTCTTTTTCTTCATCCTCTACGCGGTCGGTTTCTCCATCGTAATGGCACGCAAGGGACACCGATCGCGTGTCCTTCGTTCGGGCGAGGCGCCGCCGCCGAATCCGACACGTGTCTTGATTGTCGGGGCCACGGGAGGAACGGGGCGCCAACTCGTCGCACAGGCGTTGGTGCGGGGATTGACGGTCACCGCGTTGGTTCGCAACCCGTCCAGGCTTCGTATCGACCATCCGCGGCTGACGGTTGTCCAGGGGGACGTGCTGGACCCGACCTCTCTTGAGGCGGCCATGTACGGCCAAGAGGCAGTGCTCTCCGCTCTCGGTCACAAACAGTATTTCTATCCAACCCACATTCTGTCAGAAGGAACCGGCAACATTCTGAGGGCCATGGAGACCCATCGGGTCCGGCGACTCGTCTGTGAGACCTCGCTGGGCATCGGCGACAGTGCGGGACGCATGGGCCTTTACTACACCTTCTTGGTCATCCCGTTGATACTCCCGTTCTACTTTTGGGACAAAACCCGCCAGGAGAGGGTCATCGCGGGAAGCACGGTGGACTGGACTATCGTCCGGCCGGCAGCACTCACGAATGGCACCAAGCGGGGTCACCTTCGTCACGGGAGTCGCGTGGGTAGTCTACTCTGGACACTGCGCGTACCCCGTGCTGACGTGGCCGCGTTCATGCTGTCCAAGCCGCGCCCCACCAAGGCCAACCTGGAAGTGGACTTCCCGGCGCGCTGGAACAAGCCGGTGGATTCGGCCTTCCTGCCCTACCTGCTGGGCGCCACGCCCGCAGCGTTGCTCGAGCGGCGCATCGCGCGGCTGCTGGCCCGCCACCGCCTCCAGGTGGTGCTCGCCGAGTACGGTCCCACGGGCGAGGCCATGCTCGAGCCCTGCCGCCGCGCCGGCATCCCCCTGGTGGTGCACTTCCACGGGGTGGATGCCTTCCACGTGAAGCTGCTGAAGGACCATGGCGGCTACCGCCGCATCCTGGAGCAGGCCGCCGCCGTGGTGGTGGTGAGCCGCGAGATGGAACGGCAGCTGCTGGCCCTGGGCGCCGACCGTGCCCGGCTGCACTACAACTGCTATGGCATCGACGTGGAGCAGTTCCGCGCCGGGCGGCCCGATCAGGCCCCGCCGCACTTCCTGGCCGTGGGCCGCTTCGTGGACAAGAAGGCGCCGCACCTCACGCTGCTGGCCTTCCACCAGGCATGGCGCCGCGATCCGGCGATGCGGCTCACCATGGCCGGCAACGGCCCCCTGTGGGACAGCACCCGCCAGCTGGTGGCCGCCCTGGGGCTGGAGGGCGTGGTGGAGCTGCCCGGGGTGCTCACGCCGCAGGAAGTGGCGGCGCGCATGGCCGCATCGCGCGCCTTCGTGCAGCACAGCGTGATCACCGCGGACAACGACCACGAGGGCACCCCGCTCAGCGTGCTGGAGGCCATGGCGAGCGGGCTTCCGGTGGTGTCCACCCGGCACGCCGGCATCCCCGATGTGGTGGAGCACGAGGTGAGCGGCCTGCTGGGCGCCGAGCGGGACCTGGACGCCATGGCCGGGCACCTGCTGCGGCTGGCGGCCGACCCGGCACTGGCCCTGCGCATGGGGCGGGCCGGGCGCGAGGCCGCCGAACAGCGCCACCGGGTGGAGGACAGCCTGGCCCGTCTGGCCGCCATCCTCGCCGGGGTGGCGCGCCGGTGAACGGTACTTTCGCCGGCGACCATGGCCGCGCCGATCCGAGTCGCCTACCTCACGCACTATCCCGAGCTCTACGGGGCCAACCGCAGTCTGCTGGACCTGCTGGTGGAACTGCGTGACCGCGAGGCCGTGGTGCCCCATGTGCTGCTGCCCCGCGAAGGCGACCTGGTGACGGCGCTGCGGCAGGAAGGTATCGCCCATGCGGTGGTGCCCTTCCGGCCGTGGATGAGCGAGCGGCACTACAGCGGCCGCCTGCACCACCGGCTGCTGCAGCATTGGCGGCAGGAGCGTCAGGCGCGCGAACGGGCGGCCGCCAACCGGGCGCTGCTCCCCGCCCTGGCCGGTGCGGTGCGCGGGTGGCGCGCGCAGCTGCTGCATGCCAACAGTGCCGTGGTGGGCGTGGCTCCCGCCCTCCGTGCCGCCACCGGTCTTCCATTGGTCTGGCACATCCGCGAACTGCCCGAGCGGCAATACCTGCTGCACCTCGACGCCGGTGCGCGCGGCTACGGCAGGGCGCTGCGCCGGGCGGACAGCCTGATCGCCATCTCCCGGGCCGTGCGCGACGACATCCTGCGCTACACCCGGGGCGGAGGGCGCATCACGGTGGTGTACAACGGTGTGCTCCGTGCCGCCCGCTATCGCGAGCTCGCCCAGGATGCCGGGCGGCGCTGGTCCGGCGACGGGCCGTTCACCTTCCTGCTGCTGGGGCTCATCCATCCGTCCAAGGGCCAGCTGGAGGCCGTGGAGGCGCTGTCCCTGGTGCGCCGGGGCGGCCGCGCGGTGCGCCTGGTGATCGCCGGGGACGGGCGCGACCAAGCGCTGCGGCGTCGGATCGCCGAGCTGGGCATGGACGATGCCGTGGAAATGACGGGCTTCGTGAAGGACCCCTTCCCCCTGTTCCAACGGGCGCATGCCCTGTTGATGTGCTCGCGCAATGAAGCCATGGGCCGGGTGACGGTGGAGGGCATGGCCTGCGGCCTGCCGGTGATCGGCCATGCTTCCGGGGGCACGCAGGAGCTGGTGGACGACGGGGTGAACGGGCTCCTGTACCCGGGTGGTGCGGCCGCACTGGCCGGGTGCATGGAAAAGCTGGCCGGCGATCCGGCGCTGGCCCGGGCGCTGGGGGAGGAGGCCGCCCGCGGTGCGGCCGCGCGCTTCAGCGTGGAACGCTATGCCGGTGAAGTGCTCGACGTGTACCGAGCGGTACTTTCGGGCGCGCACTGACATGGCCGGTCCCCTCATCTCCATCATCACGCCGAGCTTCGGGCAGGCCGCCTACGTGGAGGAATGCCTCACTTCGGTGGCCGGCCAGCCCGTGCCCGTGCAGCACATCGTGGTGGACGGCGGCAGCAGGGACGGCTCGCGGGAGCTGATCGCCCGGCACGCCGACCGTTTGCACTGGTGGTGCAGCGAGCCCGATCGCGGCCAGAGCGACGCCATCAACAAGGGGCTGGCCCACGCCACGGGCACCGTCGTCAACTGGCTCAACAGCGACGACCTGCTGCTGCCGGGGGCGCTGCGCCACGTGGCCGATGCCTTCGCCGCCGACCCCGGCCTGCTGGTGTACGGCGGGCGGGTGGTGCACCGCACCGCCGGCGGCGACCGCCCCTTCGAACGCCAGAACGACGCCGGCCAGGTGACGCGCCTCTTCCGCGATCCGGTGATCAACCAGCCCGCCACCTTCTACCGCATGGACGTGGTGCAGGAGCTGGGTGGCGTGGATCCGGCGCTCCGCTACGTGATGGATGTGGAGCTCTGGTGGCAGGTGCTGTTCCGTCACGGGGCCGCGCACCTGCGCTTCGAGCCGCTGGACCTGGCCGTGTTCCGTCTGCACGAGGAGAGCAAGACCGTCACCGCCCACCACGGTTTCCTCGACGAGCTGGCCAGCCTGCTGCACGGCCTGTGCCTGGCCACGGGGCAGCCCGAGCTGGCCCGCGTGCTGGCCATCGGGCACCACATGCGCGAGGGTTTGCGCGGCATCCCGGTGGATGCCGCCCACCGCGCCACCGTGCGCGGCATGGTGCTGCACTTCCTGCTGAAGTGGCACGGCACCGTGCACCGCAAGGAGCAATACCGCATGATGAAGGCCCTGAAGCGCGTGGTGGCCCTGCGCGACATGAAGGACCTGGACGACACGCTGCTGCACCGCTGGGCCCAGTTGGACACCCAGCTGAAGGCGCCCACCTGGTGGTCCTTCCGCCTCCGGCGCAAGTGGCGCCACCTGCGCCCATGAAGGTCAGCGTGCTGATCCCCGTGTACAACAAGGCGCCCTTCCTGCGGGAGTGCCTGGACAGCGTGTACGCCCAGGGCCATGCGGACCTGGAGGTGGTGGCCGTGGACGACCACAGCACGGACGGCAGCCTGGACCTGCTGCGCGCCGAGACCGATCCGCGGCTGCGCATCATCGCCCTGCCGGAGAACCGCGGGCCGGCGGGCGCCGCCAACGCCGGGCTCGATGCGTGCACCGGTGCATACGTGGTGCGCCTCGATGCCGACGACCTGATGGTGCCCGACCGCATCGCGCGGCAGGTGGCGTACATGGAGGCCCATCCCGAAGTGGGCGCCAGCGGTGGATGGCTGCAGCTCTTCGGAGCACGCGACCGGACGTGGAAGTTCCCGCTGCACGATGCCGCCTGCAGGGCGCAGCTCCTGTTCGGGGTGCCCGTGTCGCAAGGCGCCTCCATCCTGCGCCGGTCGGTGCTGGAGGCCCATGCGTTGCGCTACGACCCGGCCTGGCCGCGGGTGGGGGAGGACTGGCTCTTCTGGACGCGGCTGGCCCGGGTGTCGGCCTTCGGCAACCTCGATGCGCCGATCACCCTGTACCGGCGCGGCGAGCAGAACATCAGTCACGGGCGCGACAAGCACGCCGACCACGATCATCTGGTGCGCGCCGTGTTCGCCTGGTTCCACGTGCCGCACACCGATGCGGACGTGCGCCTGCACCTGATGGCGCTGCGCCTGTTCGACGGCACGCCCACGGCGGCCGACGTGCGGGGCCTGCGGGCCTGGCTGGACCGGTTGCTGGCCTGGAACGACCGGGAGCGCACCTTCCCTGCGGAGGCCTTCGCCGCGCGCGTCAGCCAGGCGTGGGACGGCCTGTTCCATGTGCTGGCCGACCGCGACGCACGCGCCGCCTGGGCCCACTTGCGCCTGAGCCGCAGCTGGGCCCCGGACCGCCTGTGGTACCTGATGCGCAAGGCCACGGGCACACGCCCACCAGCCCACCGCGGATGAAGGAGCTCTGGCTGTTCACCACGCGCTTCCCGTACGGACAGGGGGAGCCCTTCCTGGAGAACGAGCTGCCGTTCCTGGCGGAACGGTTCGAGCGCATCCGCTTGATCCCCCTGGTGCACGACCAGGGCATCCGGGTGCTGCCGCCGAACGTGGAGGTGGTGGAGCCCCCGGCCGATCCTTACGCCGTGGCCCCGCCGCTGCGGATGCTGGCCTACGCGCGCACCTGGTGGCGCATGCGGCGGGTGGTGCGCACCTCGGCGCCCGATGCGGCGGTACGCCGGCGCCTGTGGTCCGACGTGCGTGCGGCCATGCGGCAGGCCCTGGAGCGCATGCACCGCTACCGGACGGGCCTGTTCCGCGACTACGATCCCCGACGCGTGCTGCTGTACAGCTACTGGATGGCCGACCACGCCACGGCGCTGGCCTTGCTGCACCTGAACGATCCGCGCATCGGTTTCGTGGGCCGCATGCACGGCTTCGACCTCTATGCCCACCGCTGGCCCGGCGATTGGCCGCCCTTCCAGGCCTTGCAGATGGCGCATGTGCAGCGGCTCTTCCTGGTGTCGCAGGCCGGGCTCGACGACATCAAGGCGCGCCATCCGGCGCAGGCGGCGCGCTGCGAGCTGGCCCGTCTGGGCACCCACGACCATGGCCCGGGCCCCTGGTCGCCTGCGGAAGTGCTGCGCATCGTCTCGGCCTCCCACCTGGTGCCCATCAAGCGGGTGGCCCTGCTGGTGGACGCGTTGCGCCTGGTGCGGCGGCCGGTGCGGTGGACGCATTTCGGCGACGGTCCCGAGCGGGCCGCGGTGGAGGCGGCGGTGGCCACCCTGCCCCCGCATGTGCACGCGGAGCTGCCGGGCAACATCGCCAACCAGGACCTGCTGGCCTGGTACCGGAGCACGCCGGTGGACCTGTTCGTGCACCTGAGCAGCACCGAGGGAGGGGTGCCTGTGGCCCTGCAGGAGGCGGCGAGTTTCGGCATCCCGTTGCTGGCGGCCGATGCCGGCGGCGTGCGCGAGATCGTGGGTCCGGCCACCGGGACCCTGCTGCCGCACCGGCCGGAGGCGGCGGCCATCGCGCGGCAGCTGGACGGCTTCGCCGACGGACCGCAGCATTCGGGGACCTTCCGGGCCGGGGTGCGTGCGGCCTGGGCGGCGGGCTTCAAGGCCGAGGTCAATTTTGGGCATTTTTGCGACCGCCTCCTGGGCGCCGCCGAGCGTGCGCGCTGAGCCGGGCCCGCGATGCTCTTCAACTCCTTCGCGTTCTGCTTCATCTTCTTCCCGCTGGTGACGGCGGGCTACTTCCTGCTGCCGCACCGCCACCGGTGGGTGCTGCTGCTGGCCGCGAGCTGCTGGTTCTACATGGCCTTCGTGCCCGTGTACATCCTGATCCTGGCCTTCACCATCGCGGTGGACTACGCGGCGGGCCTGCTGATCGAAGGCAGCGGCGGGCGGCGGCGCAAGGCCTGGCTGGTGGCCAGCATCGTGGCCAACCTGGGCGTGCTCGCCTTCTTCAAGTACTACGCCTTCCTGGACGGGACCCTCGCCGCCCTGCTGCAGGCCGCAGGCATCGCGTACACGCCCACCGACCTGGGCATCCTGCTGCCCATCGGCCTGAGCTTCCACACCTTCCAGAGCCTGAGCTACACCATCGAAGTGTACCGCGGCCACCAGCGCGCCGAGCGGCGGCCGGGCATCTTCGCCCTGTACGTCATGTTCTATCCCCAGCTGGTGGCGGGTCCCATCGAGCGGCCGGGCAACCTGCTGAACCAGCTGGACCATGTGCACCGGTGGGACCATGCCCGCGTGGTGCACGGTCTGCAACAGATGCTGTGGGGCTTCTTCAAGAAACTCGTCATCGCCGACCGCTGCGCCGTGGTGGTGGACCACGTGTACGCCGATCCGTCGGCCTTCGGCGGCGCCGCCACCCTGCTGGCCACCTGCCTCTTCGCCCTGCAGATCTACTGCGACTTCAGCGGCTATACCGACATCGCGCTGGGTGCGGCGCGGGTGATGGGCTTCAACCTGATGGTCAACTTCCGCACGCCCTACCGTTCGGCCTCCATCAGCGAGTTCTGGAGCCGCTGGCACATCAGCCTCAGCAGCTGGTTCCGCGACTACGTGTACATCCCGCTGGGCGGCAACCGGGTGGTGCGGTGGCGCTGGTACATGAACCTGCTGCTGGTGTTCCTGTTGAGCGGGCTGTGGCACGGGGCCAGCTGGACCTACGTGGCCTGGGGCGGGCTGCACGGCCTCTACCTGGTGGGCGCCATCGTGCTCGCCGGTCCGCGCGACCGTTTGGCGCGCCTGGTGGGCCTGGACCGCCGCCCCGCGCTGAACCATGCGCTGGCCGTGCTGGTGACCGTGCTGCTCGTGGTGGTGGGCTGGGTCTTCTTCCGCGCCGCCACCTTCGCCGACGCATGGGCGGTGCTGGGCTCGTGGGCTGACCCTGCGGCGTTCTGGAAGGGCTTCGGCGGCATGGTGCGGACGCTGGGCGCCGGCATCCTGCTCACCACTGTACTGCTGGCCATCGCCTTCATCGGGCTGGACCCCTGGGCGGACGCCGTGGCCAAGGGCGACCGGCGCATCGCCTGGAGGCCGGTGCGCTACGCCTACTTCGGCACCCTGCTGGCGGCCTGCCTGGTGCTGGGCCAGTACGGGGCGGCCATGTTCATCTACTTCCAGTTCTGATGCGCCGCTTCCTCACCGCCACCCTGCTGCTGGGCCTCAGCTTCGCGCTGGCCTATGCCGCGGCGATGCTGGTGCTTTGCCGGGTGGAGGTGGGCGGGGCCCCGCTGATCCATCGCACGGGCGACTACTTCAAGCTCAAGGGCGGGAACAGCTACCGCAAGTTCCGCGAGTTCCGGCCGGACAGTGTGTACGACGTGGTGTTCATCGGGTCGAGCCACGCCTACCGCGGCTACGATCCGCGGATCTTCACGCAGCACGGGTGGAGCGCCTTCAACCTGGGCACCAGCGGCCAGGGTCCCTTGAACACCTACCACATCGTGCGCACGCACCTGAACGCCCGCAACACCCGGCTGCTGCTGATCGACGTGTACGAGGGGGCCATGGAGCGCGACGGTCTGGAGAGCACCGCCGACCTGACGATGAACCTGGTGGACGACCGCGCCGCCGTGGGCATGGCGCTGGCCCTGAAGGACCCGCGCGGGGTGAACATGCTCGCCCTGCGCTTTCTCACCCGCGACCGGCCGCCCTTCTTCGCCGACAGCACCTACCGCTCCGGCGGTTATTCGGAGCGGACCGACCGCGTGGAGGGGCGCCTGCATTACGTGCGGGGCAGGCCGCTCGACCTCAACGGCGACCAGGTGCGGTACTTCGAACGCACGCTGGAGCACTGTGCCAAGGCCGGCATCCCGGTGGTGCTGGTGAACCATCCCTATCCCTGGCAGAGCGACCGGGCCAAGCACGCCGCCTTCAACGCGGTGATGGGGGACATCGCACGGCGCCACCGCGTGCCCTACATCGACTTCGCGTACCGCCACACGCTGGACGACGAGGATCATTTCTACGACCACAACCACCTGAACCAGGCCGGGGTGGAGCGCTTCAACGCGGCCCTGGTCCCCGAACTGGAGGCCCTGGGCCTGTTGCGTCGGCGGGGCCAGTAGTTTCGCGCCCATGCGGGTCAGCGTCGTCATTCCCTGCCACAACGTGGCCGACCTGGTGGGCCGGGCGCTCGATTCCGCCCTGGCGCAGGACCACGCCGACCTGGAAGTGATCGTGGTGGACGACGGAAGCACCGATGCCACGGTGGAGGTGTTGCGGGCCCATGCGGCGGTGGCCGGGGGGCGTGCGCGGCTGGTGCAGCAGCCCAACCGGGGTGCCTCGGCGGCGCGCAACCACGGGCTGCGCCTTGCCTCGGGCACCTACGTGCAATTCCTGGATGCCGACGACCTGTTGATGCCCGACAAGATCGCGGGGCAGCTGGAACTGGCGCAGCGGGAGGGCCTGCCCGAGGTGGTGGTGGGCGACTACCGGGCCGTGCAGCCCAACGGCCTCATGGACCGCGTGCAGGCGCTGTACGGCAGGCCCTGGATGGCCCTGGTGCGCACACGCATGGGCACCACCAGCGCCAACCTGTGGGCCCGGGAGGCCTTGCTGGCCGTGGGCGGCTGGCCCGAGGAGCTGGCCAGCAGCCAGGACTACGCGCTGCTGTTCAACCTGCTGAAGCACGGGGCTCGGGTGGCCTGGGACGGGCGCGAGCGCACCGAGGTGCTCAAGCGTGCCGCAGGGAGCATCAGCCGCACCGATGTCCGCGCCAACTGGGAGCGGTACGTGGACCTGCGCTGGGCCATCAAGCAGCACCTGGCCGCGCAGGGCAGGGATCGGTATGCGGACGAGCTGGCGGCGCTGGACCAGTACCTCTTCATGGCCCTGCGGATCCTGGCCACCTACGACCTGCAGGATGCCGTGAAGCGCTACCGCACCTGCATCGACCGGGGGTTCCGTCCCGAGGTGGGGCCGGCCATCACCGAGCGCTACGTCGCGCTCTTTACCTTGCTCGGGTTCGCCGGAGCGGAACGGGTGCTGCGCCTGTTCCGCGGGCGGAAGCACGCCACGGCATGATCCGATCGTACAAGGAGTACCGGGAATACCTCGAGGCCGACCGCATCGCGCTGCGGCGTGGGGAGCGGGTGCTGTGGTTCGACGAGGTGTGGCGGTTCCAGCGGGCGCTGCGCCGCGTGGAGTACCTCATGAACTGCCGCAAGCACCAGGGGCCGCTCTGGCGGTTGCGGTACATCATCGCCACCTTCCGCCTGCACCGCCTCTCGTTGCGCTGCGGCTTCGACATCCCGCCCAACACCTTCGGGCCCGGGCTCAGCATCGCCCACCGGGGCACCATCGTGGTGCATCCCGACGCGCGCATCGGCCGCAACTGCCGTCTGCACGTGGGGGTGGTCATCGGCACGCGCCCCGGTCCCTTCGAGCTGGTGCCCACCATCGGCGACAACTGCTACATCGGCCCGGGCGCCAAGATCTTCGGCGACATCGTCATCGGCCCGAACATCGCCATCGGCGCCAACAGCGTGGTGAACCGCTCGTTCACCGAAGGGCACATGACCATCGCCGGCGCTCCGGCGCGCAAGGTGAGCGACACCGATTCCCGCGAGTTCATCATCGCCACCCGCAGCCCCTTGAAATCCCTCGGATGAAGAAGATCCTCATCGTCGTCGGCACGCGTCCCAACTTCATCAAGGTCACCCGCTTCAAGCAGGTGGCCGCACAGCGCGGCACGGTCGACGTGCGCATCGTGCACACCGGTCAGCACTTCAGCGCCAACATGGCGGACGTGTTCTTCGAGCAGTTCGGCCTGGTGCCCGACCGGTTCCTCAACATCGGCGCCGGGAGCCCCAACACACAGATGGCCCAGGTGATGCTCGGGCTGGAGGCCGTGATCGGCGAGGAGCGGCCGGACCTGGTGATGGTGGTGGGCGATGTGAACAGCACGCTGGCGGCGGCCGTCACCGCCAACAAGATGGGCGTGCGCATCGGCCATCTGGAGAGCGGCCTGCGCAGCTTCGACCGCAGCATGCCCGAGGAGCACAACCGCGTGCTGGCCGACATGCTCACGGACCACTTCTTCATCACCGAGCAGAGCGGGCTGGACAACCTGCGCCGGGAGGGCAGGCCGGAGGAGGCGCTCCATTTCGTGGGCAACACCATGATCGACACGCTGGTGGCCTTCGAGCCGCAGGTGCAGGCCTCGCCCGTGCTGCGGCAGCTCGGCCTGGGCGATGGCGGCCATGTGCTCATGACCATCCACCGCCCCGCCACGGTGGACGTGCCCGAGCGGCTGTCGGCCCTGCTGGACCTGATCGCCGATGTGCGCGCCGCCGGCCGCAAGGTGGTCTTCCCCATCCATCCCCGCACGGTGAAGAACATCGAGGCCTTCGGGCTGAAGGCCCGGGCCGATGCGATCGAGGGCCTGGTGCGCACCGAGCCGCTGGACTACTTCGCCTTCCAGAAGCTGGTGGCCACCTGCGGTTTCATCCTCACCGACAGCGGCGGCATCCAGGAGGAGAGCACCTACCGCCGTGTGCCCTGCCTCACCCTGCGCCCCAACACCGAGCGGCCGGTCACCATCACCCTCGGCAGCAACGAACTGGTGCCGCTGGACATGGACGCGGTGCGCGCCGCCATCGCGCGGATCGAGAACGGGACCTTCAAGAAGGGCGCGGTGCCCCCGCTCTGGGACGGGCACGCCACCGAGCGGATCATCGAGGTGCTGGAGCGGGTGCTGTAGCGCGGTGAGTGCCGTGGCATCCGGGCCGCCGCACCATCGCCGATGACGGAACCGCGCCGGAGCGCCCCGGACGGAACGGGAAGGAGGGCGCTGCGTTCCTTTGCATCCCGCACGGCGGCGCCCCACGCGATGCTCCTCTACCTCACCTACAACGATCAGCCCAGCGGCGTGTACTGGAGCCAGGTGACCGATGTGGTGGAGCACCTCAACACCCTGGGCGGCCCGCCGGTGAAGCTGGTGGCCCTGGTGAGCGGACGCGACTTCAGGGCCACCCGCCGCCGCATCAAGGCGCACAGCCCCTCGGCGTGGGTGCTGCCCATGGTGCCCACCATGAAGCGCTGGAAGTGCAACACCACGATCCTGGCCTGGACCTGCCGGCTGTTGCGCCCCACCGGCATCGTGTGCCGGGGACCCTTCGCGGCGTGGATGGCGCTGCGCATGCGGGAACGCGGGCTCACGCGGAAGGTGTGCTTCGATGGGCGCGGCGCCTATGCGGCCGAATGGGAGGAGTACCGCATCATCGACGACGATGCCTTGATCGCCCAGTTCCGCCCCCTGGAGCACGAGGCGGTGAACGCGAGCGACATGCGCATCGCGGTGAGCCAGGCGCTGGTGGACCACTGGCGCGAACGCTACGGATACAAGGGCGATGCGCATGTGGTGATCCCCTGCACCCTGGGAAGGGAGGTGGAGCGGTCCGCGGTGCCCGCCGTGGCACGCAGGGATGGAGCGGTGCGCCTGGTGTACAGCGGCAGCACGGCGGGCTGGCAGTCCTTCGACCTGCTGAAGCGGTCGCTGACGCAAGTGCTCGACGCGCGGGCCGATGTGGAGGTGCTCTTCCTGAGCCGTCGGGATGCGAACAACGGCGCGCTCGAGGCCGCGTATCCAGGTCGCGTGGCGGTGCGCTGGCTCGACCACGCCCAGGTGGCCGCCGCCCTGGCCGGATGCGACTACGGGATCATGGTGCGGGAGCGGACCCTGACCAACCGCGTGGCCAGCCCCACCAAGTTCGCGGAATACCTGGCCAGCGGCCTGCGCGTGATCACCAACGAGGGCCTCGGCGACCTCAGCGCGCTGGTGAAGGCGAACGACCTCGGGTCCGTGGTGGAGGAGGGGAGGCCGCTGCCGGAGTTGCATGCGGTGCCGCCGGAGGAGCGTGAGCGCCTGCGGGCCTTCGCGTTGCGGCACTTCACCAAGGCCGTGCACGATGCGAGCTACCGCGCGGTGTTGCGTGCGCTCGGTTGAACGACGGCCCGGTCCGGCGCGCACCACCGGCTTCCCGCCGTGGTGATCCGCGCGGTCGTGCACACCGGGCGGCCTGGTGGCCCCCCGCGGGACATCGGGCCTTCAGCAGGCTTCGCCCTATTTTCGCGGTCCCATGGCGAACCCAGCCTTCGCGACCGCTTCGGCGGGCACAAGAAAGGTCCTGATCACCGGTGGCGCGGGCTTCATCGGTTCGGCCCTCAGCAGGCATCTGCAGGAGCTGGGCCACGAGGTCTTCGTGCTCGACGACCTGAGCTTCGGCCGCAGGCCGCTGGCCGGTGTGCCCGATGCGCGCTTCTTCAAGGTGGACATCCGCGACCGCCGGGCCACACAGGAGGTCTTCGCGGCCACACGCCCCGCATGGGTGCTGCACCTGGCGGCGGTGCATTTCATCCCCTACTGCAACGAGCACCCCGCCGAGGCCGCCGACATCAACATCAACGGCACGGTGAGCGTGCTCGACGCCGCGCAGGCCACCGCAGGCGTGGAGCAGGTCTTCGTGGCCAGCACCGCCGCGGTGTACCCCATCGCCGATGGTGCCATGGCCGAGGACCATGAACCGGGGCCGATGGACATCTACGGCACCACCAAGCTGGCCACCGAGAAGCTGGCGAGCGAGTTCCACCTGCGGACGCGGATCCCGACCATCGTCGGCCGTTTCTTCAACGCCTTCGGCCCCAACGAGACCAACCCGCACCTGTTCCCCACCATCCAGCGGCAGGTGCTCGACGGGGCCCGCACACTGAAGCTGGGCAACCTGGACCCCAAGCGGGACTACATCCACACCGAGGACATGAGCCGCGCCATGAGCGCGTTGCTCGGCGCCGGGGTCGCTGGTTTCGACACGTTCAACATCGGTCGCGGCATCGAGTACAGCGTGCGCGAAGTGGTGGAGGCCTTCGGGCGCCAGCTGGGGGAGGAACTGCGCATCGCGGTGGATCCGGCGCGCGTGCGCAAAGTGGAGCGCATGCACCTGCTGGCCGATGTGCGCAAGCTGAAGGCGGCCACCGGCTGGGAGCCCCGCTGGGGGATCGACGAGGGCGTGGCCACGCTGCTGAAGGAGCATGTAACGACCTGAGCCTGCGGCCGCACCCTGCGGCCCCGCCGGGTTTCCCGATCCCTGACCCGACCCGCTTTGCGCCCCGCATCCCGACCGCCCGTGCATGTGGCCCTCTGCACCGACGGTGTCTTCCCCCAGGCCATGGGCGGCATGCAGCGGCATTCGCGGCTCCTGGCCGAGCACCTGGCGCGCAGTGGCAGGGTGCGGCTCACCGTGCTGCACCCCCATCCGGTGGGCATCTTCGACCCCGCGCTCGGCATCACCGAGGTGCACGTGCCCGACATCGACAAGAGCAGGCTGTACATCCGTGAGCTCTGGCGGTACAGCGGCCGGGTGGGCAAGGCGCTGGAGCGCATCGATCCGGACGTGATCCTCGCGCAGGGCTTCTGCGTGTGGAAGGGCATCGACCGCTTCAGCGACAGGCTGATCGTGCATCCCCACGGGTTGGAGATGTTCCAGATGCTCACCCGCAAGGAGCGCCTGCTGGGCTGGCCGTTCCGCGCGGCGTTGAAGTACATCGTTCGTCGAAGCACAGTGGTCGTTAGCCTTGGAGGGAAGCTCACCGCCATTCTGCGGGGAGTCGCCGCGGGCAGTGCATGTCGTGTTGTGGTGATCCCCAACGCCACCGACGTTCCACCGGCACCACCGGCACCACCCTCACCATCCTCACCGCTCCCCCTCCTCTTCGTTGGTCGTTTCGCCTTCAACAAGGGGCTCGATGTGTTGCTGGTCGTGGCGCGGCGGCTGGTGGCCGAGGGGCGTGGGGAGCTGGTGCGTTTCCAGTTGGCCGGTGATGGTCCGTTGCTGGAGGAACTGAAGCGCGACCTTCCGCGGAACGTGGAGCTGCTGGGCCGCGTGGACGATGCGCAGCTCGACGCGCTCTACGCCGATTGTGCCGCGCTGATCCTGCCCACGCGCTTCGAGGGCATGCCCACGGTGGTGCTGGAGGCCATGGCCCGCGCGAAGCCGATCATCGTGAGCGATGTGGGCGCCAGCGGCGAGCTGGTGAACCCGCACAACGGCCACCTGCTCCCTCCCGGGGATGCGGAGGCGCTGCACCGGGCGGTGGTGGCCTTCGCGGAACAAGCGCCCGGGGAACGTGCGAGGATGGGCGCCTGCAGCTACGAGCGTGTGCGGGAGAGGTTCAGCTGGCCTTCGGTCACCATGCGGTTCATCGCGTTGTTCAACGAGCTGGCGGAACGACCGGAGCGCTGACCGGCCCGTCCGCACCGCTTTACTTTGCCGCGTCGCCATGGAGCAACGTCACCTCCTGTTCACCTTCGACCACGAGCTCTTCCTGGGCCGGCGGAGCGGTTCGGTGGAGCATTGCATGATCCGTCCGGTGGACCGTGTGCTGCCCATCCTGGAGCGGCACGGCCTGGCGATGACCTTCTTCGTGGACACCACCTTCCTGCTGGAGCTGGAGCGCCGGTCGTCCACCCATGTGCGGTGCCGGGCCGACCTGGACCGCATCGCACGGCAGCTGCGCGAACTGGTGGAGCGGGGTCATCACGTCTATCCGCACATCCACCCGCACTGGGCCGATGCCGTGTACGATGAGGTGCGGCACGAGTGGGACCTGCAGGAGCTGCGGCGCTACCGGTTGTCCGCCCTGGACGATGCGGCGCGCGTGGCGCTGTTCGATGGCTCGGTGGGCCTGCTGCGCCGCATGCTGGCGCCGGTGGCACCCGCCTACCGCGTGTCGGCCTACCGCGCCGGTGGCTGGTGCATCCAGCCCTTCGCCGATTTCCGGCCGCACTTCCTGCGCTGCGGCATCGACCGCGACATGAGCGTGCTGGCGGGCATGCGACGGCACAGCAATGCCGTGGACTACGACTTCACGGCGCCCCTGCCCGGGCCGGTGTACCGCTTCGCCGACGATGTGATGCGGCCGGACCCGGCGGGCCCGTTCACCGAAGTGACCATCTCGAGCATTCCGGCGCGGCCCCGCGGGCCGGTGGGCGCCCTGGTGGACAAGGTGCTCTGGCGCATCGCCTACGGCAGGCAGATGGGCGATGGTCAGGGCGTGGCCTTCGTGGACGTGCCGGGGCCCGACGGCAGCATGGGTACCAGGGACCGCGAGATGGTGGCCATCGAGCTGCTCACCGTGATGCGATACAGGGCCTACGCCGACCTGATCGACCGCACGCCCTTTGTCCAGTTCATCAGCCACCCCAAGATGATCTCGCGCCACAACCTGCACATGCTCGAACGCCTGCTGGACCGCTGCGCGGCACGGTACCGGCTGAGCTCGGACCTGGAGGCGCTGGTGTCCCGGAGCGCCGGCGCGGCGGCCTGATCAGGGCGTCAGGAGGTCCCGCTCGATGCCTGCCGTGATGTGGTCCAGCAGGTGGGCGCTGAGGTCGTACGTCGTGTCGATCGTGATGCGGCGCTCCCCGCACATCAGCAGCGGCAGCTGCCCGGCCAGTTCCTCCACGCGGATCGAGACACCCAGCCGGTGCGCCTCGATGTGGCGGCTCACCAGCCCGGCATCGCCCACATGGATCACCGGCCTCCGCAGGTGGAACACCTCGGTGAACTTGGTGCCCAGCACGTCCTTGTTCATGCTGGGGATGAACAGCAGCACGGCGTCGGCGGCGGCGATGCGTGGGAAGATGTCCCGGGCCGGCAGCGGGGCGTGGAAGCGGATGTGCTGTGGAAGTCCGTGCGCCTCCACCCGCTGGCGGTGGCTTTCGGTGCCGTGGCCGGTGATGTAGAGGTCGAGCGTGGACCCGGCGAATGCCTCCGGTGCGGTGTCGCGCAGACGCTCGAAGGCGGCGATCACCTGGTCGAAGTAGCGGTCGGCCTCCTGGGCGCCGTACATGCTGCCCGCGTAGATCAGGCGTCGCAGGGCCGGCGAAGGCTCCGGACGTGGCGGCCCCAGCTCGTCGGGGTCGATCGCATGGCCCAGGAGCCGCACCTTGCCGGCGTGCTGCGGGTAGGTGCGCGTGAGATGCTCCACCACGGCCGGGTGCGGGGTGGTGATGTGGTCGCCGCCCGCCATGACCGCCTCCTCCAGGCCGTGCTCGTAGGCTTTGCGCGCATCGCTGAGCAGGGCCCCGCCATAGCCGTCCTGCCAGGTCCAGGTGTCGCGCAGGTCGCACACGAGGTTGATCGGCCGGCGTTGTTTCAGCAGCGTTCCGTAGTACAGGAGCCTGAACGGCGCCCCCGTGATGAGCACATCGCGGATGCCGTGGCGGTCGATCAGCCCACTGGCCAGGTCCAGGAAAGGGCGTTCCCAGAACACCGTCTTGTCGAACCAGTTGCCTTTGACGAGCAGCGGCAGCACACGGCCCCACACGCGGTACATCACCTTGTCCACCCAACGCTTCAACGGCCGCTTGAAAAGCACGGTGGGGTAGCGCTGGGGCAGGGGATGGCAGGTGATGCCGGGCGTGGCCAGGTCATCGGTCCAGGGCGAGCCCTTCAGCGCCTCCGGTCCGGCGCTGTGGATCACGTGCACGGCATGCCCGCGACGGGCCAGGGCCTTGGCGAACTTCATCCAGCGCCGTCCCCCGATGCCGCGGTAGGGCGGGAAGGTGTGGGAGACGATGAGGAGCGGGCGGGGCATGGCCGGGGCGAAGGTATCGGAGCGGGGCGCGGGCCAGCAACGCACACCGCATCGGCCAACCCCCCGGCCGGTTAGCTTTGCGGGCCTTTGCGCACCATGGACAGGCACGTGCTCATCACGGGCGGGGCGGGCTTCATCGGAAGCCACCTCGTGGACCGGCTGCTCGCCGAGGGCGGTTGGCGGATCACCGTGCTGGACAACTTCGACCCCTTCTATCCGCGGGCGGTGAAGGAGCGGAATCTCGTAGCGGCGCTGGGCCATCCGCAGCTCCGGATGGTGGAGGCCGATCTGCTGGCACCCGACCTGGAGACCCAGTTGGGGGATGAGCCCATCGACCTCATCGTGCACATCGCGGCCAAGGCCGGTGTACGGCCCAGCATCGCCGACCCCATCGGCTACCACCGGGTGAACGTCACCGGCACCCTGTCCCTGCTGGAGTTGGCGCGCCGCCGGAAGGTCCCCCACTTCATCCTGGCCAGCAGCAGCAGCGTGTACGGCGAGAACCCCAACGTGCCGTGGAAGGAGAGCGAGCAGGCCCTGGTGCCGATCAGTCCCTATGCCGCCACCAAGCTGGCCGCCGAGCAGTTCGCGCGGGTGCACTCCGACCTGCACGGGCTGAAGGTCACCGTGCTTCGCTTCTTCACGGTCTATGGTCCGCGCCAGCGGCCCGATCTGGCCATCCACCAGTTCTTCCGCAAGGTGGCCGCAGGGGACACCATCCTGCAGTTCGGCGACGGCACCACGCAACGGGACTACACCTTCGTGGACGACATCGTGGCCGGCGTGCGCGCCGCGATGGACCGCGAACGGGGCGGGCGCTTCGAGGTGTACAACCTGGGCAACAGCGGCACGGTGATGCTGCGGGAGCTCATTGCGGCCATCGAGCGCGAGGTGGGGCGCCGGGCGGTGGTGGAGGTGCGTCCCGAGCAGCCCGGCGACGTACCGCGCACCTTCGCCGACGTGGCCAAAGCGGGGCGCGACCTGGGCTTCCATCCGAGCACGCCGCTGGCCGAAGGGCTGGCACGTTTCCATGCCTGGTTCCGCCACGAGGCGGTGGCCGCCCGCTGAGCCATGGGCACCCGCGTCATCGGCATCTCGCACAAAACGCGCTATTGGCAGCACTATGTGTTCAGCCACCCGCCCGAGGGGCACCGCTATTCGCGCATGGTGGACTTCCCGTGGCACATGACGGGCATCGTCAGCGCCTTCCTGTGGCACACGCGGTTCTTCTTCCCGGTGAAGCGCTGCGACCTGTTCCACACCTACAACTGCATCGTGGCCAACCGCCACCCGTGGGTGATCGAGGTGGAGAGCTACCTGCCGCGCTACAAGCCCATGCGCGAGGACCATCCGCTGTTCCGATGGGGGCTGCGGCGCCTGGCCTCGGACGATTGCCGGGCCCTGTTCTATACGAGCGCGCACACCTTCCGCATGAACCGCGACAAGCTGGTGGCCGCCGGGGTGGACCCCGCCAAGATGCACGTGGTGTACCGGGCGGTGGAGCAGTACACGCGCGGTGAGAAGGACGGCAACGTCTTCACCATCCTGTTCGCCGGCAACGGTTTCTACCGCAAGGGCGGCATCGAGCTGCTGAAGGCCTTCCAGCGGCTGGGGCGGCCCGAGGCGCGCCTGGTGATCGTCAGCAGCCTGGAGGTGGATTGGGGCGTGTTCCCTTCGGACGCCGACCGCCAATGGGCCGAGCGCACCATCGCGGGCGACCCGCGCATCACCCTGCACCGCGGCCTGCCGCACCATGAACTGCTGCAGCACATGCGCCGGGCCGATGTGTTCGTCAGCACCACCTTCGCCGACCCCTTCAACAACACGATCCTGGAGGCGATGGGCGCGCAGCTGCCGGTGATCGGTTCGCGCATCAGCTCGTTGCCCGAGATCGTGGAGCACGACCGCAACGGTTGGCTCCTGGAGGTGGAGGGCCGCGACAGCGACAGCATCGCCGATGACATCGTGCATCACCTGCGTCGGCTGATGGACGATGCCGCGCTGCTGCTCCGCATGGGCGATGCCTCCCTGGAGGTCGTCCGGGAGAAGTTCGACATCCGCGTGCGCAACGCGCGCCTCACCGAGCTCTACGGCCGGGCGCTGGGCGGCTGAGCGGCGCGTTCCAGCAGCGTCTTCACACTGTCCGCCACCATCGGGGTGAGGCGCGCCACACCGCGTGCGTTGAGGTGCTGCGAGTTGTAGAAGAAGCCGCGGTCGGCGCAGAACGGTGCCTGCGAGAAGTCCCAGAAGGGCACGCCCTCCTCCCGGGCCACCCGGGCGAAGGTGCCCAGGATGGAGGCCCGGTTCAGGGTGATGCGCTGGTTCTCCACGAGCTCGGGCGTGTAGCACAGCACCACCAGGGACCCCGCCGCACGGGCGGTGCGGATCAGCGTCCGCAGGGTGGCCTCGGCGTGCGGGCTCTCGTGGTAGCGCACGCCGTCGGGGTGGTCCTTCAGGAAGTTGTCGAACGAGCCCTCCCACTTCCAGTCGCGCAGCTCGAAGCCCAGGTGCACGGGGTCGTGCAGCGTGTCCTCCAGGCCCAGCAGGCCCTGCACGGCCAGGGCGGTAAGGCCGGGCCCGTGCCGCATGAAGGGGTACAGCGGCAGCCAGCGGTCCTTCCAATGGTCGGGGGCCACCTTGCGCACGGCCTCGTACACGGCGGGCTCGCCCAGGTACGGCGCGTACTGCTGCGCGAAGTAGAGGCCGCTGTCGGGCTCCAGGCTGATGATGTCCACCTCCTGCACCACCAGGCGCGGGGCGGGATGATGGGCCAGGTAGGTGCGCAGGCGGCCCAGCTGCAGGTCGAGCTGGGTGCCGTCCATGCCGATGTTGTAGCAGCGCAGGCCGGTGCGTGCGGCGATGGCGGCCGCGTCGAAGTGCACCAGGCTGCGGCTGCTGCCGGTGAAGAGCACGTCGGCCCCGGCACGGCCGTGCACCACATCGTTCCACACGCCGAACACGTCGGTGGTGCGGCGGCGCAGGCCGTGCATCAGCAGCGCGTCCAGCGCCAGCGCCAGCGCCGCCACGAGCAGGGCGGACCACAGGAAGCGACGAAGGAAGCGGGCCATGGCTCAGAACTGGAAGTAGATGAACTGCTGTTCGCCATGGTCGCCGACGAAGACCACGGCGGCCAGCACGGCCAGGTAGATGGCCCAGCGCAGGGGGCGTTGTGCGGGCAGGCGCTCCAGCCCGTGGGCGTGTTCGCGCTGCACCCACTCCACGACGAAGAGCGCGACGGCGCAGACCATGGCCGGTGCCAGCAGGAGGTGTTCACCCAGCACGGCCGCGCAGCGTTGCCAGGCACCGGGGCGCAGCCAGCCGTCGCCCATGCGGGCCAGGTAGGCGAAGGCGTGGTCCAGGTCCTCGGCGCGGAAGAAGACCCAGGCCAGGCAGGTGAGGGCGAAGGTGGTGGTGATGCGGAGGGCATCGCCGGTGGAGGGCAGCCACCGCCCCGGGGCCACCGTGCCCAGGTGGGTGCGGTTGCGGCCGCCCAGCAGCAGCGGCAGGAAGTACAGGGCGTTCAGGAAGCCCCAGGCCAGGAAGGTCCAGTTGGCGCCGTGCCAGAAGCCGCTGAGCAGGAAGATGGCGAAGGTGTTGCGCACGCTCATCCAGGTGCCGCCGCGGCTGCCGCCCAAGGGGATGTACACGTAGTCGCGGAACCAGGTGCTGAGGCTGATGTGCCAGCGCCGCCAGAACTCGGCGATGTCGCGGCTGAAGTAGGGATAGGCGAAGTTGCGCATCAGCTCGAAGCCGAAGAGGCGCGCACAGCCGATGGCGATGTCGCTGTAGCCGCTGAAGTCGCCGTAGATCTGCAGGGCGAAGAGCACGGCCCCCAGCACGAGCAGGGGCCCCGGCAGGTGGGCGCTGTCGCCGAAGATGCGGTCCACCAGGGTCGCGCAGTTGTCGGCCACCACCACCTTCTTGAACAGGCCCCACAGCATCTGCCGCAGGCCGTCGGTGGCCTGGTCCGGCTCGAAACGCCGCGGCCGGGCGAACTGGGGCAGCATGTGGCTGGCGCGTTCGATAGGCCCCGCGCAGAGCTGGGGGAAGAAGCTGATGAAGGCCAGGTAGGAGGGCAGGTCGCGCACGGGCGCGATGCGGCGCCGGTACACGTCGATGGTGTAACTGAGCGCCTGGAAGGTGTAGAAGCTGATGCCCACCGGCAGCACCACGTGCAGCAGCACGGGCTGGGTGGCGATGCCCGCCCGGGCCAGCGCATCGGCCAGGGACGTGGCGAAGAAGTCGTGGTACTTGAAGATCCCGAGGGTGCCGAGGTTGCCCACCAGGCTCACCCACAGCCACGCCTTGCGCCGGCGCGGGTCCGCCACCCGGTCCATGGCGATGGCTACGCCGTAGTCCGTCATGCTGGTGGCGGCCAGCAGCAGCAGGAAGCGCCAGTCCCACCACCCGTAGAACACGCAGCCGGCTACGATCAGCAGCAGGTTGCGCGCGGTCACCGTCCGGCACACGCCCCAATAGAGGGCGAAGACCACCGGCAGGAAGAGCGCGAAGGTGAAGCTGTTGAACAGCATGGGGCGGCGCGCGAAAATGCGAGATCGCCGGTGGCCTCAGTGCCTGAAGCAGCAGCGGAAGTTGCGCGCCGGTGGGTCCAGCGCCCCGGAGGTGGCGGCGATGGTGCAGGAGGAATAGCCGACCACGCGCACGCCCATGTCCGCGTTGGCCGAGTTGTTGGTCCACTCCCAGTCCCCCGTCATGTTGTTGAGGCCCAGCTGGGCGGCGCGGGTGCAGGCGGCATAGAACTCGCCCCAGGTGCACAAGCGGGCGCCGAGGGCTCCGCACACCATGGCCGCATCGCGGAAGTCGAGGGTGTCGCGTTGGTCGGGCTCGATGCAGAACTGTTCCGTCACCGCCACGAAACCCGGCGGGCAGGGGCGCTGGCGCGGCGCCCGGCCGTTGACCAGTTGGAAGGCGGCACCGTCGAACAGCAGGCGTGCGACCAGGCCGGCGGGGACGTCGGCGCTGTCCAGGCCGTCCCCGGGGGCCTCTTCCACGGGGAAGGGACCGATGCCATCGACGGCCAGGGTGACGGTCCCGGTGTTCATCTGGGGGATGCGCAGCAGCAGCTCCATGCCCACGGTGGGCGTGTCGGCGAGGGCGGGCGCCAGGGCGGCGGTCCAGGCGTTGGGCGTGCCGGTGGCGGTGGCCGTGCGGAAGAGGCCCCGGGCGGCGCTGCGTGCGTTGAGGGCGTCCGTGGTGTCCACCGCATCGGCCAGGCCCATCACGCGGCGGGCGCTGTCGGAGGGGGCGGTCAGCACCAACGGGCGGTCCAGGCGCACTTGCGCAGCGAGCTGCGGTGCCCCGGCCAGGAGCGCGAGGAGCGTTATCGCGTGGGTCTTCATCGGATGCGGTGGCAGCAGCGCACGCGGCCGTAGGCGTTCGGATGTTCGGCGGCCGGCCACGAACGTTGCTGTGCACAGTAGTAACGGCCGGCCTGGTTGCCCGTGTGCGTGTGGTCGCTGGTGTCGTCGATCCACTCCCAGTCGTTGAAGAGGTCGGTCAGCTGGCCGTTGAGCACGGTGCAGGCGTAGAGATACTCGTCCCAGGTGCAGAGGCGTGCCCCCCGGTCGGCGCACTGCCGCAGCGCCGTGAAGACCGAGACGTTGGCCCCGTCGTCCTGCTGGATGCACAGCCCGTCGTGCACTTGCAGGAAGCCGGTGGGGCATCCGTCCACGGGGCGCGGTACGAGCCGGAACACGCTGTCGGCCCACACCACCTCGGCGAGCCTGCCGGGCACCAGGCTTCCGGCGGGGGGCGGGGTGAGCTCCGGGCCGAGCACGGGCACGGGGCCGAGTCCGTCCACGTTCAGCGTGGGCGCCGCACCGGCGGCGAGCGTGGGGAGGAAGCGCAGGCGCAGCCCTTCCCGGTAG
>JABWBQ010000115.1 GCA_013360395.1 Flavobacteriales bacterium
GGCCCGCCTGCGCCCGGACGGCCACGTGGTGCTGGCCGCCACCTTGGACGGGCTGACGCGCTGGCGACTGCGGGAACGTTGCGCCGCGCTGGGCCTGGCCTGCCACGACGTGCGCCGCGACGGCGCCTTCGTGCTCCCCGTGCGCCGCACAGGATAGCTTCCCGCACCGCCGTGCGACCGATGGCGGGACCCGGACCGCATCTTTGTGCCGCATGTGGGTGGAAAAGCTCCGATGGGTCCGCGTGGACGACCCGCGCGTGCGGACGCTGCCCGTGGACGCCCACATGCGGCTGTCGCTCGGCGGGCACACGCTGCGGTTGGTGCGCACGCCGGCCGGGCTGTTCGCGCTGGAGGACCGGTGCCCGCACCAGGGCCGCAGCTTCGAGGGCGGCTGGTGCGAGGACGGATGCCTGGTCTGCCCCTGGCACCGCTTCGCCTACGATCCGGCCACCGGCCGCGCACGGCAGGGCAGCACGGCGAACGTGGGCACCTTCCCGGTGGAACAACGTGAGAACGGCCTGCACATCGGGTTCCCGTACACCACCTTCCGGTTGTTCGGGATCGACCTTTGGTAAGGGATCGGCCGCGGTCCGTGCCCGGTTCCGCTTTCTTCAGAGGGCGCTCAGCGGGAAGGTCTCCTTCAGGCGTACACCCTTCCCGGTCTCCTGCACGGTGCAGCACTGGTGGGTGGCGTCGTGCTCAAAGAAGAGCACGTGGTCCTGGCGGGCGGCGAGCTCGAGCACATCGCTCTTCTCCTGCAGGGTGAGCAGGGGCCGGGTGTCGTAGGCCATCACCCAGGGCAGGGGGATGTGGTGCACGCTGGGCAGCAGGTCGGCCATGTAGATCAGTGTACGGCCCTTGTGCTCGATGAAGGGGATCATCATGGCGTCGGTATGCCCGTTCACCAGCAGCACGCCGAAGCCGGGGAACACCTCGGGGATGAACAGGTTCTCCTCCGCGCTGCGCCGGCCTACATCCACGAACCGCAGTTGACCGCTTTCGCGGATGGGCAGGATGTTGTCGCTCAGGAAGCTGGCGCGTTCGCGCGGGTTGGGCTTGGTGGCCCATTGCCAGTGGTGCTCGTTGCTCCAATAGGTGGCGTTGCGGAAGGCCGGCTCGAAGCCGTCACGTGCGCTGTTCCAGCGGATGCTTCCCCCGCAGTGGTCGAAGTGCAGGTGGGTCAGGAACACATCGGTGATGTCGTCCCGGTGGAAGCCCGCAGCCTTGAGCGAACCGTCCAGCGTGGCATCGCCGTGCGGTTGGTAATGGGCGAAGAAGGCGGCCTCCTGTTTGTCGCCGAGCCCGTTGTCGATCAGGATGCGCCGGTTGCCGCTCACCACCAACAGGCAGCGCATGGCCCAGGTGCAGAGGTTGCGTTCGTCGGGCGGGTGATGCCGGCTCCAGAGGGACTTGGGCACCACACCGAACATGGCGCCGCCATCGAGTTTGAAGTATCCGGTATCGATCACATGCAGTTCCATGGCCGGTGTTCGGGTTGAAGTGTGCTCCCGGGCGAAGATGGGGCATCCGGGCGCTCTTCCCCACAACCACCCGTTGAAGCATTCCCCCGGCCGCCGGGACAGGACCTGCCGCGGCACCCGCACCTTCGCCCCATCACTTTAGCTTCGGCGAGCCCAGCATGCGCACGGTCCATTTCATCGCCATCGGCGGAAGCGCCATGCACAACCTGGCCATCGCCCTGCACCAGAAGGGGGCGGAGGTCACCGGCAGCGACGACGAGATCTTCGAACCCAGCCGCAGCCGCCTGGACCGCCTGGGCCTGCTGCCCGAGAAGCTGGGCTGGGACCCGCTGCGGATCCACGCCGGCATCGATGCGGTGATCCTGGGCATGCACGCGCGTGCCGACAATCCCGAGCTGCTCCGCGCCCGCGAGCTCGGCATCCCCGTCTTCAGCTACCCCTCGTTCTTCCACGAGCAGACCCGCGACAAGACCCGCGTGGTGATCGGCGGCAGCCACGGCAAGACCACCATCACCAGCATGATCATCCACGTGCTGCGCCAGGCCGGCGTGGAGTTCGACTACCTGGTGGGGGCGCAGCTCGAAGGCTTCGACTGCATGGTGCGCCTCAGCCCCACCAGCCGGGTGGCGGTGATCGAGGGCGACGAGTACCTCGCCTCGGCCCTGGAGCCCGTGCCCAAGTTCCACCTTTACCGGCCCGACATCGCGCTGATCAGCGGCATCGCCTGGGACCACATCAACGTGTTCAAGACCTTCGAGAGCTACGTGGACCAGTTCCGCCGGTTCATCGAGGTGATCACGCCGGGCGGCAAGCTGGTGTATTGCACGGAGGACCCCGAGGTGCGGCAGCTGGCGGAGGAGGAGCGGGTGCGGGCCGCGCGCATCCCATACGGCGTCCCCGCCCACCGCATCGACGACGGCACCACGGTGCTGCTCACCGGCCACGGCGAAGTGCCCCTGCAGGTGTTCGGCCGCCACAACCTGATGAACCTGGAGGGCGCACGCCACGTGTGCCACCAGCTCGGCATCGGCGATGCGGCCTTCTACGAGGCGGTCCGCAGCTTCCGCGGAGCGGCCAAGCGGCTGGAGAAACTGGCCGAGCAGGGGCGCAAGGTGGTGTTCAAGGACTTCGCCCACAGCCCCAGCAAGCTCAAGGCCACGGTGCAGGCGGTGCGCGAGCAGTTCCCGGGGCGCCGGCTGGTGGCCTGCATGGAGCTGCACACCTACAGCAGCCTGAGCGAGGGTTTCCTCGACCAGTACGCCGGCGCCATGGACCAGGCCGACGCCGCCCTCGTGTTCTACGATCCACACGCCGTGCAGCTCAAGCGCCTGCCTCCGATCCCGCCGGAGCGCATCGTTCGCGGCTTCGCACGCCCCGACCTGCAGGTGCACAGCGACCCCGTGCAGCTCCTGGGGGCGGTGCGCGCGGCCCAGGGCGACCCCGGCGTGCTGCTCATGATGAGCAGCGGCAACTTCGGCGGCCTCGACCTCCAGGCGCTCTGCGAGGCCTTCATCGCCTGAGCCGGGCCGCGGTCAGGACACCCGGCGCAGCACCTTGTGCACCAGCAGGGTGGTCAGCAGGGTGTTGAAGGCCCCCAGCAACAGCAACAGGAAGAACGAGAGGCTGGCGTAGTTGAACGGGGTGAAGAAGTTCTCGAAGCGTGCCCGTGCCTCGGCCTCGGGATGCCCGGCGGCCACGGCCTGTTCCACCAAGGCGTTGATGTGCACCGGGAAGGAGGTCACATCCATCCAGCTGTAGTAGGCCAGCAGGAAGGCGGCGGAGAGGAGCGCGTAGAGGGCCGCAGGCCGGAAGCCGGCCCGGAACAGCTGCGGGACGCCACTGTCCGGTCCGCGCAACAGCTGTGCCCGTGCGGCCAGGAAGGGGATGAGCACCAGCGCCAGCAGATGCACCGGCATGAAGTACGGCGGGTCCGGCGCCCTTCCCACGGCCAGCAGCACGGCCCGCAGGACCATGGCCGCCAAAGCCAGCAAGGCCGCGGTCCTCATGGGAACAAGGGCCGTCCGTTCAATGCCCGGCGTCCGCCTACGGTCACCGCGATCATCCGTTCATGCTCACGAGGAACTCCTCGTTGCTCTTGGTGCCCTCCATGCGGGTCTTGATGAACTCCATGGCCTCCACGGGGTTCATGTCGGCCAGATGCTTGCGCAGGATCCAGGTGCGCTGCAGCACGTCCTTGTGGTGCAGCAGGTCGTCGCGGCGCGTGCCGCTGCTCAGGATGTCGATGGCCGGGAAGATGCGGCGGTTGCTGATCTTACGGTCCAGCTGCAGCTCCATGTTGCCGGTGCCCTTGAACTCCTCGAAGATCACCTCGTCCATCTTGCTACCGGTCTCCACCAGGGCCGTGGCCAGGATGGTGAGGCTGCCGCCGTTCTCGATCTTGCGGGCCGCACCGAAGAAGCGCTTGGGCTTCTGCAGGGCGTTGGCATCCACGCCGCCCGAGAGGATCTTGCCGCTGGCGGGCTGCACGGTGTTGTAGGCCCTTGCCAGGCGGGTGATGGAGTCCAGCAGGATCACCACATCATGGCCGCATTCGGTGAGGCACTTGGCCTTCTCCAGCACCATGCTGGCCACCTGCACATGGCGGCTGGCGGGCTCGTCGAAGGTGCTGGCGATCACCTCGGCGTTCACGCTGCGCGCCATGTCGGTCACCTCCTCGGGGCGTTCGTCCACCAGCAGCACGATCAGGTACACCTCGGGGTGGTTGGCGGCGATGGCGTTGGCCACGTCCTTCAGCAGGATGGTCTTGCCGGTCTTGGGCTGGGCCACGATCAGGCCGCGCTGCCCCTTGCCGATGGGGGCGAAGAGGTCCAGCACCCGCATGCTGAGGTTGGGGTCCTTGCCCGTGAGGTTGAACTTCTCGTCGGGGAACAGCGGGGTGAGGAATTTGAACGGCACCCGGTCGCGCACCCACTCGGGATCGCGGCCGTTGATGCGGTCGATCTTCACCAGCGGGAAGAACTTGTCGCCCTCGCGCGGCGGGCGCACGAAACCGCTCACCGTGTCGCCCAGCTTCAGGCCGGCCTGCTTGATCTGCTGCTGGCTCACGTACACATCATCCGGGGAGGCCAGGTAGTTGTAGTCGCTGCTGCGCAGGAAGCCGTACCCCTCGGGCATGATCTCCAGCACGCCCTCGCATTCCACGAAGGCGTCGAAGATGAACTGCTCACGCTGCTCGTGCCGGGGCCGGTCCTGCCGCTGGTCCTGCTGGCGCTGGCCCTGGTCGCGCGCACCCTCGGGGCGGCCCTGCTCGTGGCGGGGCTGGTCGCGGCGGTCGTCCCGGCGTTCCTCGCGACGGTCGCCGTTCTGCGGGCCGCCTTCGCGCCGCTCCTCGCGGAAGCGGTCCCGGCGTT
>JABWBQ010000116.1 GCA_013360395.1 Flavobacteriales bacterium
CGTCCCTGCCGCAGGGCTCCCAGCACGGGCACGGCATGGCCCAGCACCAGCAGCACCATGGCCGTCTCGTTGCAGCCGGCCGCTGCGACCAGGGTGAGCCCGGCGACCGGCCCCCAGCGCCAGCCCAGGCCGGCCGCCTCTGCCCGCAGCAATGCGCCCGCATGAAGGAGCATCAGCACCCAGGCCCCTTGGTACGTCACCGCACCGGTGTACCAGTACAGGCCCTCGCCAAGGTGCGGCATCAGGTGGAGCTGGAGCAGGGTGAAGCCCAGCGCAAGCATCCAGCGGTCGCCACGGGGCAGGTCGAAAGCGGGGCGGGCCCCGAGCACCCAGGCCCCGGCGGCCGTGCTCAGGAACAACAGCAGCACGGGCATCAGACGATAGAGCGTGAGCCCGGGCCCGAGGCCCAGCGTGAGCGGCCCGTAGAGCACCAGGGCGTTGCTGAAGTAGCGGCCGTTCCAGGTGCGGTGCTCGTGCAGCAGACGCGCCCATGGCTCGCTGCGCATGCCCATGGCGGCATAGCCCCAGTCGTCCCCGAAGGGCGCACAGGCGGCCGCCAGCAGCACGTAGCGGGCAAGCAGCAGCAGCAGCACCGCACCGATCGCGGTACGTGCATGCCGGGGCACCGTCGTGGTCGTGCTCACCACCCCACGCGCTCGTCGATCCGGTACTGCCCGCGCTCGGGTGCGTTCCGGGCGATCAGCTCGGCCACGAAGCCCACGGTGAACAGCTGCACCCCGATGACCATGGCCACCAGGGCCACGTAGAACAGCGCATTGTCGGACACCAGGCGGGCGGGTTGGTGGTTCCACACGTGCCACAGCTTGTCGCCCACCAACCAGGCCGTGGCCCCGAACCCGAGCACGAACATCAGGGTGCCCAGGGCTCCGAAGAAGTGCATCGGCTTGCGACCGAAGCGGAACACGAACCAGATGGTCATCAGGTCCAGGAAGCCGTTGATGAAACGGTCCAGACCGAACTTGGTACGGCCATAACGACGCGGGTGGTGCTTCACCACCTTCTCGCCGATGCGGGGGAAGCCCTCGCGGTGGGCGATGAAGGGGATGTAGCGGTGCATCTCGCCGTACACTTCGATGGCCTTCACCACCGGGGCGCGGTAAGCCTTGAGCCCGCAGTTGAAGTCGTGCAGCCGCACGCCGCTCACCCGGCGCGTGGCCCAGTTGAAGAGCTTGGTGGGCACGGTCTTGCTCAGGGGGTCGTGCCGCACCTTCTTCCACCCGCTCACCAGGTCGTAGCCCTCCTTGTCGATCATGGCATAAAGGGCGGGCACCTCCTCGGGATCGTCCTGCAGGTCGGCATCCATGGTGATCACCACCCGGCCGGTGGCGGCCTTGAAGCCCTCGTTGAGCGCGGGGCTCTTGCCGTAGTTGCGCCCCAGGCGGATGCCTTTGACACGGCGGTCCGCCTGCGCCAGCGTGCGGATCACCGGCCAGGAGCCGTCGGTGCTGCCGTCGTCCACCAGGATCACTTCGTAGGCCACACCCATGGCGCCCAGCACGGCGTGCAGGCGCTCCAGCAGCGGCGGCAGCGATTCGTGCTCGTTGAGCAGCGGGACGACGATGGACAGGTCCATGGCGCACAAAGGTGCGCAAACGGTCCGGTGCGCCGCAGAGCGCTACCTTTGGCGCGGGGCAAGTCTTTCACGACCAGCTCCCGCTGAACCCCCCAGGGCCGGAAGGCAGCAAGGGCAGGCGGTCGTAGCGGTGCGATGGAAGTCGCTTGCCCCAACCATTGACGTGCCCGGGCCGGTGAACGGACCGGCCCCGGGCACGGATCACCATGAGCGATCCGGGATACGTGAAGGTGGTGCTCGTCACCGGGGGCAGCAGCGGCATCGGCGAGGCCATCTGCAAACGCCTGTCGGCCGAAGGGCACCGGGTGTTCGGCACGGGGCGGAAGGTCGGGGCCCAGCCCAACGGCTACCGGCTGGTGGCGATGGACATCACCGATGAAGCGTCGGTGCAGCGGGGGGTGGATGAGGTCCTGGCCGAAGCGGGGCGGATCGATGTGGTGGTGAACAACGCCGGCCTGGGGATCCAGGGCCCGGCCGAGGACATCACCCCGGAGCTGGCCCTGGACGTGCTGAACACCAACCTCGTGGGTGCTCACCGGGTGTGCCGGGCCGTGCTGCCGGGCATGCGCGAACGCAAGCGGGGTCTGGTGGTGCACATCACCAGCCTGGCGGCCAACTACGGGCTTCCCTTCCGCGGTTTCTACAGCGCAAGCAAGGCCGCCCTGGAGCGGTATGCCGAAGCCCAGCGCATGGAACTGGCCCCCTTCGGCGTGCATGTCGTGACGGTGCAGCCCGGGGAGTACCGCACCCGCATCGCCACCGGCCGTCTCCGGCCCCCCACGGTGAGCGCCGCCTATGCACAGGCCTACGAACGGGTGATGGGGGTGCTCGCCGGCAGCTTGCACTACAGCCGCGACCCGGACGAGGTGGCCGTGCTGGTCTCGCGGCTCATGCGGCAGGCGGCGCCCTACGGCGTCCAGTATTCGGCCCATGGCGTGCAGCGCCTGTCGGTGCTGTTGAAAAAGCTGCTTCCTGCGCGGCTGTTCGAGCGCATGATGATGCGGCACTACCGCTGAAGCCAGGGGCGTCGGCGATCGTGAACAACCCGTGCCTTGGGCAGTGCCGCGCCCGGCTACCTTCGGACCATGAAATTCTTCATCGATACGGCCAGCCTGGACCAGATCCGGGAGGCACACGCCCTGGGCGTTCTGGACGGGGTGACGACCAACCCCAGCCTGATGGCCAAGGAAGGCATCAGTGGCGAGGAGAACGTGCTCAAGCACTACATGGACATCTGCGCCATCGTGGACGGGGACGTGAGCGCGGAGGTGATCAGCACCGACCTGGACGGCATGGTGGCCGAGGGCGAGAAGCTGGCCGCCCTGCACCCCAACATCGCCGTGAAGGTGCCCATGACCCGCGACGGGGTCAAAGCCATCAAACACTTCACCGGCAAAGGCATCAAGACCAACTGCACGCTGGTGTTCAGCGCCGGGCAGGCCCTGCTGGCCGCGAAGGCCGGAGCCACCTACGTTTCGCCCTTCATCGGTCGGCTGGATGATGTGAGCACCGACGGTGTTCGCTTGATCGAGCAGATCCGCACCATCTACGACAACTACGGCATGGACACCCAGGTGCTGGCGGCCAGCATCCGGCATCCCATGCACATCATTCAGTGCGCCGAGGTCGGTGCCGACGTGGCCACCTGCCCGCTGAGCGCGATCCTGGCCCTGTTCGACCATCCGCTCACGACCATCGGGCTGGAGAAGTTCCTGGCGGACCACCGCAAGGCCCAGAAAGTGCGCTGAGATGCTGCTGCAGGTGCATCCCCGCGACCCGGAGGCGCGCAAGGTGCGCCTCATCGCCGAGAAACTGCGCGAGGGCGCCGTGGTGGTGTGCCCCACCGACACGGTGCATGCGTTCGTGTGCAGCCCCCGGCACGCCTCGGCCATGGAGCGCGTGGCCCGGCTCAAGGGTGTGAAGCCCCAGCGCGCCGAGCTCTCCCTGGTGTGCCGCGACCTCTCGCAGGCCACCCGCTACCTCCGGCCGATCGACACGGCGGTGTTCCGGCTGCTGAAGCGCGCCCTCCCCGGCCCCTACACCTTCATCCTGCCGGCCGGCGGCGAAGCACCCAAGTTGTTCCAGACCAACCGGCGGACCATCGGGATCCGTGTGCCCGACCATCCGGTCACCGCCGCCATCGTGGAGGAGCTCGGCCATCCGTTGGTGGCGGCCTCGGTGCACGACCCGGACCACGTGGTGGACTACACCACCGACCCGGAGCGGATCGCCGAGCACCTGGGCGGCCAGGTGGACCTGGTGATCGATGCGGGCATGGGCGGGCTGGTGGGAAGCACGGTGATCGACCTCAGCGGCAGCGCCCCCGTGGTGGTGCGCCAGGGCAAGGGCACCGTCGAGGGGTTGCTCTGAACCGCCGCACCCGTCGGGGGTGAACCCCCTGTTGTCGGTACCGGGGCCTGAAGCTGCGCAGTCGCCCCCCGGTCGGCAACAGGGGCTCAACCGTGCATCGCGGCTTCGCGCAGCCGTTGGAACGCCACGGGCAAGGCCCGCGCCAGGTCCATGGCGGTCATGCCGTCCTGGCCCACCGCCTCTGCGGCGAGGTCGCCCGCCGCGCCATGCACCCACACGCCCAACAGGGCGGCCTCCGCAGGCGCCATGCCCTGGGCCAGCAGGCCGGTGAGCAGCCCGGTGAGCACATCCCCCGAGCCGCCCTTGGCCATACCGGCATTGCCGGTGCCGTTGAACCGGACACCACCGTCGGGGAGGCAGGTGGCCGTGGGGCCGCCCTTGAGCACGACCACCACGCGCCGCTCCCGGGCAAAGACCCGGGCCTTGTCGATCCGTTCCAGCGTGCCCGCCGATGCGCCGAAGAGCCGGTCGGCCTCGCCGGGATGCGGTGTGAGCACCGTGCCAGGCGGCACGGCATCGAGCAGGCCACGCTCCCGGGCAAGGATGTTCAGGGCATCCGCGTCGAGCACCAAGGGGGCAGCGGCCTGGCCAAGCACTTCGCGCAACCGCTGCGTCGGGGCCGCCTCCGTGCCGATCCCGGGCCCGATCCCCAAGGCCGTCCACCGCCCCGTGGGCAGCGGGCTTCCGGCGGAACCCTCAGTCCCCAGCTCGACCACCATGGCCTCGGGCACCTGCGCGTGGAGCACCAGGGCACCACCCGCAGGGACGGCCACCGTCACCAGCCCCGCACCGCTGCGCACGGCGGCAGCCGCGGCCATCAC
>JABWBQ010000055.1 GCA_013360395.1 Flavobacteriales bacterium
GAACACGGGCAACGACGTGTGGGACGCGAACTGCACCTGCGCGGGTCAGACCATTGACTGCTTGGGCGTGGCTGGTGGTACCGCCCTGCCCGGTACGGCGTGCAACGACAACAACGCGGGGACGATCAACGATGCCTGGGATGCGAACTGCAACTGCGCGGGTACGCCGGTGACGCTGGACTGCCTGGGTGTGCCGAACGGTACGGCCCTGCCGGGAACCGCTTGCGACGACGGCAACGCGAACACGGGCAACGACGTGTGGGACGCGAACTGCAACTGTGCAGGCACCCCGGTGACGCTGGACTGCCTGGGCGTGCCCAACGGTACGGCCCTGCCGGGAACCGCTTGCGACGACGGTGATGCATGTACCACTGCGGATGTCTGGGATGCGAATTGCAATTGTGCGGGCACACCACTCGTCCCCGACGCTTCATTTGCCTACGCGCAATCCGCGTACTGCGAGACCGCCGGCATGGTCACCCCGTGGGCTGCCGACACGTCGGGGATCTTCCAAAGCACGGGCGGCCTGGTGATCGATGCGACCACCGGTACCGTGGACCTTGGGCTGAGCACCCCGGGCGTCTATCAGGTCACCCATGTCATCGGTGGCGCCTGTCCGGCTTTGAGCACCGAACAGATCACCATCGACAGCATGCCCGACCCATCGTGGACGGTGCCGCAAGGACTGTGCTCGCTCCAAGGGCCTGTCGACCTCGACGTATTGATCCAGGGTCAACCGGGTGGCCAATGGACCGGTGCAGGTGTTACCGCCAGCAGCTTCGACCCCTCCATCGGGCCTGGCGCCTACCAACTCACCTACACCGTGATGAACGGCAGTTGCACGGCCACTTTGGAACAGGTGATCGCCGTTCAACCAGGTCCGCACGCAGAGGCCGGACCGGATACGGCCGTTTGCGGGACTTCCGCCGTGCTGCAAGCCGTCGTGCTGCAGGTGGGCGGCACCTGGAGCGGCCCGGCGGGATGCACTTTCAGTGACCCCAACGCCGCCGGGGCGGAGGTCAGCGTTCCTGCACCGGGCCTCTACACCTTCGTATGGACCGTGGGCCAGGCGCCGTGCCAGGCCATCGATTCGGTGGTGGTGAACTTCCATCCGCCCGGCACCGCGCTGAACGTCTCGGCCGGACCCGACCAGGAGCTCGCGGCATTCACCAGCACCACCCTTCAAGGACAGGCCGATGCCGGTGCCACCCTGCAATGGACCCGCATCGCCGGCGCCGGCCACATCGCCACACCGGAACAGCCCGTGACCGACGTCATCGGACTGGCCATCGGCGACAACCTGTTCGTGCTCCAAGCCTCCCTGGGCAGCTGTGCCACGGGAAGCGACACGGTTCGCGTCACCGTCCTCGACATCTTCATTCCCCAAGGCATCTCCCCCAACGGTGATGGGGTGAACGACCGGTTCGAGATCACCGGCATCCAGGCCTTCCCCGACAATGAGCTCAAGGTGTTCGACCGATGGGGACGTCCGGTGTTCACCCAACGCGGTTACGACAACAGCTGGGAGGGTCGCGGCACCGATGGCAGTCCGCTGATCGACGACACCTATTTCTATGTGCTGAACCTCGACGGGGAACGCACGTACAACGGCTACTTGATCATCAAGCGGTGAGGAACATGCGCACTTCCATCCTGCTGCTGTGCCTCGCCATGGGCCTCGCGGCCACGGCGCAGCATACGCCCCTCACCAGCCAGTACCTCTTCAACGGGCTGCTGATCAACCCCGCTTACGCCGGGAGCCGCGACGCCCTTGCCGCCAACCTCACCTATCGCCAGCAATGGGTGGGGATGGACGGGGCCCCCTCGACCCAGGTGCTGAGCGTGCACTCCCCGCTGAAGGGCCGCAAGCTCGCCCTCGGCGCGATGCTCTACACCGACCGTATCGGGGTGAGCCGCGAGACCGGGTTGACCGCCAATTGCGCCTACCGGATCAAATTCCGCCGGGGGCGGCTCGCCTTCGGATTGGGTGCGGGCGCCATCCTTGCCCAGGCCCGGTGGACCGACGTGGCCCTGCAAGACCAGCAGGACGCCGTGTACGCCGTCGATACGCGCGGTTCCTTCCGGCCCACCTTCAGCGGCGGTGTGTTCTACTACAAAAAGACCTTCTTCCTGGGCGCCTCGGTACCCTTCCTGATGGGCCGGCGGTTCGACGCCGAGCACGGGCGATGGGTGGCCACGGCCGACCTCCGCCAGCTGCAGCCCATGATCACGGGCGGCTATGTGTGGTCGCTTTCCCGCGAACTCAAGTTGAAGCCGAGTGCCCTGCTCCGCTACCGGGCCGGTGCCAACGTGCAGGCCGACCTCAACATGAACGTGTTCTTCATGGAGCACTTCACCGCCGGCCTCTCCTACCGCACCGAGGACGCGCTGGTGGGCATGTTCGAGGTGATGCCGACCCCGCAATGGCGCATCGGCTACAGCTACGACCTGGGGATGTCCAAGATCACCCCGTACCACAGCGGGACGCACGAACTGATGCTCCAATACGAACTTGGTTACAGGATCCGCGTAAAAGACCCCCGCTACTTCTGATGACCCTCCGGACCGTCATCCTGCTCAGCTTGGCGTGCGCCACCCCGATGGCGGCGCAATGGACCTATGAGGTGTGGCCGGTCATGCCGGGTTCGCCGGGGGAGGACTACGCGCCCGTGCTCCGCGACAGCGCCCTGGTGTTCTGCGCCTTGCGCGAGGGTGAGCAGGCCGTCCGCATCCAGCAGGCCGAGAGCGGGAAGCCGCTGGCCGACCTCTACACCGTGCCCTTCACCGCTGCAGGCACACAGGCGGCGGGACCCATCGGGCCGGGGTTCAACACCGTGCTCAACGACGGGCCGGCCAGCTTCACGGCGGATGGTCTCCGGATGTGCTTCACCCGCAACCTGGACGCACCGGACCACATGAGGGACCTCAAACGCGCCAAAGGCGGTATCGGCCTCTTTTTCGCGCGGTACGAACAGGGTGGATGGACCGGGTCCGAACCGTTCCCCTACAACGATCCGGAGCGGCGCATCATGCACCCGGCCCTCAGTGCCGACGGCAGCAGGCTGCTGTTCGCCGCCGACCTTCCCGGGGGTGAGGGCGGCATGGACCTGTTCGAGTGCGTGCGCGAGGATGGCTCCTGGAGCCTGCCGGTGAACCTCGGCCCGGCGATCAACGGGCCCGGCAACGAGGTCTTCCCCTTCCTGCACCGCAGTGGCAAGCTCTACTTCAGCAGCGACCGCCCGGGTGGTCAGGGCGAGCTGGACATCCTGGTGGCCGAGCCTCAAGGCACGGGATGGGCACGGCCGTCGCATCTGCCGGCACCGATCAACTCCCCCGCCAACGACCTGGGCTACACCAGCTTCGCCACGGACGTCTCCGGCGCCTTCAGCAGCGACCGCAACGGGGCTGATGAGCTGTTCCTCTTCCTGCGCACGGTACCGCGGTTCGCGGATTGCCAGGCCCAGCAGACCAACAACTTCTGCTACCAGTTCAGCGAGCCCGTGGACCCCGCCGTCCAAGGCCTGCCCCTTCGGTATGCCTGGGACATGGGCGACGGTACGCGGATCATGGGCGACATGGCCGAGCACTGCTACGAACGCCCGGGCATCTACCTCGTGCAGCGCGACCTGGTGGACACCGCCACCCAGGACGTGTTCTTCACCGCCGCCAGGCACCAGCTCATCATCGACGAGGTGCACCAGCCTTACGTCACCGCTCCGGATTCCGCGCGGGCCGACCGGACGGTGCAGTTGGACGCCAGCCACTCGTACCTGCCCGAATGGGTGATCGAGGACGTGCGCTGGCGCTTCCCCGACGGTACGGAAAGCCGTGGTCCGATCGCGCAACACCGGTTCACCACCGCCGGCGAGCAGGTGGTGCAGCTGGACCTCCTCGGCACCGAGCGCGCCACCGGCCGCCTGGTGAGCCGCTGCGTCACGAAGCCCATCGCCGTGATCCAGCGCTTCGTGGACGCTGCGGACGCCCCCGTGCTCGCCAGCTATCAGGACGCCGACGGCGTGGTCCGCGAGTTCGCCTACCAGGCCCTGCCGTTCGACCAGTTCCAACTGACGGTGAAGGAAGGCGAGGACGTGCGCTTCTCGGTGGAGCTCTTCGCCAGCAAGGAGCGCCGTACCCTGGACGACCCCATGTTCGTCGAGGTCCGCAAGCATTTCCGGGTGATCGAACGTTTCGACCCCGCACGCGGCGTGTACACCTACTCCGTGGGTGAAGCAAGCACCCTGGCCGAGGTGTACGCACTGTACCAGAAGGTGAAGCAACTCACCTTCCTCGAAGCGGAGGTGATGGCCCTGAACGTGGACAAGGTGGTGGACCTGAGCGCGCTGGACCTGGTGGCCGCCGAGGACCTGAACAACACCGTGGTGCGGGCCTCCACCGTGTACTTCGCCAACAACTCCGCCACCTTCGACCGGGCCTTCGAGCCCGCGCTGGACAAGATCACCGAGCTGCTCACCAAGCATCCGCGGGTGACCCTGGTGATCGAGGCCCACACCGACGACCGCGGCCGCGATGCTTACAACCGCGAGCTGAGCGACCGGCGCGCGCAGGCCCTGCTGGACCATTTCGCCCGCAAGGGCATCGACCCGGCGCGCCTGCTGCCCATGGGCTTCGGCGAGGAACGGCCCATCGCCTCCAACGTCAGCGCCGTCGGCCGCGCGAAGAACCGTCGTGTGGAGTTCCGCCTCAACGTCCCGCAGGAGGACCAGGCGCGCATGAGCCGCTGAGGGCCGGGCAACAGGGCGGAAGCAGGGCACGTCCTGCTATCGCTACATTCGCTCGATGGCCTGCTCCGCCCACCGCGCCGGTGCCCTTTTCGCCGCCGTATCGATCTGCCTCCTGGCGACGGCCCAGGGGCGTGTGCGTTTCGTGGAGAACAAGGGGCAATGGCCGGCGGCGGTCCGCTTCAAGGCCGATGTGCCGGGGGCCACGGTGTGGTGCGAGGGCAGCGCCCTGTTGATCGACCGCTTCGATGCACGCCAGGTGCATGCCGCGCATGCGCACGAGGGCGGAGCGCCGGTGTCCGGCCCGCGTCCGGTGATCCCGCATCACGCCCTGCGGCTCCATTTCACGGGGGCGGGCGGCCGCTCCGCCACGAAGGGGCTCGCGCAGCAGCCGGGGCTCCATCACTTCTTCGTGGGCAACGATCCGGCGCACTGGGGTCGCAACGCCCGCGCCTTCGCCGCGGTGGAATGGAGCGCGATCGCACCGGGCATCGCCCTGCGGCTCACCACCACCGCCACCGGCCTGAAGTACGATCTGCACCTGGCGCCCGGCGCCGACCCCAGGCTTCTGGAGCTGCGATACGAAGGCGCCGATGCCGTGCGGCTGGAGGACGACCACCTGGTGATCGCCACCGCCCTGGGGCCCGTGGTGGAACGCGTACCGCTGGCCTACCAGGTCATCGGGGGCCGGCAGGTGCCCGTGCGCTGCGGCTACCGCCTGAAGAACGACCGCATCGGCTTCGCCCTGGGCACGTACGATCCGCGGCACGAGCTCGTCATCGATCCCACGCTCGAGTTCAGCACCTACTCGGGTTCCACGTCGGACAACTTCGGCTACACGGCCACTTTCGACGAGCTGGGCTTCCTGTACAGCGGCAGTTCGAGCTTCGGCAGCGGCTACCCCACCACCACCGGCGCCTACCAGACCACCTGGAGCGGTGGCGACGGACAGGGCACCATCGCCGGCACCGACATGGCCATCACCAAGTACGACACGTCGGGCACCTTCCTGGTGTGGAGCACCATGCTCGGCGGACAGGGCGACGACCTGCCGCACAGCCTGATCGTGAACGGTGCGGACGAGGTCTTCATCCTGGGCACCACCGGTTCGCCGGACCATCCCACGACACCCGGCGCCCTGCAGCCGGTCTTCGCCGGTGGCAGCGCCTACACCCCGCAGGGCATCGGTGTGAGCTACCCCAGCGGCAGCGACATGGTGGTGGCCCGCCTGAGCGCCGACGGCAGCCAGCTGCTGGCCGCCACCTTCCTGGGCGGCACCCAGAACGACGGCCACAACAGTGCGGCGGCCCTCAAGTACAACTATGCCGATGAGATGCGCGGCGAGGTCCTGCTGAAGGCGGACGGCACCGTGATCGTGATGAGCTGCACCCAGTCGACCGACTATCCGGTGAGCGCCAATGCCCCGCAACCCGCCTTCGGGGGCGGCACGCACGACGGGGTGATCACCACGCTCACGGCGGATCTGGGCACCCTGGTGTGGAGCACCTTCCTCGGGGGCGGAAGCGCCGATGCCGTCTTCGGCGGCGAGCTCTTCAACAACGGCGACCTGCTGGTGTGCGGCGGCACGAACAGTACGGACCTGCCGGTGACGACCAACGCGTACCAGGGCAGTTTCCAGGGCGGCCTGGCCGATGCGTTCGCCGCACGGATCGCCGCCGACGGATCGACGGTGCAGGCCTGCACCTACTACGGCTCCAGCGCGTACGACCAGGCCTACTTCGCCGACCTCGACGACCAGGAGAACGTCTTTCTCTTCGGGCAGACGCAGGCCCCCGGCACAGCGCTCATCCTGAACGCACCTTACAACGTGCCCAACAGCGGCCAGTTCATCGCCAAGCTGAGCCCCGACCTGCAGAGCTGGCTGCTGGGCTCGCGCTTCGGCCTGGCGAACGGCACCCCGTCCATCAGTCCCACCGCCTTCCTGGTGGACCATTGCGACAAGCTGTATGTGAGCGGCTGGGGAAGCAACATCGGCATCGGGCCGCCCATGACCACCACCGGGCTGCCCGTGACCCCGGACGCCTACCAGGGCACCACCACCGGCAACGACCTCTACCTCGCGGTGTTCGAGGTGGACATGAGCGCCCTGGCCTACGCCACCTACTTCGGCGGCAATGCCAGCTCCGAGCATGTGGACGGCGGCACCAGCCGGTTCGACCGGCGCGGTCGTGTGTACCAGAGCGTGTGTGCCGGCTGCGGCGGCAACTCCGACTTCCCCATCGCACCGGACCCCGGCGCATGGAGCCCCACCAACAACAGCACCAACTGCAACAACGGCGTGTTCAAGTTCGACTTCGACGCGCCCCTGGTGGTGGCCGCAGCCAGCGCCCCGGACACCGTGTGCGCGAACGCACCGGTGGTCTTCGCCAACTACAGCAACGGGTCCACCTACCTGTGGACGTTCGGCGACGGGGCAAGCTCCACGCAGACCGCGCCCACGCACACCTATCCCGGGCCGGGCCACTATAACGTGACCCTGACGGCCTTCGACCCGGCCAGTTGCAACGGCCAGGACCAGACGAGCTTCACCGTGGTGGTGACGGATGCCGCGCCGACCCTGGAAGCCATGCCCGACACCCTGTTGTGCGGACCGCTGGATTCCTTCGTGCTCTCGGCCACGAGCCACGGCACCGCCACGGGCTGGCATTGGAGCACCAACGGCCAGTTCACCGACATGCTCAACACCAGCGCGGCCGACAGCACGGCCCTGGTGCAGCCTGCCGCAAGCGGCACCTACCATGTGCGGGCGGATGCCGGCGGCTGCACGGTGACCGACAGCGTGACGGTGACCGTATCCCTGGTGGACATCGCCCTCTCCCCGGGCCAGTTGATCTGCGCCGATGAACAGGCCCAGTTGGTGCTCTCCGGTGCCGATCCCGGATCGACCATCGTATGGAGCCCCGCGCAGGATATCGTCGCCGGCCAGGGCACTCCCATCGCCACCGTGGCCCCGCAGGAGACCACCACCTTCGGGGTCGCCGTGACCGCGGCCAGCGGTTGTTCCTGGAACGGAACGGTGACCGTACAGGTGAGCCCGGTGAACGCCGCCGACGTGAACGCCACGGTGGACCAGCCCATCGTGCTGGCCGGCACGCAGGTGCAGCTGCACGCCACGCCGGGATCGGGCGTCACGTACAGCTGGACCCCGACCACGGTGAGCGATCCCACCATCGCCGACCCCACGGCGGTGGTGGAGACCAGCACCTGGTTCGTGGTGACCGTGAGCGACGGCATCTGCACCCGGTCCGACTCGGTGCTGGTGACGGTGCATGAACTGCATTGCGACGAGCCGGACATCTTCGTGCCCAACGCCTTCACCCCCAACGGCGACGGTCACAACGACGTGCTCTTCGTCCGCGGCCGCTTCATCACCGCGCTCGAGTTCAAGGTCTTCGACCGCTGGGGCGAGAAGGTCTTCGAGACCACCGACCTGGCCGTGGGCTGGGACGCCACCTACCAGGGCAGGGCGGTGGACCCGGCCGTCTTCGTGTACCACCTGCGGGTGCGCTGCGCCGATGGGCAGGAACTGTTCAAGAAGGGCAATGTCACCGTGATCCGCTGATCCGATGCGCCGCTCCCGCCCCCTGCTCCTCGCCGCCCTGTGGTCCATGGTGGCCGGAGGCGTGGGTGCCCAGGACATCCACTTCACGCAGTTCTTCCACACCCCGCTGGCCACCAACCCCGGGCTGATGGGCGCCTTCGACGGCGACCACCGTGTACATGCCGTGTTCCGTCAGCAGTGGCGTGCAGTGACGCGTCCCTACCGCACCTTCGGCCTGGGCTACGACGCGTCCAACGCCTTCGGCACACAAGGCCTGGGCCTGGGGCTCTGGCTCTTCAACGACAAGGCGGGTGATTCGCGGCTGAACACCTTCCAGCTGGCCGCAGGCCCCAGTTGGACGCTCTCCCCGGGCCAGGGCCGGCATGCGGTGACCGCGGGTGTGCAGGTGGGGTTCACGGCCCTGAGCCTGAACGACGACCAGCTGAGCTTCGACGCCCAGTACAACGGTTTCTACCACGACCCCACGATGGCCACCAACGAGGAGTTCCAACGCGCCTCGCTCGTGCATCCGGACCTTCATGCCGGGGTGGCCTACCGTTTCCGCGTGGCGCCGCGCCAGCAGGTGCAGGCGGGGCTGGGCCTGTTCAACCTCACGCGGCCCCGCATCGGCTTCCTGGGCAGCCCCCCCGAACCGCTCGACCTGCGCACCACCTTCCACCTCACCGGCCAGCTGCCGTTGAGCACCGCGCTGGACCTGCTGCCCACCGTGCAGTACATGGCCCAGGGCAGGTTCCGCGAGCTGCTGCTGGGGGCGCTGGTACGCTACATCCTGGTGGACCGCTACGGCACCCTGCGGGCCGTGCGCCTTGGCGGAAGCTTCCGCATGGCCGATGCGGGCACGGTGTACGCCGGGCTGGAGTACGACCAATGGACCGCGGGCCTGAGCTACGACATCAACACCAGCGACCTGGTGCCCGCCAGCCGCAACCGCGGCGGTTTCGAGGTGACCGTGGGCCGCGTGTTCCGGCGCAAGCCGGCCGTGCCGGCCCGCTTCAAAGCCTGCCCGCACCAGCTATGATGAAGCACCTCGCCACGCTCCTCCTGCTCTGGCCGCCCGCAGCGTGCGCGGCACAGGGGCTGGCGCAATGGACCGCCTGGGGCGATGCCGCCTTCGCCCGTGGCGACCATTACGGCGCCTCTCGGTTCTATGGCGAAGCCCTGCAGCGCGATCCCGGCCGCATGGTGCTGCAATGGAAGCAGGCCGAGGCCTGCCGCCTGAGCGACCAGTACCCCGAGGCCGCGGCCCTCTACGAGCGCGTGTACCGCAAGGACATTGGGCGGCAGTACCCGGAGGCGCTGCGCTGGCTGGGTGAGATGCAGCTCTGCGCCGGCGACCGGGCCGGCGCCCTCGCCACCTGGCGCAAGGTGCTGCAGAAGGAGAAGGACAAGGGCTCGCCCACCGCCGAGCGTGCCGTCAACGCCATCCGTGGCTGCGCGCTGGCCGACAGCCTCGCAGGTGTCACGGGCACGATCACACTGGAGCATCTGCCCGAACCACTGAACAGTTACGCCAGCGAGTTCGCGGCGCGACCGGACAGCACCGGCGCCCTGGTGATGAGCTCGTTGCGGGGCGAACTGGACAAGGACAACGCCGTGGTGGACACCGCCGCCTACCACGTGGCGATCTACCGCAGCGGTCCCGTCGGCGATGGCTGGGGGCCGCCGCAGCACTATCCGGACAGCGTGCCCGGCGAGGACCGCGCGAACGGCACCTGGACCCTGGACGGACGCCGCTTCCTTTTCACCAGGTGCGCGAACGGCACATGCGGCATCGTGGTGCAGGACCTGGCCACCGGCGCGCTGCTTCCGCTGGAAGGCCTCGGTCCGGAAGGCCGCCACACCCAGCCCATGGTGGCCCGTGTGGACGGGATCGAACGCCTCCTGCTCGCCAGCGACCGGGCCGGCGGCAAGGGCGGCATGGACCTGTGGTGGGGTCGGCTGGAAGGCCACGCGGTGCGGGACCTGCGTCCGCTGCCGGGCACGGTGAACACCGTGGGGAACGAGTGCTGTCCCTTTTTCGATGCGGTCAGCGGCACCTTGTACTTCAGTTCCGACCATCTGCCCGGCATCGGGGGCCACGACATCTTCACCAGCACGCTGGAGCACGAAGCCTTCGGCGCCCCGAGACACGCCGGTGTGCCGATGAACAGTCCGGCGAACGACCTGTACCCCGTGGTGGACGGCCGTACGGGCGCCGGTTTCCTGAGCAGCAACCGCGCCGGTTCGCTGGCGCGGAAGGGCGAGACCTGCTGCAGCGACATCTACCGGTTCCAGCTGCCGGTGCCGCCTGCGCCCGGCCTGCCACCGCCGGACAGTATGGGCACGGCGATCGCCGACACGACGGCCGAGCGGCGCCTCACCTCGCTGCGCGAGAAGCTGCCGATCCGCCTTTACTTCCACAACGACGAACCGGACCCGCGCAGTTGGGACACGATCACCACGGCCGATTATGGACGTACCTACCATGCCTATGCGGCCCTCTACCCCGAATACCGCAAGGCCTGGCAACCGGACACCAGCGGCATCGCACGGCTGGAGCGTTTCTTCGCCGATGAAGTGGACCGGGGCCACGCCCAGCTAAACGCCTTCATCGTGCTGCTGAAGCAGGCCCTGGACGAGGGGCAGCGGATCGAGCTGCAGGTGCGCGGCTTCGCCAGCCCCCTGGCCCGCAGCGACTACAACAGGAACCTCTCGCTGCGGCGCATCGAAAGCCTGGTGCATCACCTGGAGCGCACGGACCATGGCGCATTGCTGCCGTACCTGGAAGGCACCGCGCCCAACGGCGGCAGGCTCCGCATCGTGAAACTGCCTTACGGCAAAAGCCGCGCGGACGCGGGTGTGAGCGACCGCCTGGACGACCTGCGGCATTCGGTGTACGGCCTGGGGGCCGCCCGCGAACGCCGCATCGAGATCGAGCAGGTCGTGGAGGCACCGTGATCCCCGGCGCTCCTGCCCCTGCGCCGATCGTTTACCATGATCGGGGTATTGCCGGCCGCTGAACAGTCGGGTTGCTTTGCACCGTCATGGGAACGTCAGTTCATGGAAGTTGGATGCAGCGCGGGGGTACGGGGATCCTGGCCTTTGTGATCGTGCTGTTGCTGATGCCCCTGGGGCATGCGTTGATGGTGCTGGTGGAGCACCTGTTCGGTGCGGCCATGCTGCCCAGTGCGGCCGTGGTGGGCGCCCTGGGCATGGGCCTGCTCTGGTGGGGCGTGGCACGGCCCATGCGCGACCTCTACGCCACCCTGCTCGGCGCCCTGGGCGGCGTGCTCACCTGGACCGGCTGGGTGGAGTTCAGCTTCGTGTGGATCGCCCAGAAGCTCAGCGTGCAACCCCTGATGGAGAACGGGGAGGTGGCCACCAAGCCGGAGTACCTGGTGATGGTGAGCTCCCTGGGCCTGCTGGGCGCCATGACCCTGGTCTTCCTTTTCAGCTACACCCGCTGCCCCTTCTTCGCCTGGATCCAGAAACGCTCCAGCGTGAACTGCCCGGCGCCTCCGACCTCCGCACCGCACCGCCCGCTGGCCCTGATCGCCTTCCTGGAGATGATCATGCTCATCTGGACCTTCTACCTGGTGCTGCTGCTGTGCTACGACGAGCAGATCGCCGGGGACCGTCATCCGGCCACCTGGGTCGTGGCGTTCGGCTCGCTGGCCTGGAGCGTGCACCTCTTCGGCAAGCTGCTCCGCATCAAAGCCTTCGATCACGCCGTTCGTTATGCCGTCCCCACGGTGGTGATCTTCTGGAACTTCGTGGAAGTGATGGGCCGCTGGGGGCTGTTCAAGGAGATCTGGGTGCATCCGCTGGAGCATTGGCCGGAGAACAGCCTCATCCTGGGCATCTTCGTTTTCTTCACCTGGTATTACACCCGCAAGGGACGGCATGACCGCCAGCGCCGCGGGCGCACCCCGATCGCCGGAGCCTCCGGCAACGCCGGGACCGCGACCGACCGGCCGGGGACGCATGCCTTCGACGCCACGCTGCCGACGACCGCGGACCGCCTCGGGATCATCGGCAGTACCCCGACCCCGTAAGGTGCGGCGCCTGTCCCCCGTCCCGGTATTCCGTCACCACCCTCAGGCCGACATCGCGCCAGGACCGGCCCCGGGGTCCATCCGATGCCTTTCGTACACCCGGCGTGAGATGGTCCAGTAGATGACCAACGCCACCAGGGCCAGCACGCCGGTGGCGAGGTACATCCGCGCATAACCGTGGTGCTCGGCGAGGTTGGCGCCCAGGAGCATGCCCGCACCGATGCCAAGGTCAAAGCCGGTGAGGTAGGTGGCGTTGGCCGTACCGCGCTGCGAGGCGGGTGCCATGTTCACGTAGATGGTCTGCAGTGCGGGGAACAGCGTGCCGTAGCCCAGGCCGATCACGGCGGCCGAGAGGCAGAACATGCGCATGCCGGGGAACAGGCCGAAGGTGAAGAAGCCTCCGGCGATCATCGCCATGGACGCCGCCATGAGCCCATGCACGTGGCCGCGGTCCACCAACCTGCCCGAGGTGACGCGGGACAGGACCACGCCGCCGGCCAGGAACAGGAAGAAGATGCCGGCGTTGGCAAGGCCCTGCTCACCGGCGTAAAGCACCGCAAAGGCCACCAGCGTGCCCCAGCCGAAGGCCACGAACACCTGGCTGAAAAGCACCGGCAACGCCTTCACCAGGATGAAACGGTCCAGCGAGATGGGGGCACGCACCACCGGGCACGGCCTTGGTGCCACCCGGATGAACGGGATGACCGCCACGGAGAGCAGGCCCATGGCCAGGGTGGCGCCGATGAGCATGGGGAAGCCGTGCTCCTCGTAGATCGTCACACCGAGGTAGGGCGCCGTGGCCATGGCCAGGTTCATGCCCACCCCGAACCAGCCGATGCCTTCCGCCCGCCGCGCCGAGGGGATGATGTCGATGGCCACCGTGTTGGCCGCCACGGTGGAAAGCCCCCAGAACAGGCCGTGCACAAAACGCACCGCGACGAAGAACCCGGTCGTGACGGCGAAGAGGTAGCCGGCGAAGGTGAGCACGAACAGCAACGTGGTGAGCAGCAGCATGCGCTTGCGGGGGAAGCGGTCCACCAGGTAACCGCTGAAGGGGCGCACCAGCAGCAGGGCCAGCACGTAGGAGGACAGGACCACCCCCACGTGCGTGGGTTCCACCTCCAGCTCCTTCGACAGGAACAGGGGAAGGGTGGGCATCAGCAGGCTGAAGGCGCAGGCCACCAGGAAATAGCTGAGGACCGCCAGGAGGAGGTCCCGGCTCCAGAGCCTGTCACCGGTCGCAGCATGCGTCCTCATCGGGCGCAAAGAAACCAAGGTCGCGATGGCCGGGGCGGCACGGCCAGGTCCGGGACAGCGCATTTCGTCCTGCCGGCGTGCCCGGGTGGATCACACCGTTCGTCCCGCAGCCGGGTCGGCGGGGCGAAGGGCATCCTCGGGGCCTGAGTACCTTGGGGGCTTCAACACCACGCCATGCAATTGCTGCTGCTGTCCAATTCCACCCTGCCGGGCGAGCCGTTCCTGGGCTGGCCCCGGGCGCACCTGGAAGCTTTCCTCGGTCCGGGCAAGCGCATCGCCTTCGTGCCCTTCGCGGCGGTGACGATGGGGCTGGACGAATACGCCGGGCGGGTGCGTGAAGTGCTCGGGGCCATGGGGCACGAGCTCATCGGCCTGCACGCCCAGGCGGACCCGGTGAAGGCCCTGGCCGATGCCGAAGCCGTGATGATCGGTGGCGGCAACACCTTCCAGCTGCTGCGCATGCTGTACAAGCACGACCTGGTGCGGGCCATCCGTGCGCGGGTGGTGGCGGGGGTGCCTTTCGTGGGCTGGAGCGCCGGCAGCAACGTGGCCTGCCCCTCGATCATGACCACCAACGACATGCCCATCACCGAGCCGCCGAGCCTGCGCGCCCTCGACCTGGTGCCCTTCCAGATCAACCCGCACTACACCGAAGCACGGCTCGAAGGCCACGGCGGGGAGACCCGCGACCAGCGCATCGAGGAATTCCTGGCCCTCAACCCCCGGAGCGTGGTGGCGGGCCTGCGGGAAGGCACGCTGCTCCGGGTGGAAGGCGAACGGCTCGTGGTGGAGGGCCGGGGCATGCGGGTGTTCCGCCGCGGGCGGGAACCCCGCGAGTTCGCCGGGGGGGCCGAACTGCGGAGCTCCCTGGCGGATGCCTGATCCCGCATCCCGGGCGGTGGCCATGCACGGCCGATCGTTGATCGCTTTTCGGCCCGGGCGATGCCCGGCGTGCCGGCCGGTCTAAGTTCGCCCTGGCAACCGCACATGGACGAAGAGGTCGGGAGGTTCGAGCAATTCCTGCGCAGCCTGGGCATGGACCTGCTGGTGGTGCTGAAGATCGCCGCCATCCTGTTCGCGGCCTGGTTCGTGGAGCGGCTCATCTACTTCGGGCTGCGTCGCGCCTACAAGCGTTCCAAGGAGCAGGGGCGCGAGGAGATGACGCGCTACCGCTTCTTCCGCAACGGGGTGCGCACCCTGATGGTGATCCTGGCGCTGATCGCCATCATCTACGTGATCCCCTCACTGCGCGCCATGGCTTTCACCTTCTTCGCCGGCGCGGGCATCCTGGCGGTGGTGATCGGCTTTGCCGCGCAGAAGGCGTTGAGCGACATCATCAGCGGGGTCTTCATCGTGGCCTTCAAACCCTTCCGCGTGGGCGACATGATCCAGGCCGGGGAGGCCGGCATCTTCGGCACCGTGGAGGACATCAACCTGCGGCACACCACCATCCTCACCTTCGAGAACCGCCGGTTGGTGATCCCCAACTCCATCCTCAGCGAGGACCGCATCGTCAACAGCAGCATCCGCGACGAGAGCACCTGCGAGTTCGTCGAGTTCGAACTGGCCCTGCACGCCGATGTGAACAAGGCCATGGCCATGATGCAGCGTCAGGCCATGCTGCACCCCGACCGCATCCCCAGCCCCACGACCACCAACATGGAGGACCCCAACGAGCCGATCACCGTGCGCCTGGTGCGGATCAACGAGGGGGCCATCACACTGCGGATGTACGTGTGGGCCAAGGACCCCGTGACCGCACGCCGCATGCACTACGACCTGAACCATGCCGTGCTCGAGGTCTTCCTTCAGCAGGGCATCCCCTTCGCGATGCCCATCCGCAGGATCGTCCAGACCGACCTCACCCGAACCGCCCCCGGCCATGCCCCGGTCCCGCAATGAGATGACCTTCCATGCACCGGGCCTGGCCACGTCCCGGTGGTTGAGCTCCGGGATGGGCGCTACCTTGCAGGTCGCTGTACGCGGCGGCAACCCGACCGACCCACCGGCGAACAGGCTCCACGCACGCCCGATGCACGCCGACGCCGTACACCCGATGCATCACGGCCGCCATCCGGTCCTCGCTGTCGACCCCGACGCCCTGCGCATCGCGATCACACACCAGCACCGCCTTGCGGTGCACAGCAACGAGGGCGCCGGCCCTGCCGCCGATGGACGTCAAGCGTGTGCATAGCCGGGCCGGCAAGGCGGGCCTGCCGCCGGGATCCCTGGTGCAGGTGGCCGGCGACGCTGCCGAGCAGGGCACGCTGCGCGCCTTCGTGTACGACAGCGACACCTATTCGGAGACGATGGCGCCCGACCTCATGGCGCTGCAACTGCCGCCGCCCCCCGGCATGGTGTGCTGGGTGGACCTGGACGGCCTGAACGACGGGCGCATGGTGAGCGCCGTGGGCGATCGCTTCGGTCTGCACCCCCTGCTGCTGGAGGACGTGCTCAACACGGACCAGCGCCCGAAGCTCGAGGAATACCGCGACGACCTCTTCGTGGTGATGAAGATGCTGGCCCTGGACCCGGACACCGGCTCCATCGACGTGGAGCAGGTGAGCCTGGTGCTCGGCCGGGGGCATGTGATCAGCTTCCAGGAACGGCCCGGCGACGTGCTGGACCCCATCCGCGAGCGCATCCGCCACAAGCTCGGCCGCGTGCGCAAGAGCGGTGCCGATTACCTGCTGTACTCCCTGCTGGACGTCATCGTGGACAACTACTTCCTGGTGGTGGAGGAACTGGGCCGCCGCATCGAACGCCTGGAGCGCAAGGTGACCGTGCGGCCCGGCAACGAGGACCTCCTCAGCCTCCAGGAACTGCGCGGCCTGTTGATCACCGTGAACCGGCACGTCACCCCCGCGCGCGAACTGGCCGGCCGCCTCAACACGCTGCAAAGCCCCCTGATCGCCGAAAGCACCCGCCGCTACATCAACGACCTGCAGGACCACACCGTGTACATCGCCGAGACCATCGGCACCTTCCGCGACATGCTCGCCAGCCTGGAGAACACCTATCACGCCGGGGTCAACCTCCGCATGGGCCAGGTCATCAAGCTGCTCACCATCATCAGCACCATCTTCATCCCGCTCACCTTCATCGTGGGCATCTACGGGATGAACTTCGACCACATGCCGGAGCTCCGCTGGCGGTATGGCTACTTCGCCGTGATGGGGCTGATGGCGGCGATCGCCATCGGCATGCTCCTTTGGTTCCGCCGGAAACGGTGGCTGTGAAGCGGTGGGGACCGCCCCCACCCCCGGGCCGCGGTTTTTGCGTCCGCCCCTCCCACCAACTCCCGGGGCCGCTACTTTTGCGCCACCCGCCCATGACCAAGCGCGCCACCGGCCTCTGCGACCAGACCTGGTCGGCCCTGCTCATCGCCATGGGCGGTGCGGCCCCCGTGCCGCAGGGAACGCCCGCCACCGCTTTCCGCTGATGAACGCGCGCGTGCCCCTCCGGCCCTCACCAGCCGCTCCCGTGCACGCCTCACCGCCCGTTCCGGACGCATCCCGTCCCGCGCACCGGCACGTCCCGCGCACGGCCCCAGGCCTCCGTCCCACCCCGTCCATCCGCACACCCCGCGCATGAAGACCCGCTACATCGACCTCATCGAGCAGACCTTCGACTTCCCGAAGGACGAGTTCGGCCTGGAAGGCGACCGCCTCCTGTGGAACGGCGTGGACCTGGTGCCCCTGCTGGAACGCTACGGCACGCCCATGCGGGTGACCTACCTGCCCAAGATCGGCGAGAAGATCGACCTGGCCCGCGCCAGCTTCGCCAAGGCCTTCCGCGAGCACGGCTACCAGGGCGAGTACACCTACTTCTACTGCACCAAGAGCAACCACTTCAGCTACATCATCGACCGCGTGCTGGACAAGGGCGTGACCCTGGAGACCAGCAGCGCCTATGACCTGGAGATGATCGAGCTGCTGCTCGAACGCGGCCGCATGCCCAAGGACGCCATCATCCTGTGCAACGGCTTCAAGGACGAACGCTACATCCGCAACATCGGCCGCCTGGCCAACGCCGGCGTGCGTGTGATGCCCATCATCGACAACATGGCCGAGATCTACCAGCTGGACGAGGTGATCGCCGGCACCTGCGACATCGGCATCCGCATCGCCGCCGAGGAGGCCCCCAAGTTCGAGTTCTACACCAGCCGCCTGGGCATCGGCTACAAGGACATCATCCCCTTCTACATGCGCAACGTCAGCCGCCAGCGCAAGTTCCGCCTCAAGCTGATGCACTTCTTCATCAACACCGGCATCACCGACACGGCCTACTACTGGAACGAGCTGAGCAAGTGCGTCAACGTGTACTGCGACCTCAAGAAGCTCTGCCCCACGCTGGACACCCTGGACATCGGCGGCGGCCTGCCCATCAAGAACAGTTTCAACTTCAGCTTCGACCTGGACTACATGATCGGCGAGATCACCGGCCGCATCAAGGACATCTGCGCCGAGAACAAGGTGCGCGAACCGCACATCTTCAGCGAGTTCGGCAGCTTCACCGTGAGCGACAGCGGCGCCACCTTCTTCAGCATCGTGCACCAGAAGAAGCAGAACGAGAAGGAGCGCTGGAACATGATCGACGGCAGCTTCATGACCACCCTGCCCGACACCTGGGCCATCAGCAAACGCTTCATCATGCTGCCGGTGAACAACTGGAACGACGAGTACGAGCGCGTCTTTCTGGGCGGCATGACCTGCGACAGCGACGACTACTACAACAGCGAGCAGCACATCAACGCCATCTACCTGCCGCGTTTCCGGGAGGACCGCCGCCAGTACATCGGCTTCTTCAACACCGGGGCCTACCAGGACACCCTGGGCGGTTATGGCGGCATCCAGCACTGCCTGATCCCCAAGCCCAAGCACGTGCTGCTGGACCGCACCCCGGACGGCACCCTCACCGACCGCCTCTTCGCCCCCGAACAGAGCGCCGAGCGCATGCTTCAGCTGTTGGGCTACCTGCCCCAGGAGGAGGCCGTGCGCAAGTGAACACCCCCGTACCGCCGCCCCCTTCCACGGACATCGCCCCACGTCTATCTTTCGCCCCGTCGCTCCCTCCCGACGGGAGCCTTCCACAACACCCCCCTGATGAGCGCACGCCCCATCTCCGCCTTCCTGGAGAAGCACTTCCTGCATTTCAACGCCGCCGCCCTGGTGGACGCCGCCAAGGCCTACAAGGCCCACAAGGCCGCCGGACGCAAGATGCTCGTGTCCATGGCCGGTGCCATGAGCACCGGTGAGCTGGGCAAGATCCTCGCCGAGATGATCCGCCGGGGGCAGGTCGACATCATCAGCTGCACCGGCGCCAACCTGGAGGAGGACGTGATGAACCTGGTGGCCCACGACCACTACGAGCGCATCCCCCACTACCGCGACCTCACCCCCCGGCAGGAGCGCGACCTGCTGGACCGCGGCATGAACCGCGTGACCGACACCTGCATCCCCGAGCACGAGGCCTTCCGCCGGCTGGAAAAGCATGTGCTGGACCTGTGGACCGCCGACGACAAGGCCGGCGACCGGCGCTTCCCGCACGAGTACTTCTACGCCATGCTCAACTCCGGCGTCCTCCGGCAGTACTATCAGATCGACCCGAAGGACAGCTGGATGGTGGCCGCCGCCGAACGCAACCTGCCCATCATCTGCCCCGGCTGGGAGGACAGCACCCTGGGCAACATCTTCGCCGGCCACTGCATCACGGGCGACTGCAAGCCCTCCATGATGAAGAGCGGCATCGAGTACATGATCTGGCTGGCCGACTGGTACACCCGCGAGGCCGGGCGCGAGGGCATCGGCTTCTTCCAGATCGGGGGCGGCATCGCCGGCGATTTCCCCATCTGCGTGGTGCCCATGCTCCACCAGGACCTCCAGCGCGAAGAGGTGCCCTTCTGGAGCTACTTCTGCCAGATCAGCGACAGCACCACCAGCTACGGAAGCTACAGCGGTGCCGTGCCCAACGAAAAGATCACCTGGGGCAAGCTCGACATCGACACCCCCAAGTTCATCATCGAAAGTGATGCTACTATTGTGGCGCCGCTGATCTTCGCCTACATCCTGGACATGTGAGCACCCCATGCAACGCCTGATCCGCTCCTTCAACACCCTCACCGACGAGCTGCGCGAGAAGCTGCAGGAGCAGTATCCCGACGGCATCGACAACTCGCACATCCGTGCCATCAGCACGGCCAAGGGCGAGACCCTGCGCGTGATCGAACTGCGCACCGCCCAGGCCATCTACCTCATCAAGATCAACCCCGAGAGCCGCGCCGAGATCGAGGAGTTCCTCGACCAGGACGAAGGCGCCGCCCAAGGGGCCGAGGACATGGACGGTGAAGGCCTGGAAGGCGCCGACGACGACGCCAAGGACGACACCGACGAGGAGGACGGCGACGGGGACGAGGACGACGAGGAGGACGGCGACGACGGCGGGGATGAGGACGCCGGCGACGACGAGGACGACGAGGACTGACCGCCCGCAGGCCGCTCCTTGCGGCATCCCCGCCTTACCTTCGGGCTGCCGTACCCCTGGCCCACACGATGAACGGGACCTTCCACCTCGCCTTCGTCACCACCGACCTCAAGCGCATCAAAGCCTTCTACGGCCGCTTCCTCGGATGCAAGGAGGGCCGCAGCGCCGACAGCTGGGTGGACTACGACTTCTTCGGCCACCAGCTCACCATCCAGGAAGTGCCCAAGCTGATCCGCACCGCGCGCATCTACAACCCCAAGTCCAACGTGCCCGGCGACCATTGGGGCATCGTGCTGGGCATGGCCGACTGGAAAAAACTGCGCGACAAGCTCAAGAAGGTGGGCCATCCCTTCTTCATCGAGCCGCGCACCGTGATGAAGGGCGAGGTGGGCGAACAGGTGAGCCTCTTCATCGAGGACCCCGACGGCCACGCCATCGAGTTCAAGGCCTTCAAGGACCCTGACGCCGTTTTCCAACGCGGCTGACCCCCCGTGCCCGGGCGTGTTCCGGGGCCTTCTGCGCACTGGCGGCACCGGCCTACATTAGCCGCCCGCCTCCATGGTCTTCAGCTCGCCGGTATTCCTTTTCCTCTTCCTGCCGCTGACGCTCCTGGCCGTGTGGCTCATCGGCCGACGCGGTCAGAACACCGTGCTGCTGCTGGCCAGCCTGCTGTTCTATGCCTGGGGCGAGGGCGCCTACGTGCTGCTGATGCTGGCCACCGTGCTGGTGAACCATCTGTGCGGCCTGGCCATCGATCGCGGCGTACGTCCGCGGCTGTGGGTGGGCATCGCCGTCGCCCTCAACCTGGCCACGCTGGTCGCCTTCAAGTACGCCAACTTCCTGGTGGACAGCTTCAACGCGGTGACGGCCGGCTTCGGCCTGGCCCCGGTGGAACTGGCCCCGGTGCACCTGCCCATCGGCATCTCGTTCTTCATCTTCCAGGGCATGAGCTACGCCATCGATGTGTACCGCGGCACGGCCGAGGTGCAGCAGCGGCCCGGCCCCCTGGCGCTCTACATCAGCCTCTTCCCCCAGCTGATCGCCGGCCCCATCGTGCGCTACCAGGACGTGGCCCGCCAGATCGCCGCGCGCACCACCACCCTGCCGGGCTTTGCCAGCGGCGTGCGGCGCTTCGTCGTGGGCCTGGCCAAGAAGGTGCTCATCGCCGACCATTGCGCCCGCATCGCCGACGGGGTCTTCGCCGTGCCACCGGACGCACTGCCCATGGCCACCGCCTGGCTCGGCACCGTGGCCTACGCCGTGCAGATCTACTTCGATTTCAGCGGTTACAGCGACATGGCCATCGGCCTGGGCCGCATGCTCGGCTTCGAGTTCCTGGAGAACTTCGACCGCCCCTACATCGCCCGCTCGCTGCGCGAGTTCTGGCGCCGCTGGCACATCAGCCTCAGCACCTGGTTCCGCGACTACCTGTACATCCCCCTGGGCGGCAGCCGCGGCGGTGCGGCGCGCACCTACCTGAACCTCTTCATCGTGTTCCTGCTCACCGGCCTGTGGCACGGCGCCAGCTGGAACTTCGTGGTGTGGGGCCTGGTGCACGGTCTCTTCCTGGTGGCCGAACGCGCCGGCCTGGGCCGCCTGCTCGAACGCGCCCCCCGCGCCGTGGGCCACCTCTACACCCTGCTCGTGGTGCTGATGGCCTGGGTCTTCTTCCGCATCACCGACCTCACCGAAGGCTGGCACACCATCCTGGCCATGGTGGGCGCCATCCCGGGCGATCCCGTGCTGAACCCGCCGGCCCTCTTCGTCACCAACACCACCCTGGTGGCGCTGGCCGTCGGCGTGCTCGGCGCCCTTGACGTGCATGCGATGCTGGGCCGCCTGGTGGGCCTGCGCCGCACCGAGCCCCACTTCCCCACCGGCCTGCGCGGCCTGGCCGAGTGCATCGGCCTGCTGGTCCTGTTCCTCGGCGTGGCCATGGCCGTGGCCAGCACCACCTACAGCCCCTTCATCTACTTCCGTTTCTGAACCATGGACCCCGCCGTGCGCCGCCTCTGGTTGCCCCTGCTGGGCGCCTGCCTGGCGTTCTTCGCCGCCTGGTGGGCCCTGCGGGTGCGGCCCGCCGCCCACGGCCTGCGCGTGGAACTGGAGGTGACCACCACCTACGCGGACACCTACGCCCTGTTCTGGGACGACAGCGCCTACGCCTACGATGCCGCCCGCACCTGCACCGCCGAGGTCGGGGCCGATGCCGCCCGCCAGCGCATCACTTTCACCCTGCCGGCGGAGGTGACACGCGTGCAGGGCCTGCGCATCGACCCCGCCACCGCCGCCACCGAACAGCTGCTGCACGCCGTGGTGCTGCGCGGCCCCTACCGCACCGTGCGCCTGGGCCCCGACCGCATCGCCGAGCTCTTCGCCCCCACGCACGAGCTCAAGCCCTTCAGCGTGGACACCCTGCGCGAGGCCATCCGCCTGGTGGCCACCGGCGGCGATCCCTACCTCAGCACCACGCGCGACATCGCGGCCCTCACCGCGGAGGCCATGGACCCGGTGCGCCCGGTGATCCGTCCCTTCGCGCTCGCCACCGTCGTCGGCGCGCTCGCCTTCCTGCTGCTCGGGCTGCTGCTCCGCCCCCGCCATCCCGGCC
>JABWBQ010000117.1 GCA_013360395.1 Flavobacteriales bacterium
ATTACGCCCATGTCAACCTCGAACAGGACCAACCTGAAATTGCAACCCTAACACAGGACCAACACCTTTAACCTGTCAACTTTTTTCAGGACGAGACAGTGTCCCATCCGAATATCTTTCCCACCTCCAGCATCACCCCATGGCGCACCTGCCCTCCCCTGCCCTCGTGCTCACCGCCGTCCTGATCCACAGCGGTGCGGTCGTGCACGCCGGCCCCGCTCCCTTCCACCACGGCCTGCCCATGGCCATCGCGCTCCCGCCGGTGGTGAACGACGACTGCAACGGCGCACTGCCCATCGCCTGCGGCGACACCGTGCAGGGCTCCACCACCGATGCGCTCGCCGACGCGGTGGCGGGCTGCGGCACCGGCATCGAGGCCCCGGGCATCTGGTACACCTTCACCGGCATGCAGGGCAGCACCACCCTGAGCACGTGCAACATGGCCGACTACGACACGCGCATCAACGTGTACAGCGGCAGTTGCGGCAACCTGGTGTGCGTGGGCGGCAACGACGACAGCCCGTTGTGCGCGGGCTACAGCTCGGAGCTCACCGTGCTCACCGACCCGGGCGTCACTTACTACGTGCTGGTGCAGGGCTACAACGGGCAGACGGGCGACTTCACCCTGGCGATGAGCTGCACCGGTTGTCCGGCGCCCGAGGACGTGGTGGTGAGCCCCAGCGACACGCAGGCGATCGTGTACTGGACCAGCAGCAACGGCAGCGGGACCTTCACGGTGGAGCACGGACCGGCGGGCTTCGTCCCCGGTACGGGCACGGTGGTGAGCGGCACCCTGGGACTGAACGGACCGCCGGTGACGTTGAACGGGTTGATGCCCGGCACGGACATGGAGCTTTACGTGCACGAGGACTGCGGGGGCGGCGAGGTGAGCGACGTGGTGGGCCCGGTCGCCTTCACCACCCGGCTCGACCCCGTGGCCGCCAATGCCTTCTGCTACCAGGCCGAGGCGATCAATTGCGGCGACACGCTGGCGGGGGACACCGAAGCAGGCCTCTACACCCCCGCACCCACCTGTGCGGCCGCGTCCGTCAGCGCGCCCGGCCTTTGGTACCTCCTGATCGGCAGTGGCGAGGATGTGACGCTCACCACCTGCGGCCAGGCGGCGTTCGACACCCGGATCAGCGTCTTCGAAGGCAGCTGCGGCAACCTGGTCTGCGCTGCCGGTAACGACGACGCCACCGGCTGCAGCGGGAACACCAGCCGCATCACCTTCCCCACCGGCAACGGCACGGAATACCTGGTGCTGGTGCATGGGTACAACGGCGCCATGGGCTCCTTCCTGCTGTCCATGTACTGTGCACCGCCATGCGCCAACGTGCCGGCGAACGATGCCTGCGCCAACGCCGCACCCCTGCCCACCCTGCCCCTGGGCACCTGCACCACGCCCACGCAGGGTACCAACGTGTGCGCCTACGGTTCGCCACTGCCCAACCCGCCCTGCGACCCGTGGGCCAACATCGTGGATGTGTGGTACACGTTCAATACCGGCGATACCGGTTCGCACGTGCTGACCCTGGAGAGCCAGGGCGCCGACGGCCTGAACATGGCCGTTTACACGGATTGCGCCACGCCCACCTACCTCAGCTGCTTCACCGGGGTGAACGCACCCGTGACGTTGGAGAACCTGCCGCTGAACACGGACCTGCTGGTGCGCGTGTGGAACGGCGGCGGCGACGACGCGGGGCCCTTCACCCTGTGCGACCAGGCGGCGCTGGCCACCGGCATGCCCACCGTTGACCGGCCGGCGCTCGCCGCCTTCCCGGTGCCGGTGCGCGACGTGCTGCAGCTCACCGGCGTGCCCGCCCATGCGCGCACAGCTTCGGTGCACGACCTGCAGGGACGCCCCGTGCGGACGATGGCCGTGCGTGCCCGCGACGCAAGGACCTCCCTGCCGGTGCATGACCTGCCGGACGGCGCCTACCTGTTGCTGCTGGACGACGGCCAGAGCGGCATCGTGCGTTTCGCGGTGGCCCGCTGATCACGGCGTCCCTACGGCCAGACGCCGACGCACCTCGGCGGCCCAGCGGGCCTGGGCGGCCGCATCACGGCCGTGGTCGGTGTCGCGGTCGTAGCGCTCCTGCTCCTCGCGCAGGCGGTCCATCATGCGGTCGTGCGCCCGCTGGAAGGCCGCCTCGGGGTCGTCCCCGACGAGCAGGTCGGGCAGGTCCCGGGCGAAGCGGCGGGCGTGCAGCTCGGCCAGGTCGAAGTGCAGCTGCTCGTGCGCCAGCAACGGTGCGCTGGCCTTCGCCGGTGGCCGCACCCAGCTCTTCTCCGGCATGAACACACAGCGGACCTCGGCCGTGACGCGGCCCCGCGCATCACGCTCGAAGTTGGCCGAGATGCCGTAGTACGTGTAGGCGTCGCGCGTGGTGTTGCGCGGCGGCGCACCCTGGAAATCGGCCCAGGTGAGCGGCCGGTCCGCGGCCCACGGGATGGCGGGCTGGGCCTGGAGGACGGCGGTGAAAACTACGCCCAGGAGCATCAGCACCGGGCGGAAGGTCGAAGGTGCGGGCAATGGCATCACGCCGGAGGAACGCCAAGGTCGTGCCGATCCGTGCCCTTCACTGCTTCAGGAGACCGCGGGTGCTGCGTCCCGCGGCGCCGAGCAGTTCCAGCCGGTACACGCCCACAGGCAGTGCCGCGACGTCCACGAACAACCGTCCGTCGGGCGGAACACGGCCGTGGAACAGGGTGCGCACGAGGCGGCCGGTGGCGTCGAGCAGGCGCAGTTCCACCCGTTCGTCGCAGCCCGCTTCCACGCCCACCACCACGATGGCGGTGGCCGGGTTGGGGTAGAGCGCCGCGAAGGACGGACCTTCCACGGGGTTCACGGCGGTGTTGGCGTCCAGCACCCGGAAGCTCCACCAGCCCGCGGGGGCCACCAGGGGCCGCACCTGTACTTTGCCGCTGTTGGCCGTGGCCTCGATGTAGTAGAAGATGCGGGTGCCCACGGGCTGCGCGGGGATGGCCCCGGCCCACACATCGCCGCCCTGATCGGTGAGGGGGACCGCCGCGAAACCGGCGGCGGTGTCCACCGTCCAGTACAACTGCGCCGAGGCGATGCCCGTGCGATGCCGGATGTAGGCCTCCACGGCGTACGGGTCCACGGTCTCGTAGGTGTCGTCCAGCCGCTGGTGGCGGATCAGCAACGGGTCGCTGACACCGATACCCTTGGTGATGCAGTGGATGGCTCCGCTGGCACTGATGATGTTCAGGCCCTGGTCATCGCAGTCGATGCCCACCACCTTGTAGCCGGGCAGGCTCTCCTGCAGGATGCGGAGGCCCACCGTGTCGTACGCCGTCCGATAGGTGGGCACCAGCACCGTGCCGTTGATGAAGACGTTGTTGGCGTAGGTGCGGTAGCTGGCGTCGGGCGGGTAGTTGCCCCCGGTGCTCGGCGGCATGGGCACGCGGATCACCTCGTACGGCGTGCCGAACACGCTGTTGTACGTGGCGGTCACGTCGTCCAGGTTGGACTCGATCTGCGGCCCGTCGCTGAGGCCGAGCGGGAACTCACCCACCAGCAGGTGCTCCTCGTCGAGCAGCTTCATGTGCATGTCGATGTGGTGGATGTTGTCGTAGGGCAGCGTCGGCATCTTGATGTAGCGGCCGGGCTGAATGCCCATCCAGGTGTTCATGATCGCATCCACCTGCGCCTCGTTCTTCACGGTCTGGTTGAACTGGCCGTTGGGCCCGTTCTCGTCCATCACCAGCCAGCTGCTGAAGGCCGTACCGAAGCCGTCGCACATGAAGTTGCCGCCGGTGTGCACCAGATCGTTCGGCGCGGCGGTGGTGCCGTACACGGGGATGCCCTTGAAGCCGCCCACCAGGTCGGACATGGCATCGTCCAAGGGCCGTGGCCGGTTGTAGATCCAATCCAGCAGGAAGAGCGAATCCACCTCGTTCAGGTAGATGCTCTCAGCGAAGTAGTCGCGCGACCAGATGCTGTTGTACGGTCCTTCGACCAGGGTGATGTTGTCGAGGTTGTCCAGCGGGCCGCCGTACTGGGAATTGTTGAGGTAGGCGGTGACGTCGGCCGCGTCGTCGCAGACGATGATGACCTCGCACTCCTGCTTGGCGTGGCGGACGATCTGCTTGAGGATGCCTTCATACTGGGCCCAGCACAGCACCAGGCTCTGGATCTCCTCCCACTCGGCCATGGTGCGCACCGGCCCCGGGGGCGGGGTGGTGATCCCGCGTCCGTCCGTGGCGCGGCTGTCGCGGTAGTCGCGGATCAAGGCGTGCTCGTGCGGGGCCAGGGTGTGCGGCAGCGGGGTCTGCTTCTGGGCGACCAGCACGAAGGCCGGTGCCAGCAGAGCGGCCGGAAGGAGGAGGCGGCGCAGCATGCGAACGGGGTTGTGCGGGCAAGGTAGCATGCGGGCCCGCGCACCGTGGAACGCGTTGCCCGCCGGCCTTGGAAGGCCGCGTCAGGGCAGCTGCTCGATGCGGGTGGCCGTGGGCACGGCGCCGCCGACGTTCACCAGCACGGGGTCGCGGTCGTTGGCGCCACCGGCGTACTTCACCTGGCCGTCGAGGTTCACGTCCTCCGCGTAATAACCGCCCACCGTGGTGGTGGGCACCGCGCCGCCGATGCGCACCAGGATGGGATCGCGGTCGTTGGAGCCGCCGGCGTACTTCAGGCGGTCGTCGCGGAGCACGTTGCCGGCCCACAGGGCCCGCACGCCGCCCAGGCTCTTGCGCGCCTCGGTGCCCCAGGCCAGGGTGGCCGGC